>JAOPWV010000009.1 GCA_025965475.1 Frankiales bacterium | reverse complement strand
CGGGCGCTGGTGCCGCGGGTGCCCGACGGCCCCACCTCCGCCGCGCTGGCCGCCGCGGCGCACGTCGCCCTGGGTGCGGGGGAGGACGGCCGGGAGACGGTCGAGAACGACCTGAGCCGCGCGCTGCGCAACGCCGTACCGCTGCTGCCGGGCGACGCGCCGCTGCAGGAGCTGCAGGCCGCGGCCAGCCGGGTGGCCCTGGCCCGCTCGTTCCACAATGCGGCCGTCAACGACACCCGCACCGTCCGGCAGCGGCCCGTGCCCCGGGCGCTGCGACTGGCCGGCCGCCGCCGGATGCCGTCGTACTTCGAGATCGACGACACGGCGCTCGCCGGCTGAAACGCCCCGATCATGGGCGGCGCCCCGTACGTTCGGTCGGTGGCCCGTCACCGTCTGTTCGTGTTCGTCGCCGCGGCGGCGCTGGCCGCCGGCTGCTCCTCCGCGCAGGCCGACAAGGAGGCGGCCGCCGCGCCCCGTCCGGTCGCGAGCTCCGCGTCGCCGTCGGCGTCCCCGTCGCCCAGCCCGACACCCGCGGCGACCGACCCGCTGACCGGGCTCGCGCCTCGTCGTACGTCGTCGGTGGTCGTCCTGAAGGTCGACAACGAGACGCTCGCCTGGCCGTACCAGCGGGGGCTCGACCGGGCCGCGATCGTCTACCAGGAGCTCATGGAGGGCGGCTCCACCCGGCTGGCGGCCGTCTTCGACGACGGTTCGGCCGGTGAGGTGGGGCCCATCCGCAGCGTCCGGGAGAGCGACATCGAGCTGCTCTCGCAGCTCGGCCGGGTGGCCGTGGGCTTCTCCGGCGGCAACCGCGGCGTCAAGGCGAGCTTCCGCAGCGCCGTCACCGCCGGGCGGCTGCTGGACGCGTCGTACGACGCGGTGCCCGGCGACTACCGGCTGGGCGAGTTCCGGGCCGACGCCCGCAACTTCTTCACCTCACCCGCTGCGCTGGCCAAGGATCGGCCGGGCTCGCCGGCGCGCGACATCGGGCTGCGCTTCGGCACCTTGCCGGCCGTCTGGGGAACGGCGGCGCCGTCGGCCCGCGCGGCGTTCTCCGACGCCGCGGTCGTGACCCTGCGGTACCTCCCCTCGACGCACCGGTGGTCGGTCACCCAGGACAGCCACCTGATGGCGGGGGTGGCGCCGGCGAACGTCATCGTCCAGCGGGTGTCCGTGCAGGGCAGCCGTTACGTCGACGTGCTCGGCAACCCGACGCCGTACACCGTGAGCACGGGCAGCGGGCCGGCGACGATCCTGCGGGACGGGCGGGCGTTCGAGGCGACCTGGCGCCGACCGGCCGTGACGGCTGGGACCTCGTACGTCGACGGCGCGGGCCACGCGGTCCCGTTGCGCCCCGGTCCGACCTGGATCCTGCTGTTGCCCTTGGGCAGCCCGCTCACCCTCGGCTGAACTAGGATGGAGCCCTCTCCTTCCGATCGTGAGGTAGCTCTCGTGTCCGCGTCAGACACCCCCGTCACCGGTTCCCCGCTCGTCAAGCGCGGCATGGCCGAGATGCTCAAGGGCGGCGTCATCATGGACGTCGTCAACGCCGAGCAGGCCCGCATCGCCGAGGACGCCGGCGCGGTTGCCGTGATGGCGCTCGAGCGGGTGCCGGCCGACATCCGCCGTGACGGTGGCGTCGCCCGGATGAGCGACCCCGACATGATCGACGGCATCCAGGCCGAGGTCTCCGTGCCGGTGATGGCCAAGGCCCGCATCGGCCACTTCGTCGAGGCGCAGGTCCTGCAGGCGATCGGCGTCGACTACATCGACGAGTCCGAGGTCCTCACCCCGGCCGACTACGAGCACCACATCGACAAGCACGCGTTCACCGTGCCGTTCGTCTGCGGCGCCACCAACCTCGGTGAGGCGCTGCGGCGCATCGCCGAGGGCGCGGCGATGATCCGCTCCAAGGGCGAGGCCGGCACCGGCGACGTGTCGCAGGCGACGGTGCACATCCGCACGATCCTCGGTCAGATCCGCCGCCTGCAGTCGATCGACGAGCGCGACCTCTACAGCGCCGCCAAGGAGCTGCAGGCCCCGCTCGACCTGGTCCGCGAGACGGCCGAGCTCGGCCGGCTCCCCGTCGTGCTGTTCGTGGCCGGCGGCGTCGCCACCCCGGCGGACGCGGCGATGATGATGCAGCTCGGGGCGGACGGCGTGTTCATCGGCTCGGGCATCTTCAAGTCCGGCGACCCGGCCCTGCGCGCGCGGGCCTGCGTCGAGGCCACCGCGTACTTCCAGGACGCCCAGCGGATCGCCAAGGTCAGCCGTGGGCTGGGCGAGGCCATGGTCGGCATCGCCGTCGATTCGCTCGGCGCGGGCGACCTGTTGGCCACCCGCGGCTGGTGAGCTTGCGCGTCGGGATCCTGGCGCTGCAGGGCGACGTACGCGAGCACGCCCGCGCCCTCGTCGAGGCCGGTGCCGAGCCGGTCGAGGTACGCCGGCCGCAGGAGCTCGCCACCGTCGAGGGGCTGGTCCTGCCCGGCGGCGAGTCGACGACCATCGGGACGCTGCTCGACCTGTTCGGTCTCCTCGAGCCGCTGCGCACGGCCGTCCGCGCGGGCCTGCCGGTGTACGGCTCGTGCGCGGGGATGATCCTGCTCGCCGACGAGGTGCTCGACGGACGGCCCAACCAGGCCACCGTGGGCGGGCTCGACGTCGCTGTACGCCGCAACGCCTTCGGCCGGCAGGTCGACTCGTTCGAGACCGACGTGGAGATGACCGGTGTCGGGGACGTGCACGCGGTGTTCATCCGCGCGCCGTGGGTCGAGCGGACGGGCCCGGACGTCGAGGTGCTGGCGACGGTTCCGGGCGATGGACCTGCCGCGGGTAAGGTCGTGGCCGTCCGGCGCGGGCCCCTGCTCGCGACGTCGTTCCATCCCGAACTCACCGGTGACAGCCGGGTCCATGGGCTGTTCGTACGCATGGTCAAGGAGGCGCATCCATGAGCGGCCACTCGAAGTGGGCGACGACCAAGCACAAGAAGGCCGTCGTGGACGCCAAGCGCGGCAAGCTCTTCGCCAAGCTGATCAAGACCATCGAGGTCGCGGCGCGTACGGGCGGCGGCGACCCCTCCGGCAACCCGACCCTCGCCGACGCGATCGCCAAGGCCAAGGGCCAGTCGGTCCCCAACGACAACATCGACCGGGCGGTCAAGCGCGGTAGCGGTGAGCTCGGGGACGCGGCTGCGTACGAGGAGATCACCTACGAGGCGTACGCCCAGGGCGGCGTGGCCATCATGGTCGAGTGCCTCACGGACAACCGCAACCGGGCGGCGGCTGAGGTCCGGATCGCGATCACCCGCAACGGTGGCAACCCGGCCGACCCGGGGTCCGTCTCGTACCTGTTCAACCGCAAGGGCGTCATCCTGGTCACCAAGACCGACGGGCTGACCGAGGACGACGTGCTCCTGGCCGTGCTCGAGGTCGGCGCCGAGGAGGTCAACGACCTCGACGAGGCGTTCGAGGTCGTCTGTGACGGCAGCGACACCCACGCCGTCCGCCTGGCCTGCACCGACGCCGGGCTGACCGTCGAGTCTGCCGACATCGCCTGGCTGCCCAGCGTGTCCGTGCCGCTCGAGGACGACGTCGCGCTGAAGGTGCTCAAGCTCGTCGACGCCCTCGAGGACCTCGACGACGTGCAGAACGTCTGGGCCAACTTCGACATCAGCGACGAGGTTCTCGAGCGCGTGGGCTGAGCCCACCCTCGTTCCATGTCCAGTCCGGCTGGCGCCGAGCACCCGCCGGGTCCCCGGCTGGTGCTCGACCAGCGTGGCCATCTCGCCTTCGTCAGCCCGGCCGCCGTACGCAGCCTGGGGGTGGACGGCACCGACGTCGGGCGTCCCTTCCAGGACCTGGCGATCTGCCACGAGCCGATCGAGCTCCACCGGTCGGTCCTGCAGGCGAGCACCGACGCCACGGCGGTCGAGTTCAGGGACGTCGCGGCCGAGCGGGACGGCGGTCAGGTCTGGTACGACGTCCAGATCCTGCCGCTCACCGCGGGCAACCGGGTGATGGGCGTCGAGATCAGCTTCCGGGACGTGACGCGGCACCACGAACGCGCCGCAGCGCTGGACGAGGTCTACGGCGAGCTCGAGGCCGCCTACCGGCGGCTGCAGCACACCCAGGAAGAGGTCGTGCGGGCCAACGGGCAGCTGCAGTCCGCGCTCGGCGAGGTCGAGACGACGAGCGCCGAGCTACGGGACGCCAACGCGGAGCTCGAGGCCATGAACGACGACCTGCGGTTGACGAACCACGCGCTGCAGGCCCTTGCCGACGGACTGCGTCAGCGGACGGGTTTCCTCGACAGCCTTCTCACCGGTCTGCCGGGCGGCCTCGTGGTCGTGGACCGGGACCTCGTCGTGCGGGTCTGGTCCGACCGGGCCGAGGGTCGTTGGGGGCTGCGCCGGGCCGATGCCCACGGTCGCCCGCTGGCCGACCTGGGACTCGGCGTGGACGTCGACGCCGTCCGCCGCGTGCTGCACGGAGACATGGCCCGGACCGCGGATCGTGAGGGGCGTCAGGTCGACTGCCAGCCGCTGCTCGCCGGCGGTGGTGTCGCCGGGGTGGTCCTGGTCCACGCGGACGTCACTCCCTGACGGCCAGCTCGCACCACACCGTCTTGCCACCCGGCTCCGGTCGCACCCCCCACCGCCGGCACAGCACCTCGAACATGCGCTGGCCCCGGCCGCTCGGCAGCTCGCGGCCGAACGACTGCCTCGACCCCCGGCTGTCCAAGTCCGTGACCTGGATCAGCAGGGTCTTCGGCTTCCCGCGCAACACCAGCTCGCACTCGGTCCCGGCATGCAGTGCCACGTTGGTGACCAGCTCGCTGGTCAACAGCATCGCGGTCTCGACGTCCTCGCGGCCCAGCAGTGGCGTGAGCGTGCGCCCCACGAAGCGGCGCGCGTCGGCAGGGGAGCGCAGGTCGCCCCGCAGCCACACCCGAGCCTCGAGCTCCATGACGGGATCCTGCCCGTGTACCCGCCGTACGCAAAACGGACGACACCGACCGGCGCGTTCCCGGCCGCCCGGTCCGGCCGCTCCCGAGACCGACGCGTGACCCGCCGCCGGGCCGCGAGTTCGCTGCGGCGGGCGCACGACGGCAATTCCTGGCGCGCCTCCCCGGCCGGGCGGCGCCCCCGCCGTAGGCTCGCGTCCGAACACCTGTTCTAGCCGAGTAGAGAGATGTGGGGTCCGCCATGCGCGTCCTGGGCGTCGACCCCGGTCTGACCCGGTGCGGGCTGGGGGTCGTCGAGGGTTCGCCTGGCCGCGCCAGCCTGGTCGCCGTCGGTGTGGCGCGTACGCCGGCCGACGCGCCGCTCGGGCTGCGGCTGGTCGCGCTCGAGCGCGAGTTCGAGACGTGGCTGGACCTGCACCGGCCGGACGCCGTCGCGGTGGAGCGGGTGTTCAGCCAGGCGAACGTGCGGACCGTGATGGGCACCGCGCAGGCGGGGGCCGTCGCCATCACCTGCGCGGCCCGGCGCGGGCTGCCGGTCGTCCTGCACACGCCGTCCGAGGTCAAGGCCGCCGTCACCGGGTCGGGCCGGGCCGACAAGGCCCAGGTCGGGTTCATGGTGGCCCGGCTGCTCCGGCTCGCCGAGCCGCCGAAACCGGCCGACGCGGCCGACGCCCTGGCGCTCGCCATCTGCCACCTGTGGCGGGCCCCCGGCCAGGCCAGGCTGGCTGCGTCGGTCGCCGCCGCGACCGCTCTGACCGGGTCAGGCGCCGCCCGATGATCGCCAGCGTCGCCGGAACCGTGACGGCCCTGCACCCGGACGGTGTCGTCGTCCGGGTCGGGGGAGTGGGGCTGGCCGTCCAGACCACGCCGGGGACGAAGGCCCGCCTGCGGGTGGGCGACGAGGCGGTGCTGTCGACCAGCCTGGTCGTGCGGGAGGACAGCCTGACCCTCTACGGGTTCGCCGACGACGACGAGCGGGAGCTGTTCGAGCTGCTGCAGACGTCCTCTGGTGTCGGCCCGCGGCTGGCCCAGGCGGTGCTCACCGTGCACACCCCTGACACCGTCCGCCGGGCCCTGCTGACCGAGGACCTCGTCGCGCTCATGCTGGTGCCTGGCATCGGCCGCAAGGGCGCCCAGCGGATGGTGCTCGAGCTCAAGGACAAGGTCGTCGGTACGACGTCGGCCATCCCACTGGCCGCCCGGTCCGGCTGGCGCGACACGCTGCAGCAGGCCCTCGTCGGGCTCGGCTTCCAGGAGAAGCCGGCCGACGAGGCCGTCGTACGCCTCTCGGAGGCACATCCGGAGGCCACCGACGCCGACGTACCCGCGCTGCTGCGCGAGGCGCTGGCGATGCTCGGCCGGGCGCGATGAGCTCGGAGGTCACCCCGGAGGCCGAGGACGACGAGCGGCTCGTCGAAGCCGCGCTGCGCCCGCGCCGGCTGGACGAGTTCGTCGGACAGGAACGGGTCCGCGAACAGCTGTCGCTCGTGCTGGAGAGTGCGAAGCGACGCGGTCGGCCGCCGGACCACGTGCTGCTGTCGGGGGCTCCCGGGCTGGGCAAGACCTCGCTGGCCATGATCATCGCCGCCGAGCTCGGCACCGGTATCCGCGTCACGAGCGGCCCGGCCATCGAACGTGCCGGCGACCTCGCCGCGCTCGTCAGCAGCCTGGTCGAGGGCGAGGTGCTGTTCATCGACGAGATCCACCGGGTGGCCCGGCCGGCCGAGGAACTGCTGTACGTCGCGATGGAGGACTTCCGGGTCGACGTCATCGTCGGCAAGGGGCCCGGCGCGACCGCGATCCCGCTGGACGTCGCGCCGTTCACCCTGGTCGGGGCCACCACCCGGTCCGGCCTGCTCACCGGGCCGTTGCGCGACCGCTTCGGGTTCACCGCGCACATGGAGCCGTACACCCCCGAGGAGCTCGAGCGGGTGCTGACGCGGTCCGCCGGCCTGCTCGGGGTCGACCTGCGCCCCGACGGCGCGGCCGAGATCGCCGGCCGCTCCCGCGGGACGCCCCGCATCGCCAACCGGCTGCTGCGCCGGGTCCGGGACTTCTCCGAGGTGCGCGCCGACGGGATCGTCACGCGCTCCGTCGCACGGGCCGCGCTCGAGGTCTACGACGTCGACGAGCTGGGCCTCGACCGGCTCGACCGGGCGGTGCTCGAGGCGCTGGTCAAGCGGTTCGGTGGGGGACCTGTCGGCTTGTCGACGCTGGCGGTCGCGGTGAGTGAGGAGCCGGAGACGGTGGAGGAGGTCGCCGAGCCGTTCCTGGTCCGCACCGGCCTGGTCATCCGTACGCCGCGGGGTCGGGTCGCGACACCGGCAGCCTGGGCCCACCTGGGGCTGTCGCCGGACCGCAGCGCCCTCCGCCAGGTCGACGCGCTGCCCTTCGACGTCGGCGGCGCCACGGCGTGACGCGCCGGCGCCGCCCGGACGGCGGAACCGCTCGCGCCTGTCCGCCGTTGCCCAGGCGGAAGTCACTATGCTCTCCCGGGCCAGTGTCCCGGTCCGCCCACGTCCGTCCTCAGCAAGGAGTCCCACGCCATGAACCCCGCAGCCCAGCAGCTGCTCTTCTTCGTGGTCCTGGCGATCGGTGGCTGGTTCCTGCTGGTGCGTCCGCAGCGGACGCGCGCCAAGGCCCTGCAGCAGGTGCGCCAGGCCCTCCGGCCGGGAAGCCGTGTCATCACCACCGCCGGGCTGCACGCGACGGTGGCAGCCGTCGACGGCGAGACGGTGCTGCTCGAGATCGCGCCCGGGGTGCAGGCCCGCTTCGCGTCGGGCGCGGTGGTCCGCGTGCTCGACGAACCCGAGGCGCCCGGCACCGTCGCTGCCGACGACCAGGGCGCCCCGCCCGCATAGCGACCAGGGGCGATACTCGACCCTGACGCTGTTGCCTTCCGTACGCCGAACCGTGTGCCCTGTCCGGGCGCCGGTCGAGACAGGAGACCTCTCCCCGTGGCACGACCCGGCCCCTCGCGAGGCACGCTGCACGTAGGTCGCTACTTCGGGGCGCTGGCCCTCCTGCTCGTGGTGCTGTACAGCATCGTGCTGCTGGCCGGTCCTGGCGGGAAGCCGCTGACCCCGAAGCTCGGCCTGGACCTGCAGGGCGGCGCGAGCGTCATCCTGCAGCCCAAGACCCAGCCCAAGGGCGACCAGCTCCAGACGGCCGTCGACATCATCAACCGCCGCGTCAACGGTCTGGGTGTCGCCGAGGCCGAGGTCGTGACGCAGGGCAACAACATCGTCGTGTCGGTGCCGGGCGGCAGCCGCGACTCGATCAAGTCGCTGGCCACCACGGCGCAGCTGCGCTTCCGCGAGGTGCTCCAGTCGGCGGCCGGCAGCCCGCAGGCGGCGCAGCCGACCGCGACGGCGACCCCGAAGGCGAGCGGCACGCCGTCGGCGAACCCCAGTGCCTCGCCGTCGGCCGCGGTCGTGACTCCCGCGACCCCGGCGGCCACGCCGTCGGCGACCGCGAACAGCCGCGCGCTGTCCAAGGGCCTGCTCGCGGCCGGCACGCCCAGCCCCTCTGCCAGCCCGTCCGCGTCGCCGGCGCCGTCCGCGTCCGGGCAGACCGGCGTGCGCAGCGGTGACCCGTACACGCCGCAGGCCTTCGCTGCGCTGGACTGCAGCAAGCCGACGGCCCGCACCGGCGGCTCGAACGACGCCCCGAACCAGCAGATCGTGTCCTGCTCGCAGGACGGGCAGGTGAAGTACCACCTCGACGTGGCCAAGGTCGTCGGGACCGACGTCAAGGGCGCCACCGCCACGACGAACCCGACCACCGGCCAGTGGGAGATCGTCGTCTCGTTCACCGGCGAGGGTCAGCGCAAGTTCAGCGACCTCACCGCGGCGACCCTCGGCAAGCAGGTCGCGATCGTCCTGGACGGCGTCACCATCTCGGCGCCGACCATCCAGAGCCGGATCGACGGCGACGCGCAGATCACCGGCAGCTTCGACCAGAAGAGCGCGCAGGACCTCGCCAACACCCTCAAGTACGGCGCGCTGCCGCTGTCCTTCCAGCCCGGCCAGGTGGAGATCATCTCGCCCACGCTCGGCAAGGACCAGCTGCACGCCGGCCTGCTGGCGGGTGGCATCGGCCTGATCGCGGTCGTCATCTACTCGCTGCTGTACTACCGCGCGCTCGGCGTCGTGACCATCGCCAGCCTCCTGCTGTCCGGCCTGCTCGTCTACGCCTTCGTCACGATCCTCGGCAAGCAGATCGGCTTCGCGCTCTCCTTGGCCGGCATCGCCGGTCTGATCGTCGCGGTGGGTATCACCGCGGACTCGTTCGTCGTGTTCTTCGAACGCCTGAAGGACGAGATCAAGGAAGGTCGTACGCCGCGCAGTTCGGTGGACCGTGCCTGGGTGCGCGCCCGGCGGACCATCCTGTCGGCGGACACTGTCTCGCTGCTCGCCGCGATCATCCTGTACTTCGTGTCCGTCGGCGGTGTCCGCGGCTTCGCCTTCACGCTCGGCCTGTCGACGCTGCTCGACGTGGTGGTGGTCTTCCTCTTCACCCGGCCCCTCGTGTCGTGGCTGTCGCGCTTCGCATGGTTCAGCAACCACAAGTGGACCGGGTTCTACGGCCCGGACGGTGGCGCACCCGTCACCCGGCCCCCGTCCCGCGCGGCGAGCTCGTCGCGGCCCGTCGCGTCCAACCCGGAGGTCTGACCATGGGGCTCGTATCGCGGCTCTACCGCGGTGAGACCAGCTTCCCGCTGATCCACAAGCGCAAGACCTTCTACGCCATCTCGGTGGCCCTCGTGCTGATCTGCCTGGCCAGCATGGCGTTCCGCGGCTTCAACGTCGGCGAGGAGTTCAAGGGCGGCGCCAGCTTCCAGTTCCCGGCGAAGGGGGTCTCGGTCGCCGAGGCGCGCACCGTCATCGCGGACCTCGGCGTGCACGACCCGACGGTGCAGACCGTGGGCACCGCGAGCGGGGCCACCGACCTGCGCGTCACGACCGGTCCGCTGACCCAGCCGCAGATCGACTCGATCACCAACGGGATCGCGGCCAAGTTCCAGGTCAACCCGAACGACATCACCGAGTCGAACGTCGGCCCGTCGTGGGGCAAGCAGGTCACCAACAAGGCCCTTCAGGGCCTGGTCATGTTCCTCATCGCGGTGATCATCTACATCTCCATCCGGTTCGAGCCGAAGATGGCGATCGCCGCGATCGTGGCGCTGTTCCACGACCTCATCCTGACCGCCGGCATCTACTCGATCACCCAGTTCGTGGTCACGCCGTCCACGGTCATCGCCCTGCTGACCGTTCTCGGTTACTCCCTGTACGACACGATCGTGGTGTTCGACAAGGTCGAGGAGAACACCCGCGGGCTGGCCGGCCGCAGCACGCAGACCTACAGCGAGGCTGCCGAGCTGGCGGTCAACCAGACCTTCATGCGCTCCATCAACACCTCGCTGATCGCGCTGCTGCCGGTCTCCGGCCTGCTGTTCGTCGGGGCGTTCCTGCTCCGCGCGGGCACGCTGAAGGACCTGGCGCTGGCGCTGTTCGTCGGGCTCGCCTCCGGGGCGTACTCCTCGCTGTTCCTCGCCACGCCGCTGCTCGCCGACCTCAAGGAGCGCGAGCCGCAGTACAAGGCGCTCACCCAGCGGGTGCTCGCCCGCCGGTCGGGCAGCGTCGCCAAGAGCGGCAGCTCGTTCCAGCAGCGGGCCGCGGCCCGCGCCGCAGGGACGCCGTTGCCGGTCGCCGCGACTGCCGACGCAGCCGAGGAGGAGGGCGACCCGGTCGCCGTACCGCCCTCCTCGCCGGCGTCCGGTGCCGGCCGTCGCCCCGGGGGTCAGCCGGCGCGCAAGAGCAACAAGGGCGGCCGTCCCGGCCGTCCGTCCGGCAAGCGGCGGCGCTAGATGCCCACGCGTGTGCGCGGCCCCGTCGACCTCGACGCGCTGCTGCGGTCCCGGGTGGTCGACGTCCCCGACTTCCCGCAGCCGGGCGTCATGTTCAAGGACATCTCGCCGCTGCTCGCCGACCATGTCGCCTTCGCCGGCGCAGTGGACGCGATCGTCGCCCACCACGGGCGCGGCACGGTCGACAAGGTGGTCGGGATCGAGGCCCGCGGCTTCATCGTCGCGGCCCCCGTGGCCTACCACTTCGGGGCGGGCTTCGTACCGGTGCGCAAGCCCGGCAAGCTGCCGCTGGCCACCCACGAGACCGAGTACGACCTGGAGTACGGCACCAACGTCCTGCAGGTGCACCAGGACGCGTTCGAGCCTGGTGACCGGGTGCTGATCGTGGACGACGTCCTGGCCACCGGCGGTACCGCCGCCGCGGCCGCCCGGCTCGTCAGCGCTGCCGGCGCCGAGGTCGTCGGCCTGTCGGTCCTGCTCGAGCTGGAGTTCCTCTCCGGCCGGTCCGCGTTCCAGGCCGAGGTGCCGGACGTGGACGTGCACTCCCTGCTCACGTACTGAGCCGCAGCCGGTATCTCAGCGGTATCCCAGAGCGCTTACCGCGGGGCAACGGGAACACCGCGGTCAGGCAGCGCCTTGTCGCACAGGCAGGCCTCCTACACTGGAGGTCCAGCCCTTTCCCGAGGAGCCGCCCGTGGCGCCTGACATCACACCGGTCGCGGTCCCGCCCGCTCCGGCGCCTGAGGCGCCGGCCGCCGGAGCGCTGACGGTCGAGGATGTCCAGAGCGCGCCGGCGGTACCGGCCCCTCCCGCCCCGGCCGACCCGGACGACTTCCGTGCCGGCCCGCCCTCCGGCCGCCGGGTGCGGGCCCGCCTCGCGCGCCTCACGGCGACC
Organism: Frankiales bacterium; assembly: GCA_025965475.1. Lineage (GTDB taxonomy): Bacteria > Actinomycetota > Actinomycetes > Mycobacteriales > SCTD01 > RYN-124. The sequence continues at coordinate 23,302 of JAOPWV010000009.1, read as the reverse complement.
AAGCCGGGCGCCCTTCCGCCGGTGCTCGAGCCGCTCGCGCGCACCATCCGGACCGCGCATCCCAAGGCCGATCTGCGGGTCGTCCAGCGCGCCTACGAGACCGCCGAGCAGGCCCACGGCGAGCAGAAGCGGCGCAGCGGGGATCCGTACATCACCCATCCGCTCGCGGTCGCGACGATCCTCGCCGAGCTGGGCATGGACACGACGACGCTCGCGGCGGCGCTGCTCCACGACACGGTCGAGGACACGCCGTACACGCTCGAGGACGTCCATCGGGACTTCGGCGAGGACGTCGCCCACCTCGTCGACGGGGTGACCAAGCTCGACAAGATCAAGTACGGCGAGTCGGCCGAGGCCGAGACCATCCGCAAGATGGTCATCGCCATGGCCCGCGACCCGCGCGTGCTGGTCATCAAGCTCGCCGACCGGCTGCACAACATGCGGACGCTGAGCTACCTCAAGCAGGAGAAGCAGGCGCGCATCGCGACGAGCACGCTGGAGATCTTCGCGCCGCTGGCCCACCGGCTCGGCATGAACACCATCAAGTGGGAGCTCGAGGACCTCGCGTTCGCGACGCTGTATCCGAAGCGGTACGACGAGATCGTCCGCCTCGTGGCCGACCGCGCTCCGTCGCGCGACACCCAGCTGACGCAGGTGATCGAGAAGGTCCAGGAGGACCTCAAGGCTGCGAAGATCCGCGCCACGGTGACCGGGCGGCCGAAGCACTACTACTCGATCTACCAGAAGATGATCGTGCGCGGCCGCGACTTCGCCGACATCTACGACCTGGTCGGCATCCGCGTGACGGTGGACTCGGTCCGGGACTGCTACGCGACGCTGGGCACCATCCACGCGATGTGGTCCCCGGTCCCAGGCCGGTTCAAGGACTTCATCGCGATGCCCAAGTTCAACATGTACCAGTCGCTGCACACCACGGTGATCGGGCCCGAGGGCAAGCCGGTCGAGATGCAGATCCGCACGTCGGAGATGCACAAGCGGGCCGAGTACGGCATCGCCGCGCACTGGAAGTACAAGGAAGTCCCCACCACCAACGGCCGTTCGGCGCCCGTCAAGGGCGACGACATGACCTGGCTGCGGCAGCTCCTGGACTGGCAGAAGGAGGCGTCGGACCCAGGGGAGTTCCTCGACTCGCTGCGCTTCGACCTGCACCAGACCGAGGTCTTCGTCTTCACCCCCAAGGGCGACGTCATCTCGCTGCCGGCCGGCTCGACGCCCGTCGACTTCGCCTACGCCGTCCACACGGAGGTCGGCCACCGCTGTATCGGCGCCCGGGTCAACGGCCGGCTCGTCCCGCTCGAGTCGCCGCTGGACAACGGCGACGTCGTCGAGGTCTTCACCTCCAAGGCCGAGGCCGCGCACCCGTCACAGGACTGGCTGCAGTTCGTTGCGAGCCCCCGCGCCCGCAACAAGATCCGCCAGTGGTTCGCCAAGGAGCGCCGCGAGGACGCGGTCGACCTCGGCAAGGACGCGATCGGCCGGGCCATGCGCAAGCAGGGCCTGCCGCTGCAGCGCCTGCTCGGCGGCGAGGCACTGCTCACGCTGGCCAACGACATGCGGCTGCCGGACATCACCGCGCTGTACGCCGAGGTCGGCGAGGGCCGGGTGTCCGCGCAGACCATCGTGCAGCGCGTCATGCAGGCGATGGGCGGCTCGGAGGGCGCGGTCGAGGACCTCGCGGAGACCGCGGTACCCACCAAGCCGGTCCGCCGGCCGCGGGCGTCCAGCGACTCCGGCATCGTGGTCAAGGACGTGACCGACGTCTGGGTCAAGCTCGCGCGCTGCTGCACCCCCGTGCCGGGCGACGACGTCGTCGGCTTCGTCACCCGCGGGCGCGGCGTGTCCGTCCACCGCGGCGACTGTGTCAACGCGGGGCCGCTCCTGGCCGAACCCGAGCGCGTGGTCGAGGTCGAGTGGGCCCCGACCGCCGGCTCGATGTTCCTGGTCAACATCCAGGTCGAGGCCCTCGACCGGACGCGGCTGCTGTCGGACGTCACCCGCGTGCTGTCCGACGCGCACGTGAGCATCCTGTCCGCGACGGTGACGACGACGCGCGACCGGGTGGCCGTCTCGCGGTTCTCGTTCGAGATGGGCGACCCCAAGCACCTGGGGCACCTGCTCACCCAGGTGCGTGGCGTCGAGGGCGTCTACGACGCCTACCGCGTCACCAGTTGACCGCCGTACGAACGACGAAGGCCGGCCACCGCGAGGGGTGACCGGCCTTTCGCCTGGGGGCGTCAGCCCTGGGGGGCAGCCGCCACGATGGCCGTCTGGATGCTGACCGGCAGCTTGGGCTTGCCGTCGCCCGCGGGCGTGGATCCGGCGGCGGCGACCTTGGCGAGGATGTCCAGGCCGCTGGTGATCGTGCCGAACGGCGTGTAGCTCGGGGCCAGCTGGGTGTCCTTGTAGACCAGGAAGAACTGGCTGCCGTTGGTGTCCGGCCCGGAGTTCGCCATCGCGACGGTGCCCGCCGGGTAGGTCGCGCCCTTGAGGTTCTCGTCCGCGAAGGAGTACCCGGGACCGCCGGTGCCCTTGCCGCTCGGGTCGCCGCACTGGAGGACGTAGATCCCCTGGGTCGTGAGGCGGTGGCACGGGGTGCCGTCGAAGAACTTCTTCATCGCCAGCGAGCGGAAGCTGTTGACCGTGCAGGGCGCCTTCGCCGTGTCCAGTTTCAGGGCGATGACGCCCTGGGTGGTCTTCAGCGACACGGTGTACGGCTGCGTCTGCTCCACGCCAGCCTTCGGCGGCAGGGCGACCTTGCGGGAGGCGGGCGTACCGACGGGGTAGGCGCAGGTACCGGGGGCGAGCGAGGCGGCGGGGGAGGCGGACGCCGCCGTGGACGCGGACGGGCTGGCCGCCGCGGCCGCGGCGATGGTCTTGGTGCTCCCGCCCACCTTGGTGGCCAGCAGGATCGCCGCGACGGCCACGACCGCGACGGCGACCACGCTCGCCACGACAGCGGTGCGCTGACGGCGGCGGGCGGCCGCAGCTGCCCGGCGGGCGGCCTGTCGCTCGGCCCGCATCCGGGCGAGCTCCTTTCCCCGCTTGTTGCTGGCCACGCGTGCTCCTCCTGCTGATCGTCGGTGCGCCGACGCGGGCGCGTCGGGTCGGGAGTCTAGAGAATCCCGATCGTCGGGCGCTGCGGCGCCGCCGGTAGGGTCGAACTGGCGGCCGCGACCGGTCGCCGTACCCCGGAGGAAGGACGACCGTGCTGGTCCGCGGGTTCCCGGCGGCCGCGTTCGACACCAACTGCTGGGTCGTCGCGCCGGCAGCCGGCGAGGAGTGCATCGTCATCGACCCCGGCATCGGGGTCGAGAAGCAGCTCGACGACGTCCTGCGCGAGCACAACCTGCGGCCGGTGGCCGTGCTGCTCACACACGGGCACCTGGACCACACCTTCTCCGTCACCCCCGTCTGCGGTGCCCGCGGCATCCCGGCGTGGATCCATCCCGGCGACCGTGCACTGCTCGAGGACCCGATGAAGGGCCTGTCGCCGGAGAGCCGGACCATGTTCGGCGGCCGGCTGGAGTGGACCGAACCCGACGACGTCGCGCTGCTCGACCCGGCCACGCCGCTCGAGGTCGCCGGCCTGCGGCTCGGCGTCGACTTCGCGCCGGGCCACACGCCGGGCTCGGTCGTCTTCCGCACCCCGGGCGCGGACGCCGCGGGGGAGGCCGCCCCGCCCGTGATGTTCTCGGGTGACGTGTTGTTCGCCGGTTCGATCGGGCGTACCGACCTTCCCGGCGGCTCCTGGGAGCAGATGCAGGAGTCCCTCGCCCGGGTCGTCCTGGCCGCTCCCGACGAGACGGTCGTCTACTGCGGCCACGGACAGAGCACCACGATCGGACAGGAGCGCGCGGTCAACCCGTACCTGCGCGACCTGCCGGCGGCGCCGCCCTCGCGTGGCTTGTGATGGGTGACTTCGCGCCCCCGAAGGGCGTCCCCGACTACGTCCCGCCGCGCTCCGAGGCGCTGCTGGCGGTCCGCGAGGCCATGACCGCCCCGTTGCGCCTCGCCGGCTACGGCTACCTCGAGCTGCCGGTCTTCGAGGACACGTCCCTGTTCGCCCGCGGTGTGGGCGAGACCAGCGACGTCGTCAGCAAGGAGATGTTCACGTTCACCGACCGGGGCAACCGGTCGGTCACCCTGCGCCCCGAGGGCACGGTCGGCGCCGTACGCGCCGTGCTCGAGGCCGGGCTGGAGCGCGGCGCGCTGCCCGTCAAGCTCTGGTACGCCGGGCCGATGTTCCGCTACGAGCAGCCGCAGTCCGGCCGCCAGCGGCAGTTCACGCAGGTCGGCGCCGAGGCGATGGGCACCGACGACCCGCTGCTCGACGCCGAACTCATCGCGCTCGCCGACCAGGCCTTCCGGTCGCTCGGGCTCACCCAGACCGTGCTCCACCTCGGCACCCTCGGCGACCCCGAGGACAGGGCCGACTACAGCGAGCGCCTGCGGGCGTGGCTGACGCCCCGCGTCGGCGGGCTGGACGAGGAGACCGACCGGCGCATCGCCAAGAACCCGCTGCGGGTCCTGGACGACAAGCGCCCGGAGGTCCGCAAGGCGACCGTCGACGCGCCGCTGCTCACCGAGGTGCTGTCCGGCGCGGCCCGCGCGCACCACGAGGCGGTCCGGGCCTGCCTGAGCGACCTCGGGGTGCCGTTCCTCGACGACCCGCGCCTGGTTCGCGGCCTCGACTACTACCGGCGCACGACGTTCGAGTTCGTCCACCCGCTGCTCGGGGCGCAGTCGACCATCGGCGCCGGCGGCCGGTACGACGGTCTGTCCCAGGCCATCGGTGGCCCGGAACTGCCGGGGGTCGGCTGGGCGCTCGGGGTCGACCGCACGCTGCTCGCGCTCGACGCCGAGGGCGTCCTGCCCGAGCCGCCGGCCCGTGCGGCGGTGTTCTTCGTTCCACTGGGCGTGGCCGCCAAGGCCCGCTCGGCAGCTCTCGTCGCCGAGCTGCGCCGGGGCGGCGTGGCCGCCGACCTGGCGTACGGCGACCGCGGCATGAAGGGCGCCATGAAGGCCGCCGATCGCTCGGGGGCGTCGTACGCCGTCGTCCTGGGCGACCGCGACCTGGAGGCCGGCGAGGCCCAGCTCAAAGATCTGCGGTCGGGTGAGCAGGCGGCCGTGCCGCTCACCGACCTCGTGAGCACCGTGAAGGGGAAGCTGCTGTGATCCGCACCGTCGAGGCCGGAACGCTCCGTGCCGAGAATGCCGGGGAGACCGTGACCCTGGCTGGTTGGGTCGGCCGTCGCCGCGACCACGGCGGGGTCGCGTTCCTCGACCTGCGCGACGGCTCCGGGGTCGTCCAGGTCGTCGTCCGCGAGAGCGACATCGCCCACGACCTGCGCAACGAGTACTGCGTGCGCGTCGTCGGCACCGTCGGCGCCCGGCCCGAGGGCAACACCAACGCGGCGCTTCCGACCGGCGACGTCGAGGTCACCGCACAGTCCGTGGAGGTGCTGTCGGAGTCCGCCCCGCTGCCCTTCCAGCTCGACGACGACATCACCGTCGGCGAGGAGGCGCGGCTCAGGTACCGCTACCTCGACCTGCGCCGCAGCGGGCCGGCCGCGGCGCTGCGGACCCGCTCCAAGCTCACCCGGTCGATCCGCCGGGTCATGGACGCGCGCGACTTCCTCGACATCGAGACCCCGACCCTGACCCGGTCCACGCCGGAGGGGGCCCGCGACTTCCTCGTGCCGGTCCGCCTGCAGCCCGGTACCTGGTACGCCCTGCCGCAGTCCCCGCAGCTGTTCAAGCAGCTGCTGATGGTCGCCGGCATGGAGCGCTACTACCAGATCGCCCGGTGCTACCGGGACGAGGACTTCCGCGCCGACCGGCAACCGGAGTTCACGCAGCTGGACATCGAGATGAGCTTCCTCGACGAGGAGGACATCTACGCGCTCAGCGAGGAGATCTTCCGCGAGGTCTGGCGCGACGTCGCAGGCGTGGAGCTGCCCACCCCGTTCCCGCGCATGACGTACGACGAGGCGATGCGCCGGTTCGGCGTCGACCGGCCGGACGTCCGCTTCGGGGTGGAGCTCGTCGACCTCACGTCGTACTTCGCGGACACGCCGTTCCGGGTGTTCCAGGCCCCCCACGTCGGTGCTGTCGTCATGCCCGGCGGGGCCTCGACGCCGCGCAAGGGGTTCGACGCCTGGCAGGAGTGGGCCAAGCAGCGCGGTGCCCGCGGCCTGGCCTACGTCACGTTCGGCGAGGACGGGGAGCTCGGCGGCCCGGTCGCCAAGAACCTGTCGGAGGAGGAGCGGGCCGGCCTGAGGAAGGCCGTCGGCGCCTCACCCGGCGACGCCGCGTTCTTCGCCGCCGGCCCGCGCAAGGACGCCCTCGCGCTGCTGGGCGCGGCCCGCCTGGAGATCGGCCGTCGCCTCGGGCTGATGGACGACAGCCGGTGGGAGTTCCTGTGGGTGACGGACTTCCCGATGTTCGAGGAGACCGAGGACGGCGGCTGGACCGCGGTGCACCACCCGTTCACGGCGCCCGCCGAGTCGCACGCGGACACGTTCCACACCGACCCGGCCGACGTGCCGGCCCGGGCGTACGACCTGATCCTCAACGGCTCCGAGCTCGGTGGCGGCTCGATCCGTATCCACCGGGCCGAGATGCAGCAGCGGGTCTTCGAGGTGATCGGGCTGTCCCGCGAGCAGGCCGAGGACAAGTTCGGTTTCCTGCTCGAGGCGTTCAACTACGGCCCGCCGCCGCACGGCGGCATCGCCTTCGGGATCGACCGGGTCGCCGCCATGCTCACCGGTGTCGACTCGATCCGGGAGGTCATCGCCTTCCCGAAGACGGGTGCCGGCCACGACCCGCTGACCGGGGCCCCGACGCCGATCACGCCCGAGCAGCGCAAGGAGGCCGGCATCGACGCGCCGCCGCCGGGGTCCGCCCCGGTCGCCAGCACGCCGGCCGGCGAGACCGCTCCCGCCTGACCGCCTGCTCGACCGTTACCAGCGGCCACGGACCAGCAGCGGGCCGCTGCTGAAGCGGTGCTGGTCCGCGAACCCGAGCCCGTCGTACATCGCCCGGCCGTGCGTGTTGGTCGCATACATCCCGAGCGTGACGAGGTCGCAGCCCTGCGCGAAGAGCCGCCGGCTCAGGGCGGCGGTCACCACCGACCCGAGGCGCCGGCCGCGCGCCTCGGGATGTACGGCGATGGACGACAGGTGCCCGACGCCGGTCGCCGCACTGGTGTCGGCCGCGCACGCCACGAGCTCGCCCCGGTCGCGGATGCCGACCCAGCGGCGTACGGCGGGGTCGCCGGGCAGCGCCGACGCCGTGGGGCTGCCCGCGACGAGCAGGCGCCGTACCTCCTCGTCGTCGCGCAGGTCCTCGACCAGGTCCTCGCCGGGTTGATGCGGGGGCGGTGCGCCGAGCCAGCGGAAGTCCCACTCGGTGGCGTCCACCGAGACCCAGGCCGGCAGGTGGGCGACCGTGCCCCGCGGCAGGGTCATCCGCTGCCCGGGCGGCAGTTCGCCGAGCAGGTCGGCCACCAGCGCACCGACCTCGGCCGGCGGGCCGAGCGCGCTGAAGTAGGTCTCGCCGCCCGGGTGTGCGTCGGTGCCCATCCAGCCGACCGCCGGACCGCCCAGCCAGCCGCGGGCGGTGGGGCGGCGCAGCGAGCCGCGGGCGAACGGGTCGTGCCCGGTAGCCACGAGGACCTCGGCCGCCGAGCCGAGCATGGTGAGCGCCATCCGTCCGAACCTAGTGCGCCGCTCCGGCGAGTTCGTCGGCCGCACGCCCGCTGCCGGATCCTCCCGGCGGCCGTTTGTGTGTTGCCCGAGTCGTCTCGACACGCACACTGTCCTGCCGCGCCGCGTACCTGAGCGTGGCGAGGGCGTCGGAGGGGGCTGCCGTCGCGGCGCCTCGCGTGCGAGCGGCCGTCCACAGGCGCAGATAGGGTTGTCGGGTGACCGGCGAGACGCTCTTCGACGCCGGCGAGCGGGCCGCCGCCGAGCGCATCGCGCCCCTCGCCGTCCGCATGCGTCCCCGCACGCTCGACGAGGTCGTCGGCCAGCAGCACCTGCTCGGCCCGAACGCCCCGCTGCGCCGGCTCATCGAGGGCGACGCGCCGCTGTCGATCTTCCTCTGGGGACCGCCCGGCACCGGCAAGACGACGCTCGCGATGCTCATCGCCCGCTCGACGCAGCGACGGTTCCGGGAGCTGTCCGCCGTCACGGCCGGCGTGAAGGACGTCCGTGCGGTCGTCGACGAGGCCAAGCGCGCGCTGGGGGAGACGGGCGCCCAGACCGTCCTCTTCGTCGACGAGGTACACCGCTTCTCCAAGACGCAGCAGGACGCGCTGCTGCCCAGCGTCGAGAACCGCTGGGTCACCCTCGTCGCGGCGACCACGGAGAACCCGTTCTTCTCGGTGATCAGCCCGCTGCTCTCCCGGTCCCTGCTGCTGACCCTGGAGCCGCTGACCGACGACGACGTCCGGACGGTCGTACGCCGGGCGCTCGCGGACCCCGAGCGCGGCCTCGGTGGCCGTGTGACGCTCGCTGAGGACGCCGAGGAGCACCTGGTCCGGCTCTCCGGCGGCGACGCGCGGCGGAGCCTGACGGCGCTGGAGGCGGCGGCCGGCGCGGCCGACCACATCACCCTGGAGCTGCTCGAGCAGGCGGTCGACAAGGCCGCCGTCCGCTACGACCGGGACGGCGACCAGCACTACGACGTGATCAGCGCGTTCATCAAGTCGATCCGCGGCTCGGACGTCGACGCGGCCATGCACTACTTCGCGCGCATGGTCGAGGCCGGTGAGGACCCGCGGTTCATCGCCCGCCGGCTCGTCGTCAGCGCGAGCGAGGACATCGGCATGGCCGACCCGTCCGCGCTGCAGTCCGCGGTCGCCGCGGCGCAGGCGCTCGAGCTGATCGGCATGCCTGAGGCGCGTATCAACCTCGCCCAGGCGGTCATCCACCTGGCGATGGCGCCCAAGAGCAACGCCGTCTACGCGGCGGTCGACGCGGCGCTCGCCGACGTCCGCGCGGGCCGGACCGGCAGCGTGCCGCCGTACCTGCGCGACAGCCACTACCCGGGCGCCAAGAAGATTGGTCACGGGAACGCGTATCGGTACCCTCACGACTTCCCGGGAAGGGTCGTGGCGCAGCAGTACGCGCCCGACCCGGTCGTCGGGCGGGAGTACTACTCGCCCAGCGACCTGGGAGTCGAGCGCGTCGTCGGTGAACGGCTCGCGGGGCTGCGCGAGGTTCTGCGCGGCGCCCGCCGGGTCGTGCCCGAGGATGCCGCCTCCGGCTTCCGGCCCCGGTGCACGCCGGCCCCACCCACCGCAGAAGAGCTCGCCAACCCGGACGAGCAGGAACAGAAGGAGCAGCCCTCGTGCTGACAGCTGGACAGGTCGCTGGGCTGATCGTGGCGTTCGCCTTCGTGTTGCTCGTGCTCTTCCTCGGGCTCGTGCTGGTCAAGCTCGGCCAGGTGCTCACTGAGACGCAGAAGCTGGTCGCGGGCATCACCGAGCAGACCGTGCCGTTGCTCGGCCAGGTCACCGGAACGGTGACGCACGTCAACCAGGAGCTGGTCCGGGTCGACGCGATCACCTCCAACGTGCAGTCCATGACCGGCAACGTCTCCGCGCTGACCTCGCTGTTCGCCGCCACCCTGGGTAGCCCGGTGGTCAAGGTTGCCGCGTTCTCGTACGGCGTACGGCGTGCTGCCAGCAAGCGTCAGCACGGGGACATCGAGAAGCGGATCAAGAGCGAGATGAAGGCGAACCGTCGATGACCCGCCGCATGTTCTACATCGCCCTCGGGGCGACGGTCGGCGTCCTCGTCGTGCGCAGGGCGTCGCAGGCGGCTGCCCGCTTCACGCCCGCCGGCGTGCAGACCTCCGTGATCGGCGCGTTCGGCGGTCTCGGCGAGGCGATCCGCGACTTCGGCGCGGACATCCGTGCCGGCATGGCCGAGCGCGAGGACGAGTTGCGCGTCGAGCTGGGCCTCGACGGCCGGCACGATGTGGTCGACAGCTGATGGAATCCGCCGAGATCCACCGCCGGTTCCTGGCGCACTTCGAGCGCCGGGGCCACACCGTCGTACCGTCCGCGTCGTTGATCGCCGACGACCCCACGCTGCTGCTGGTCAACGCCGGCATGGTGCCGTTCAAGCCGTACTTCCTCGGGGAGGTGCCGCCGCCGTTCTCGCGCGCCACGAGCGTGCAGAAGTGCGTCCGGACCCTCGACATCGACGAGGTCGGCAAGACCACGCGGCATGGTTCGTTCTTCCAGATGGCCGGCAACTTCTCGTTCGGCGACTACTTCAAGGAAGGCGCGATCCCGTTCGCGTGGGAGCTGCTGACCGGGTCGCTCGACGCCGGGGGCTTCGGGTTCCCCGAGGAGAAGCTCTGGGTGACCGTCTACGAGGACGACGACGAGGCGGAGCACCTCTGGAAGACCGTCGTCGGCGTCGACCCGTCGCGCATCCAGCGGCGCGGCAAGTCCGACAACTACTGGCACATGGGCGTGCCTGGCCCGGGCGGCCCGTGCAGCGAGATCTACTACGACCGCGGCCCGGACTACGGGCGCGAGGGCGGCCCCATCGCCGACGAGGACCGGTACCTCGAGGTCTGGAACCTCGTCTTCATGCAGTTCGAGCTCGCGGCGGTCCGGAGCAAGGTCGACTTCGACGTCAGCGGCGAGCTGCCGGCGAAGAACATCGACACCGGCATGGGCCTGGAGCGGATGGCGACCGTCCTGCAGGGCGTCGACAACCTCTACGAGATCGACACGTCCCGCCGGATCCTCGACACCGCGGCCGGGCTCGCGCAGGTGCGGTACGGCGACGACCGGGTGAACGACGTCCGGCTGCGTGTGGTGGCCGACCACGCCCGCACGGCCGTGATGCTCGTCGGCGACGGCGTGACCCCCGGCAACGAGGGCCGCGGCTACGTGCTGCGCCGGATCATGCGGCGTACGACGCGCGCGATGCGCCTGATGGGCGCGCTGCAGCCGACGATGCCCGAGCTGGTGCAGGCGTCCCTCGACGCGATGGGCCCGCAGTACCCGAACCTCGTCGCCGACGCCGAGCGGATCCACGCCGTCGCCGACGCCGAGGAGGCGTCGTTCCTGGAGACCATCTCCAAGGGCGCCACGATCTTCGACCAGGCGGTCCCGGCGGCGCGCGCGGCCGGCAACGTGCTGTCCGGCCCGTCGGCGTTCGCGCTGCACGACACCTACGGCTTCCCGATCGACCTCACGCTGGAGATGGCCGCCGAGCAGGGCCTGACCGTCGACGAGCCCGGCTTCCGGGCCCTCATGGACGAGCAGCGCCAGCGGGCCAAGCTGGACTCCCGGCAGAAGAAGCAGGGCCACGTCGACGTCTCGGCGTACCGCGCCCTGCGCGACCTTGCCGGATCCACCGAGTTCACCGGCTACACCGAGGTGCGCACCGAGGGCGCCGTGCGCGGCATGCTCGTCGACGGGGTCATCGCCGAGGCCGCGGGGGAGGGTGCCAGCGTCGACATCGTGCTGGACCGGACCCCGTTCTACGCCGAGTCCGGCGGACAGCTCGCCGACACCGGCCGGCTGCTGCTGGCCGACGGCACCGAGCTCGAGGTGCTCGACGTCCAGCGCACGCTGCCGGACCTGGTCGTGCACCGCGCCCGCGTGCTCACCGGCGAGGCTCGCACCGGCGTCCTGGCGCTCGCCGCCGTGGACGTGGACCGGCGGCGCGCGATCTCCCGCGCGCACACCGCGACGCACCTCGTGCACCGCGCGCTGCGCACCGCGCTGGGCGAGCAGGCGACCCAGGCCGGCTCGGAGAACCGGCCGGGCCGGTTCCGCTTCGACTTCGCCTCCCCGTCGGCGGTGCCGGGCTCGGTGCTCGCCGACGTCGAGCAGGAGATCAACGAGATCGCGCTCGCCGACCTCGAGGTGCGGGCCTTCGTCACCACCCAGGAGGAGGCCCGCCGGATCGGCGCGATGGCGCTTTTCGGCGAGAAGTTCGGCGAGGAGGTGCGGGTCGTCGAGGTCGGCGACTACGCCCGGGAGCTGTGCGGCGGTACGCACGCCGCGCGGTCCGGCCAGCTCGGCATGGTCAAGCTGCTGTCCGAGGCGTCCATCGGCTCGGGTACCCGCCGGGTCGAGGGACTCGTCGGACTCGACGCCTACTCCTACCTCGCCCGCGAACACGTGCTGCTCGCCCAGCTGGCGTCGGCGTTCAAGGTGCCGGCCGAGGAGGTCCCTGACCGGGTCGCCGCCACGGTCGCCCGGCTCCGCGAGGTCGAGAAGGAACTCGAGCAGCTGCGGGCGGGCGCCGTGCTCCAGCAGGCGGCGGCGCTGGCCGCCGGCGCCAGGGACATCGCCGGAGTGGCGTACGTCGGCATCGAGGCGCCCGCCGGAACCCCCGGTGACCTGCTGCGCGGGCTCGCGCTCGACATCCGCGGGCGCATCCCGGCCGACCGGCCTGCCGTCGTCCTGGCCGCCTCCGGTGGCGACCGCGTCACCCTGGTCGCCGCGGTCAACGAGGCGGGCCGGGCCCTCGGGCTCTCCGCCAACGCCGTGCTGCGCGAGGCCGCGCCCGCGGTCGACGGCAAGGGCGGCGGCAAGGACGACGTGGCGCAGGGCGGCGGCACCAACCCGGCCGGTATCCAGGCGGCGCTCGACCTCGGCGAGAGCCTCGTCGGACGGGTGGCGACGTCCCCGTCGTGACACCTGGGGTGGTCCTCGCGGTGGACGTCGGCACGGTCCGGGTCGGCGTCGCCGCCTCGGACCCCCACCGGATCCTCGCCTCCCCGGTGGAGACGGTGCCCGCACCGGGCCACGCGCGGGTCGCCGAACTGGCGCGGCAGCGCGAGGCGGTGCTGATCGTGGTGGGGCTGCCGACCTCGCTGTCCGGCCGGTCCGCGTCCGCGTCGGCCGACATGGCCCGCGACTGGGTGGCCGCGTTCGCGCCACTCGTCGACGTGCCCGTCGAGCTGGTCGACGAGCGGCTGACCACGGTGACCGCGACAGCTGCGTTGCGGGCGTCCGGCCGGTCGGCGAAGAAGTCGCGCTCGGTGATCGACCAGGCCGCCGCGGTGGCGCTGTTACAGGGTGTACTCGACACACGTAGGTAGATTCGGTCCGTGACCGACCTCGTGGACCTGCCCCCGCGCGAGCGGCCGTCCCGGCGCCCGCCGAGGCGACTGCCGAGGATCGTCGGCGTCCTCGTCGTGCTCGTCGTCCTCGCGGTGCTGGCCGCCACGGCCGCGTACGGCGTCGGGCAGGTCCGCAGCCACTTCGGCTCCGCCCCCGACTACGCGGGAGCGGGCACCGGCAGCGCCGTCGTCCAGGTCAAGCCCGGCGACACCGCCTCCGACATCGCCCTGGCGCTGATCGCCAAGCAGGTCGTGAAGAGCTCCGCCGCCTTCCGGGACGCCGCGGCGAACAACCCCGACTCGCGGTCCCTGCAGCCGGGCTTCTACCAGCTGCGCCAGCACATGAGTGCCGCCGCGGCACTCACGCTGCTGCTCGACCCCGCCGCCCGGGTCCTCGGCCGCGTCACGATTCCCGAAGGGTCGACGGTCAACCAGACCCTCGCCCTGATCGCCAAGAACACCAAGATCCCGCTGGCCGAGCTCAAGCAGGCCGCCGCCAACCCGGCCGCGCTCGGCCTGCCGGCCTACGCCCGGGGTCACCTCGAGGGCTTCCTGTTCCCGGCGACCTACGAGGTCCAGCCCGGCACGAGCGCCGTCGAGGCGCTGCAGATGATGGTGCAGCGCTTCGCGGAGGCCGCGACGAGCACCGGGCTGGTGGCCGGCGCGCAGGCGCTCGGGCTCACGCCGTACGACGTCGTCATCTCGGCCAGCCTCATCGAGCGGGAGAGCCGGCTGGCAGACGAGTACCCGAAGGTCGCCCGGGTGGTCTACAACCGGCTCAAGAAGAACATGACGCTCGGGATCGACGCGGCCATCCTCTACGGCCTCGGCCGGACCTCCGGCGGGCTGACGCAGTCCGACCTGGCCAGGGACACGCCGTACAACAACCGTGTGCACACCGGCCTGCCGCCGACGGCGATCGCCTCGCCGGGCGAGGTGGCGCTGCAGGCGGCGCTGCAGCCGGCGCAGGGTGACTGGCTCTACTACGTGCTCGCCGACAAGAGCGGCCGGCAGCTGTTCACCGCGGACTACAACGTCTTCCTGCGGCAGAAGGCGAAGTCGCAGGCGGAAGGTGTGTTCTGAGGGCCGCCGTCCTCGGCTCGCCGATCGCGCACTCCCTCTCGCCGGCGCTGCACCGGGCCGCGTACGCCGAGCTCGGCCTCGACTGGACGTACGACGCGATCGAGGTGACCGCCGGGGGACTGCCGGGGTTCGTCGGTGCGCTCGACGAGTCCTGGGCCGGCCTGTCGCTGACGATGCCGCTCAAGCAGGCGGTGCTGCCGCTGCTCCGGTCGGTGTCCCCGCTCGCTGAGTCCGTGGCGGCGGCCAACACGGTCGTGCCGCGGGACGGCGTGCTGCACGGCGAGAACACCGACGTCGGTGGGATCGTCGCCGCGCTGGCCGAGGCCGGCGTCACGGCCGTGTCCCGGGCCGTCGTGCTCGGGGGAGGAGCGACCGCCCGCTCCACGCTGGCCGCGCTGGCCTCGCTCGGCTGCGACCGCCCGACGCTGGTGGTGCGGTCCTCGCCGGACGAGACGCTCGCCGCCGCGGTGCGCCTCGGCGTGACTCCCTCCGTCGTCGCCTGGTCGCCCGAGGTACTGGCCGACTGCGACCTGCTCGTCTCGACGCTGCCGTCCCGGGCGGCGGACCGGTTCGCGCCGTACGTCGCGGACGTGCCCGCGCTGCTCGACGTGGTCTACGACCCGTGGCCCACCGCGCTGGCCGCCGGCTGTCGCGGCACGGTGGTCAGCGGCGAGGCGATGCTGCTCCATCAGGCGGCCGAGCAGGTCACCCTGATGACGGGCCGGGAGGCGCCGCTGCCCGTGATGCGGGCGGCCCTCAAGGCGCGCCGGTAGGACGCCGAAGCATCTTCAGGGGACGGCCCTGCACGAGGCCGGCCCGGAAGGAGAGCCTGGATGTCCGACCTGCAGACGGGAAGCCGCGCGGTCCGGCTCGGCCGCGCCCTCCACGACCTGCTCGCGCAGGCGCCCGAACTCGAGGCGGCGGCGGTCGTCTCGTTCGACGGGCTGGCCATGGCCTCCGCGCTTCCGCCGTCGATGGACGAGGACCGGGTCGCCGCGATGAGCGCGGCGCTGCTCTCGCTCGGTGAGCGGGCGGCCCAGGGCCTCGGCCGGGGCGAGCTGTCGCAGGTGTACATCGAGGGCGACACCGGGACGGTCTTCCTCGTCTCGGCCGAGAACGAGGCGGTCCTGGTGGCCGTCGCGTCCGAGGGCGCCAAGACCGGCCTGATGCTGTACGAGGTACGCCGCGCGGCTGCCGTCATCGCGGAGACGCTGCGCAGCGAGCAACCGGCGACCCCGTTCCCCGAACCGGTACTGCAGGTCGTCCCCTCGCCGCCGGCCGTCCCTGAGCCATCGGTCATGCCGGCGTACGTCCCGGCCCTCGTCGAGTCGCCGGCCTGGCCGTCGTACGCACCCGCCGACCCGCTCCCGCCGTCGGTCGACGGCCGGCCCTGGTCCTAGCGCATGAGGCTCGAAGGAACGCTCGACGCGTTCAGCCTGCCCGACATCCTGCAGCTCCTGAGCTTCACGAAGAAGACGGGCGCGCTGCACCTGCGCCGCGGTGAGGCGCACGGCGTCGTGCAGCTGCGCGACGGCGCGGTGACCGGTGGCCGCTCCGACGTACGCCGCCAGGCCCTCGGCCGGCGGATCGTCGGGTCCGGCCTCGTGGACGACCAGGCGCTGGCCGCCGCGGTCGCGCGCGTGCAGTCCGAGCCGGCCTGCGGCCTGGCGCGGGCGCTCGCCGACGGCGGTGCCGTGCCGGCGGACGCGGCCAGGGCCCTGGCCGCGGAGCAGGCCGCCGACGCGGTCTTCGAGCTGCTGCGCTGGCCGGACGGGGAGTTCGCCTTCGTCATGGACGAGCCCGACCCGGACGACCTCGGGGCGTCGCTGAGCGTCGAGGAGGTCGTCGCGGAGGGACGGCGGCGGCTGGACGCCTGGGCTGTCGCCTCGGTACCGCCGGCGTCCGCGGTGCTCCGGCCGGTTCCTGCGCTCGCCGAGGATCCGGTCCTCACCCGCGACGAGTGGACCCTGCTGTCGGTCGTCGACGGCCGGCGCACGGTGGGCGAGATCGTCGACCTGTCCGGCCGCGGGCCGTACGCCGTCGTGTCCGGACTGACCCGGCTCGTCGCCCGCGGGCTGCTGGCCGTCGGGGACGGCGCCGCCGGACTGGACCGCCGCCACGAGCTGCTCCGCGCGGCCGAGAGCCCTTCTGCCGGGCACCCGCTGGTCGAGAGGCCAGCGCCCGCGAGCCGGCCCGGTGTGCCCGCACCGGCGCGGTCCGCGATCCCTGAGCCTGAGCCTGCGCCCAGGCGTGCCGAACCGGTCCGGGTCGCCGCGCCGGCCCCCGCAGCACCGCCCCCGGTGGCCGCGCCGGCGTACGCCCGCTCCACCGTCGGCGAGGTGCACGGTGCGGTCGCGATGCAGTCCGCCCCGGCGCCGGAGCCGGAACCCGTACCGGTAGCGGCAGCCGAGGGCGACCCCGGGCTGGACCGGACCCTGCTGCTGCGGCTCATCGCCGGTGTGAAGGGGCTGTAGGTGGCGGCCCCGGCCCGCGGCCGCCGCGGGCACGACGGGACGGCGGTCAAGATCGTCGTGACCGGCCCGTTCTCGGCGGGCAAGACGACGCTGATCCGCACGATCAGCGAGATCACCGTGCTGTCCACCGAGCGCGAGATCACCGACGGCACCCGGGCCCGCAAGCCGGAGACGACGGTGGCCATGGACTTCGGCCGCATCACGATCGACCGGGACCTCGTGCTGTACCTGTTCGGGACGCCGGGTCAGGACCGCTTCGACTTCATGTGGGAGATCCTCGGCGAGGGGATGCTCGGCTACGTCCTGGTGATCGATGCCCAGCGGCCGGAGACCTTCGCCGAGGCGCTGGCGATCCTCACGGCGTTCCGGACGATGGCGCGGGTGCCGTTCGTCGTCGCCCTGAACCGGTCTCCCGGCGCGGACGCCGCCCAGGAGGAGTCCGTACGGGAGGCTCTGGCGCTCGGCGCCGGCCTACCCGTCGTGCCGTGCGACGCCACCGACCGGGAGTCGGTCAAGACCGTCCTGCTGGCCCTGCTCTACTGCCTGGTCGACCAGCTCGACGCCGTCGAGGCGGCCCGGGCGTGAAGCTGTTCCGACGGCGGGTGAAGGGCCGGCACGCGCTCGGCGCACCGGTCCAGCGGCCGGCGGCGAGCCCGGAATCGGCGCCCCGGGTGGAGCTGACGTTCCGCGACGGCACCAGTGCGGCGCTCGATCCGGCGCAGGCGGGCGCCCTCGCGGACGTGGCCCGCGTCCTGACCGGCCATGAGCGGGTCAAGGGATAGGCCCGACGCGCCGATGAGCCCTGGGTGAAGCAGCTCGGAGACATCCTGCTCGAGGGTGGCCACGTCA
The DNA here is from genome assembly GCA_025965475.1 of Frankiales bacterium. Taxonomy (GTDB): domain Bacteria; phylum Actinomycetota; class Actinomycetes; order Mycobacteriales; family SCTD01; genus RYN-124. The sequence continues at coordinate 5,771 of JAOPWV010000009.1, read as the reverse complement.
CCCCTGAGCAGCTCGCCGGCGCCGTCGAGGAGCAGCGGCGGCTCGGGCGCAGCCTCGGCCGGGTCCTCGTCGACCTCGGCGCGCTCACCGAGGGGCAACTCGTCGCCGCGCTGGCCAGCCAGATCGGGCTGAAGTTCGTCGACCTGTCCGACTACCCGGTCGACGGGTCCGCCGTGTCGCGGGTGCCCGAAGTGGTCTGCCGGCGGCACAGCGCGCTGCCGATCGGGTACGACGAGGGCCGCCTCGTGGTGGCGATGGCCGACCCGGCGAACGTCTTCGCCGTCGACGACATCCGGTCGGTGACCGGCCTCGAGGTCAAGCCGGTCGTCGCCACGAAGGCCGACGTCCTGCAGGCGATCAACCGCTACCACCGCGGCGAGGCCGAGCTCGACGACCTGACGATGGCGATGGACGCCGGTCTCCCCGAGCCGGAGGACCTGGCCTCGGTCCGGGAGATCGTCGAGGACGCGCCGATCGTCAAGTTCGTCAACCTGCTCATCACCCAGGCCATCCAGGATCGCGCGTCGGACATCCACATCGAGCCGACCGAGCGGGACCTGCGGGTCCGCTTCCGCATCGACGGCGTCCTGCACGAGATCATGCGGTCGCCCAAGACCATCCAGTCCGGGGTGATCAGCCGGCTCAAGATCATGGCCGAGATCAACATCGCCGAGCGGCGGATCCCGCAGGACGGCCGGATGTCGGTCAGCAGCAACGGCCGCAAGATCGACCTGCGCGTCGCGACGCTGCCGACCGTGTGGGGCGAGAAGGTCGTCATGCGCATCCTGGACAACAGCACCGCGATGCTGACCCTGTCCGACCTGGGATTCGCGGACAGCAACTACGAGGTCTACTCGCGTTCGTTCACCAAGCCGTACGGGATGATCCTGGTCACGGGGCCGACCGGCTCGGGCAAGTCCACGACGCTCTACGCGACGCTGAACATCGTCAGCCGCCCCGAGGTCAACGTCATTACCGTCGAGGACCCGGTCGAGTACCGGCTGCCCGGCATCAACCAGGTGCAGACGAACGCCAAGGCCGGGCTGACCTTCGCCGCGGCGCTGCGCTCCATCCTGCGGTCCGACCCCGACATCGTGCTGCTGGGCGAGATCCGCGACCACGAGACGGCGCAGATCGCCATCGAGGCGGCGCTCACCGGCCACCTGGTGCTCTCGACGCTGCACACCAACGACGCGCCGTCGGCCATCACCCGTCTCACCGAAATGGGCATCGAGCCGTTCCTCGTCGGGTCCGCGCTGGACTGCGTCCTCGCCCAGCGGCTGGCCCGCAAGCTGTGCGAGCGGTGCAAGGAGCCGTACGTCCCGACCCGGGAGATGATGGTCGAGAGCCGCTTCCCCTGGTCCCCGGACGAGGAGCTGCCCAAGCTCTACCGGCCGATCGGCTGCAGTGCCTGTTCGAAGACCGGCTACAAGGGCCGGCTCGCGCTGCACGAGGTGATGGCCGTGAGCGAGGACATCGAGCGGATGGCGGTGGAGCGCGCGTCCGCGCTCGCGATCGCCACGGTCGCCCGCGAGCAGGGGATGATCACGCTCCGGGCCGATGGGCTCGCCAAGGTCAGGGCGGGCGTCACCTCGGTCGAGGAGATCCTGCGCGTCGTGGTCTGAGCGGGCTCAAGACGCTGCTCCGATCGGCCGATGCTCTGCGTGCGATGCCTGCGGCCGGATGCGCCCAGCCCGAGGAGGGATACACACGTGGACGAGCAGTACGCGGCGCCGGCCGGGTTCGACGACTACTTCGGGTCGCCGCTGCCGACCGTGTCGCCGCTCGACCCCACGTGGTCACCGGCGCCGGAACCGGTGACGGCGTACGAGCCCGCGCCCGCGGTCGCTGCCCCCGTCGCGGCGCAGCCGTACGCCCCGTCGCCGGCGCCGTCGTACCTGCCCGAACCGCCGTCCTACCTTCCTGATCCCCAGCCGTTGCTGCGGCCCGCCACGCTGCCGCAGCAGCCGGAGGCACCGGCGGTCGCGGGCCGGATCGGGTCCGAGGACCACTCGGACAGCACCGCGTTCCTGGCCGACCTGCTCGTCCACGTGATCGAGCACAACTGCTCCGATCTGCACCTCACCACGGGTGCGCACCCGACGGTCCGGTCGCACGGGCATCTCACGCCGCTCGAGGACCATCCGGTCCTCACGCCGGAGGTCATCCAGCAGGTCCTGTACGCGATCCTCACCCAGAAGCAGCGCGAGAAGTTCGAGGAGCAGCTCGAGCTGGACTTCGCCTACAGCCTGCCGGGCCGTGGCCGCTTCCGCGTCAACGTGTACCGCCAGCGCGATGCGCTCGGGGCGGCGTTCCGCCTCATCCCGTACGAGATCAAGCCGCTCGAGGCGCTCGGCGTCCCCGCGACCGTCGGCAACTTCGCGATGCTGCCCCGCGGGTTCGTCCTCGTCACAGGCCCGACCGGCTCCGGCAAGTCGACGACGCTGGCGGCGGTGGTCGACATGGCCAACCGGAACCGGCGCGACCACATCATGACCGTCGAGGACCCGATCGAGTTCCTGCACCAGCACAAGGGCTGCCTCATCAACCAGCGCGAGGTCGGCGAGGACACCTGGTCGTTCAAGAACGCGCTCAAGCACGTGCTGCGCCAGGACCCGGACATCATCCTGGTGGGGGAGATGCGCGACCTGGAGACCATCGAGATCGCCCTGACGGCGGCGGAGACCGGGCACCTCGTGATGGCCACCCTGCACACGCAGGACGCCGCGCAGACCATCGACCGCGTCATCGACGTCTTCCCGCCGCACCAGCAGCAGCAGGTGCGGGTGCAGCTCGCCGGCGCCCTCCAGGGCGTGGTCTGCCAGCAGCTGCTACGCACGGCCGACGGCAAGGGCCGGGTCGTGGCCACCGAGGTGCTCGTCGCGACGCCCGCGATCCGCAACCTCATCCGGGAGGGCAAGACCCACCAGATCTACTCGGCGATGCAGGCCGGCGGCAAGTTCGGGATGGCGACGATGGACCAGCACCTCGCCGAGCTGGTGAAGCAGGGCAAGGTCACGTACGACACGGCCTTCGAGAAGTGCCACCACGTCGAGGATTTCCAGCGCCTCTGCGGCCGGATCTGAGAGGCCTCGCCCCATGAGTACGGCCACCTTCGCCTACAAGGTCCGCGACCGGGACGGCAAGCTGCGGTCCGGGAGCCTGCAGGCAGCCACCGAGACCCAGGTCGCGACCAAGCTGAAGGCGATGGGCTACTCGCCGCTGAGCATCACGGCGGCCAACACCGGCCTGCAGCGCGAGGTCAAGCTGCCGAGCATCGGCAAGAAGGTCAAGCTCAAGGAGCTGGCCGTCTTCTCGCGGCAGTTCGCCACGATGATCAACTCCGGCCTGTCGCTGCTGCGCGCGCTGACGATCCTCGTCGAGCAGACCGACAACAAGAAGCTGCAGCAGGCGCTCAGCGAGGTGCGGACCGACGTCGAGACCGGTTCGTCCCTGTCCGGGGCGCTGGCCCGGCAGCCCGCCTTCTTCCCGCCGCTGATGGTCAACATGACCAAGGCCGGCGAGGTGGGCGGCTTCCTCGACCTCGTCCTCATGCAGATCGCGGCGAACTACGAGGCCGAGGTGAAGCTGCGCGGCAAGATCAAGGCGGCCATGACCTACCCGGCCGTCGTCTTCGTGATGGCGATCGTCGCGGTCATCGGCATGCTCATCTTCATCGTGCCGGTGTTCGCCGGGCTCTTTGCCGGGTTCGACGCCCAGCTGCCGGCGCCCACGCGGTTCCTGGTCTTCCTGTCCGGCGTCGCGAAATGGGCGGCGCCGCTCGGCCTGGTGGCGCTCATCGCCCTGGTGTTCACCTGGCCGAAGATCAAGAACACGCCGCGCGTACGCAACACCCTCGACCCGCTCAAGCTGAAGGCGCCCGTGTTCGGGCCGCTGGCGCAGAAGGTCGCCCTGAGCCGGTTCGCCCGCAACCTCGGCACCATGATGCAGAGCGGCGTGCCGATCCTGCAGAGCCTGGACATCGTCGCGGACACCACCGGCAACGTCGTCCTCGAGCGGGCCATCCGCGACGTGCAGAACAGCGTCCGCCAGGGCGAGGCGCTGGCCAAGCCGCTGGAGAACCACTGGGTGTTCCCGCCGATGGTCGTGCAGATGATGTCGGTCGGCGAGGACACCGGTGCCCTCGACACCATGCTGCACAAGATCTCGGAGTTCTACGACCAGGAGGTCGAGGCGACCACCGAGGCTCTCACCGCCCTGATCGAGCCGCTGATGATCGCGTTCCTCGGTGCCGTCATCGGCTCGATGATCGTCGCCCTCTACATGCCGATCTTCAGCCTGATGAACGTCATCAAGTAGGCGGCGGCGGCGGCCCAGCAGTCCCGCCCGGCGGCACCGCTGCCTGACAGGCGGCGGCACGGTCGTCACCGGGACCCTCAGCTGACGCGGCCCACCGAGTAGTTCGGGCTGTAGAGCGCCTGCAGCTTGACGTGGTCCCCGGCCTTGGGGGCCACCCACCAGCTGTTGCCACCGTTGAAGATGCCGACGTGGGTGATGCTCCCGGACGAGCTGCGCATGAAGATCAGGTCGCCGGCCTGCTTGGCGCCCTGCCCGATGTGCCGGGTGGCGGTGTACTGCGCGGCCGCCGTACGCGGCAGGTTCTTGCCGAACCGGCTGAACACGTACTTGGTGAAGCCGGAGCAGTCGAACGAACTGGGACCGACTGCGCCGTACACGTACGGCTTGCCCTTGTGGCTCTGGGCCTCGGCCACGACCTTCTGACCGAGCGGGGTGGCCGCCTGCGCCGGGGCTGCGGCGGCGATCGTGCCACCAGATACGGCGGCGGCGAGGCTGACGGCGGCCGCGATGCGGCCGATGCGGCGGATGCCGAGACGTGCGGGGGCATGGCGGAACACGGTGTCGGACTTCGTCTCTCCGCACGCCTGCGAGGTGAGCTGTCGGGTTCGGGCGCGGTTGTCGCCCGGCCTGCGCGTGCGCAGGCTTCACCCCAAGAGGCCTCGTGCGAGACCCCGTCGTACGTGGGGCCCCCGCTCCCGCCCGTGGTTGCGGTGCTGGCCGGCACGCGCCGGTCGCTTCGACGCTGCCGCGCGGGCGGGATTCGGCGAACCGCGGCTGGCGTCATCTGCCGTTCCGGCAGACCTCTACGTCATCGGGGGGGCGGCTTCATTGGTTGAGCGCTTTTCTACAAGGCGGGGATGAGTCCCGCGCCACACGGCGGGCTGAGGACGCGGGGCGCTCACGCGAGGAGGGCATCGTGAGGGTGCTGGTGGGCCCGGGGAAGCGGGAGGCGAAGCCTCACAGCCCGGCTCCGGTGCTCGTCGCGATCGACGTCCAGCCGACGAGCAGGGCACCCACGACCAGGATCGCGATGATCGCGCCCGGGACCGAGACGTCGGCGAGCGCGACGACCGCGAGGACCATCACGAGAACGCCCGCCACGATCGTCAGCAGGGCGCGTCGTACGCCGGCCGACCCACTGGGCCGCTGCTCGGTGCTCGTGATGCCGGCCATCACATCCTCCTCGTTGTGAGGGCTCCAGCGTCACCGCGGATGCCGGGCTGTCCCTGTGAGGCGGCTGTGCAGCGGCTGTGACCGTCTGCCTCCGGTCCCAGCGGGAGGCCGTCCCCGGCCTGTGGCACCGGCGAGGCCCTTGTAGATGCAATGGCCCGGCCCACCGATGACTTCTGTCGCTGCCGCTCGTCATACTCCCGACAGCAGTCGGCGGAGAGGAACCCAGATGAGCGCGGTGCGGGTACTGGTCGGGACGAGGAAGGGTGCCTTCGTCCTGA
>JAOPWV010000211.1 GCA_025965475.1 Frankiales bacterium | reverse complement strand
ACTTCCCGCTGCTGATCGACCTGTGGCAGCAGGGCCGGTTCCCGCTCGACCAGTTCGTCACCGAGCGGATCGCGCTGGACCAGGTCGAGGACGCCTTCCACAAGATGGAGCGCGGCGAGGTCCTCCGTTCCGTGGTGGTGCTGTGACGGCGCGGATCGAGCACCTGGTCACCAGCGGGACGTTCAGCCTCGACGGGCAGACCTTCGACGTCGAGAACAACGTCTGGCTGCTCGGCAACGACGACGAGGTCCTGCTCATCGACGCCCCGCACGACCCGGACGCGATCGAACGGGCGGTCGGCAACCGCAGCGTCGTCGCGATCGCGTGCACGCACGCGCACGACGACCACGTCCGCAGCGCGCCCGAGCTCGCCGAGCGGCTGATCGCCCCGACGTACCTGCATCCGGCCGACCGGGTCCTCTGGGATCTGACGCACTCGCTGCACGAGCCGGACGCCGAGCTGCACCACGGCCAGATCATCGAGGTCGCCGACACCCGGGTGGAGGTGCTGCACACGCCCGGGCACGCGCCGGGCGCGGTCTGCTTCTCGGTGCCCGACCTCGGCGTGCTGTTCAGCGGGGACACCCTGTTCAAGGGTGGCCCGGGTGCGACGGGCCGGTCGTACAGCGACTTCCCGACGATCCTCGACTCGATCCGCGGGCGGCTGCTCGACCTGCCGCCGGAGACCCGGGTGCTGCCCGGGCACGGTGACGAGACGACGATCGGCGCCGAGGCCGCGTCGTACGACGAATGGGTGCGCCGCGGCTCGTGACCTTCGACGCGATCGTCCTCGCCGGCGGGTCGGCTCGGCGGCTCGGCGGGATCGACAAGCCCGCGCTGGTGGTCGGGGCCCGGACCCTGCTCGACGCGGTGCTCGATGCCGTCGCGGACGCCGGTCGGGCGGTCGTGGTCGGTCCCGAGCGGCCGGTGGCCCGGCCGGTCGTCTGGGCCCGTGAGGATCCACCCGGCGGCGGGCCGGTGGCCGCACTCGCCGCGGGGCTGCCGCTGGTCACCGCGCCACTGGTGGCGCTGCTTGCCGCCGACCTGCCGTTCCTGACGGCGGACGTCGTGGACCAGCTGGTACGGGCCGCCGACGGTCACGACGGCGCGCTGCTGGTGGACCAATCGGGCCGGGAGCAGGTGCTGCTGGGCGTGTGGCGTACGCAGGCCCTGCGCGGGGCAGTGCCCGAGTCGCCCGCAGGTGCCCGCGTGTCGCAGGTGCTGGGCGGGCTCGACGCCGTCCGGGTGATGGCTGCGGAGACGACGGACGGCCCGCCGCCGTGGTTCGACTGTGACACCGACGAGGATCTGATGACGGCAAGGGGGACGGCGTGAGCACGCTCGACGACTGGGCGGCGGCGGTGGTGTCGGAGCTCGGCCTGCCCGCCGGCGCCGACGTACGGCTGGTCCTCGACCTGGCCCGTGACATCGCGCACGGTGTCGAGCGGCCGGCCGCACCGCTGACCACCTGGCTGGCCGGCATGGCCGTCGCGCGGGGCGCCGACCCGGCCGACGTGGCCGCCCGGCTCAGCGCGCTCGCCGCGTCCTGGGAGTCATGACCGCGACGCCGTGGCCACAGGCGCGGACGACGGCGTACGCCGCGGCCGCACCGCTGCCACCCGTCGAGGTGGACCTGGCGGCGGCGGCCGGCTGCGTCCTGGCCGGGCCGCTCTGGTCGCTGGTCCCGCTGCCCGCGTTCGACACGGCGGCGATGGACGGGTGGGCGGTCCGCGGCCCCGGGCCCTGGCGGGTGGTGGGCCGCCTGCTCGCGGGAGGCGGCGAGCTTCCCGGAATCGCGGACGGCGAGGCCGTGGAGATCGCCACCGGGGCCCAGGTCCCGGCGGGTGCCGAGGGCGTCCTGCCGTACGAGCAGGGCGTGGTGCTGGGCACCGAACTCACCGGCCCCGCGCCCGACGGGGACCATGTGCGGCGGACCGGCGAGGAGTGCCCGGCCAGGACGGCGCTCCTGCCGTCCGGCTCGGTCGCGAGCCCGGCCGTGCTCGGCCTGGCTGCCGCGGTCGGACACGACGTCCTCACCGTGCATCCGCCGGCCCGCGTGGTCGCCCTGGTCACCGGCGACGAGCTGCTGCGGTCCGGGCTGCCCGGCGCCGGACGCGTGCGCGACGCGGTGGGCCCGCTGTTGCCCGGCGCGGTCGCGGCGGGTGGCGGACGGCTACTCGGCGTACGCCACCTGACCGACGACGCGGAGGTCCTCCGGCTGGCGGTGCAGGACGCCGACGCGGACGTCGTGATCACCAGCGGCGCGTCCTCCGTCGGCCGCGCGGACTTCCTGCTCGCCGTCCTCGAGCGGCTCGACGCGGACGTGCTGATCGGGTCGGTGGCGGTCCGGCCGGGTCACCCGCAGGTGCTGGCCAGGCTCACGGACGGCCGCCTGCTCGTCGGCCTGCCGGGGAACCCGCTGGCCGCCCTTGCGGGGCTCGTCAGCCTCCTGGCCCCGGTCCTGGCCGGGCTGGCCGGCCGGCCGATGCCGGTCCCGGGCAGCGCCCGGCTGACCGAGCCGCTCGGCAGCGCGCCGCACGACCACCGGCTGGTGCCCGTGCGGCTGAGCGGCGACCTGGCCCGGCCGACCGGTCACGGCGGCTCGGCGATGCTGCGCGGCGCGGCAGGCGCGGACGCCTTCGCGGTGGTCGCCCCGGGCTGCGACGTCGCGGCGGGGGATGCCGTCGACGTCCTGCCGCTGCCGTGAGGACTACTTGGCGGTCGCGAGCGTGCCCACCCCGAAGGCCGCCAGGACCCCGGCGCTGGTCCGGTCGAGCACGCGGGTGACCGAAGGCCGCCGCAACCACAGCATGGCCCGGCCGGAGGCGAGGACCAGGACGCCGAAGTAGGCGAGCGTGACGACGGCGTCGATCAGCCCGAGCGTCATGGTGGCGCCGAAGCTCGTACGCCCGGCCGGGAGGAACTGCGGCACCACCGCGAGGAAGAACAGCCCCACCTTCGGGTTGAGGGCGCAGGACAGCAGACCCGCGCGGAGAGCGCCCCAGGAGGCGCCTGCCGTCGCTGCACCCTCGGCTGCCGCCGCCGTCGCCTGTCGCTGGACCAGCGCGCGCACGCCCAGGTACAGCAGGTACAGCCCGCCGACGATCTTGACCACCCGGTAGGCGTCCGCCGACTGCTCGAGCAGGGTGGCCAGGCCGGCGGCCACCGCCGCGGCCCACACCAGTGAGCCCAGCGCGGACCCCCCGGCGGCAGCGATCCCCGCTCGGGTGCCGCGCAGGCTGTAGTGCAGGACCAGGAACGTGTCAGGTCCCGGGGCGAGCGCGAGCAGCAGGCAGAGCCCGGCGAAGGCGAGAAGCAGGGGAGCGGTCACCTGACGAGGCAACCCTGGTCCGGCCGCGCAGGCAAACGGTTATGCGGGAGACTGCTGGCGTGCGGGACATCGAAGTACGCGACGACGGCATCCGGCTGGGCCAGTTCCTCAAGCTGGCCGGTTTCGCCGACACGGGGGCTGACGCCAGGGTGCTGCTCGATCTCGGTGAGGTGGAGGTCAACGGCGAGCCCGAGGCCCGGCGCGGCCGCCAGCTGCAGCCGGGCGACGTCGTCGAGTGCGGCGAGGAGACGGTACGGGTCGCCGCCCGGCCGGGCTAGGCCTCCAGGCGGGCCAGCAGGCCGTCCCGGGCAGCCGGCCACTCGCTCGCGAGCATGCTGAAGTACGCGCTGTCGCGGAACGTCCCGTCGGGCCGGCGCCGGTGGCGCCGAAGCGTCCCGTCGTACGCCGCACCGAGCTTGCGGATCGCGGCCTGGGAGCGGGTGTTCAGCCCGTCGGTCTTGAGGTACACCCGCTCGGCGCCGAGGTCGTCGAACGCGTGCCCGAGCAGCAGCAGCTTGCACTCCGGGTTGACGTTCGTGGCCCACACCCGCGGGGTGTACCAGGTACCGCCGATCTCGAGTCCGCCGACGGACAGGTCGATGTCGAAGTACGACGTGGTGCCGCAGGCCCGACCGTCGACGACGACCGCGAAGGGCAGCCGGTCGGGGTCGGCGAGCGCCTGTTCGACCTGCTCGGCCATGTCCGCGGGTGCGACCGGACGCCGTGTCGGCAGCCAGGACCACACCTCGTCGTACTGCCCGGCCTCGAACAGGTCGTCGACGTGCTGGGCGACGAGCGGCTCGAGTCGGACGTGCTTGCCCTGAAGGACCACCGGCTGAGGAGACTGCATGTAGGGAGCCTATCGAGGCCCGGGCATCACCGGGGCACCTCGCGCGTTGGGCGGATCATGGAAGAGAACAGGGCGCGCAACGTCGTCGACGCGTTGCGCCAACGCGGCATCAACGCGCAGATGGAGAAGGCCGGCGTCTACCAGTTCGGGATCCGCATCGCGCTGCGCGACGGTCGCCAGGCGATCTGGGACACCGACGGGACCGCGGGGCTCGAGGCGCAGGTGATGCTCAACGGCGTGCTCGTGGGGTTCGTGCCGTCGATCCCGGGCAGCGAGGACTTCGACCAGCCACAGGTGGTGGAGGCCATCGCGCACACCGACTACGACAAGCCGATCGCCCGGCGGCGCGAGACGCCGCTGCCGCCGGCCCCGCCGCTGCCCCGCGAGGGAGGGGTGTTCCGGCGCTTCCTGGACGGGTTCCGCTACCACTAACGGCGCCTCCGCGGTTGCGCCTGGTTGGGCGCGGGAAAGATCCGGATGCAGCTCCGCCGGCCCTGGTTCGTGCAGACCCGCTCCGACACCGAGGAGATCGCGCTCATGGAGTCGAACCCGCAGAACAGCGACGCGACCGAAGGCACTGCCGCCGACCGCTCGCGCAGTGGCGACAACATCGCCGAGGCCGTGGAGCGCGCAGTCGCCGGGACCCCGGAGGAGGACGTCCTCACCCCGGCCACCGGGCAGGATCAGCCCGGCGGGGGTCGGGTCGAGCACGTCCACGGCGACGCGGCCATGACCGAGGGCCAGGTCGTCACCGGTCCGGGTACGCCGGCCTCCTCACCTGGTCCGTCGCCGGCCGGGACCGGGTCGTCGGGCGGCGCCCAGTCGCAGGTCGGCGGGCGGGTGTCGGACCGGCTTGCCGGCGGGGAACCCCAGCCGGAAGGTGAGCCGTTCACCGAGAACGGCTAGC
>JAOPWV010000165.1 GCA_025965475.1 Frankiales bacterium | reverse complement strand
TGGTCCTGGCACACCGTGCGCACGAACGCCGCCAGGGTCCAGGCCGGTGGGACGAGCCACGACGTTCAGGACCCGGACCGGTCGGACCGGCAGCGCCAGGACGAGCGCGTCCCCGCCGTCATCCCCGCTGTCGCCGCCGGCGATGGTGGCGACGGTCACGGCGAAAGACCCGGTACGGCCTGCCCGCCTGGTCGTCGCGGCGCAGCCTGCTCGTCCCGCTGCTGCTGCTCGGTCCCACCGAGCAGGCACGATCCTGCGGACGCGGTCGCGCGCTGAACTCGCTGCACCCCTGCACCAAGCAGCGTCTCGGAGTCCCGCAGCGACGCGAGGACGGCGCCGGTGGCGTCACCGGATGAATGCTGAGCCGGCTGTTCAACCAGATCGCCGCGGCCGTCGACCCATCACGTGACACTCCGGGCAAGCACGCCCCATCAGCGACCTCGACGCCCACTGAACGGCAAGAACAGCGGCTGGTTCGGCTACTGGCCGCCCGGGATCGTGCGCGCCGGCGAGACCGACGGCCCCGAGACCCCGTGCCTGATCGAACGGATCGAGCTGACCGCGACAGCACCCGCAAGCTGACCAATTTCCAGCGTGTTCAACCCGCGCGTCCTGCCCAAGATCTGCGGGCAGCAGACGTGCCGGATCCACATGAGCGAGCTCCCCTTCTGGCAGCGCCGCCCGCCGCCCGCCCGCCGCGACCGGCTCCGGACACGACGAAGCCCCGCCGAACCCGTCTCCGGGCCCGGCGGGGCGCTGTCGATCTTGCGGACCTGACCATCGGTCAGCATTGCGGCTGACCGACGGTGAGGCCCTGCTGGTAGCCCCGAAGGGATTCGAACCCTCGCTACCGCCGTGAGAGGGCGGCGTCCTAGGCCGCTAGACGACGGGGCCCTAGGGATGAAGTTGTACGACGAGCAACGATCGCTCATCGGTCGTGCGCTGGGGTACCTGGACTCGAACCAAGACTAACGGAACCAGAAACCGTCGGGCTGCCAATTACCCCATACCCCATGGAGTTGCGTGCGTGAGTCTAGCGGACGGCGAGCACGGCCCTCAAACGGATCAGCCCGGTGGAGATACCTGTCACAGTGCCGGTCACAGGGCGGCAGCCGCCCGCAGGCGTCGCACGGTGCGTTCCTTGCCCAGCAGCGCCATGGACTCCGGGAGCGGCGGCGACACCGACGATCCGCAGACCGCCGCACGCAGCGGCCCGTACGCCTTGCCGCGCTTGAGGCCCAGGCCGCCCTCCAGCAGCGCCGCGTCGATCGCGCCCTGCACGTGGTCGGTGTCCCAGTCGGTGACGGGCTCCAGGGCGTCCGCCGCCGCGAGCAGCACCTCGGCATTGCCCGCGACGTGCTTGTCGACCGCGGCCGGGTCGATGGAGAACTCCTCCTCCGGCACGAACAGGAAGCGCACCAGGGGCGCCGCCTCGGTCAGCAGGGCGATACGCGTCTGCAGGAGCGGAGCCAGCCCGGCCAGCAGGGCGGCCTGCTCCGGGCTCGGCGGGTCCGACACCAGCCCGGCGGTGGCCAGGTAGGGCACCAGCCGGCGGACCAGCGCGTCCTCGGCCAGGCTGCGGATGTAGTGCCCGTTGAGCCACAGCAGCTTGTCGAGGTCGAAGACCGGACCGACCGTGTTGACCCGGCCCCAGTCGAAGCTCTCGACCATGTCGTCGAAGCTGAAGATCTCCTGGCCGTCAGGCAGCGAGTAGCCCAGCAGCCCGAGGAAGTTCAGCAGCGCCTCGGGCAGGTAGCCCTCTTCCTGGAACCACGTCAGCCGGGCCGCCGGGTTCTTGCGCTTGGAGATCTTGGACTTGTCGACGTTGCGCAGCAGCGGCATGTGCGCGAACTGCGGCCGCTCCCAGCCGAGGAAGTCGTAGAGCAGCAGGTGCTTGGGGGTGGACGAGATCCACTCCTCCCCGCGCACCACGTGCGTGATGCCCATGAGGTGGTCGTCCACGACGACCGCCATGTGGTACGTCGGGAAGCCGTCCGCCTTGAGCAGCACCTGGTCGTCCGGACGCGGCGCCGACACCTCGCCCCGGATCACGTCGACGAACCGCAGCGGCGGCTCGTCGGGCACGAGCAGGCGGACGACGGGCTGCTCGCTGAACCCCGGCAGTTCAGCGCGCTGCTCCCGGGTCAGACCGAGACACATCCGGTCGTAACCGGTCGGCTGCTTGGCCTTCTGCTGCGCCTCGCGCATCTCGGTGAGCCGCTCCGGGGTGCACCAGCAGTAGTACGCGTGGCCCTCGGCGAGGAGCCGTTCGACATGCGGGCGGTAGGTCTCGAGCCGCTCGGACTGCCGGTACGGCGCGAACGGGCCGCCCATGTCCGGGCCCTCGTCCCAGTCGAGCCCGAGCCAGCGCAACATGTCGAACACCTGGCGCTCGCTGTCCTCGCGGAAGCGGGCCCGGTCGGTGTCCTCGATGCGCAGGACGAACTGGCCGCCCTGCTGGCGGACGAAGGCCAGGTTGAACAGCGACATGTAGGCCGTGCCGACGTGCGGGTCCCCCGTCGGCGACGGCGCGACCCGTAGGCGGACGGGTGCTGCGCCTGTCATCGGGACACGACCGGGTTCGTCAGCGTGCCGATGCCCTCGACGCTCACCGACACCGACTGGCCGGGCGCCAGCGGCCCGACACCGGCCGGCGTCCCGGTGAGGATCACGTCGCCGGGGAGCAGCGTCATGTACCGCGTGATCCACTCGATGAGGGAGGGGATGTCGTGGACGAGGTCCGCGGTACGCCCGTCCTGGCGCAGCTCGCCGTCGACCGTGGCGCGCACCGCCACGTCCGAGACGTCGAGCTCGGTCTCCACCCACGGCCCGAGCGGGGCGAACGTGTCGTGCCCCTTGGCCCGGGACCACTGCCCGTCGCTGCGCTGCCAGTCCCGGGCGGTCACGTCGTTGCCGCAGGTGTAGCCGAGGACCACGTCGTACGCGCGCTCCCGCGGCACCTCCCGGCACAGCCGACCGATGACGACGGCCAGTTCGGCCTCGTGGTCGACGTGCTCGCTGTCGCGGGGCAGCGTGATCGCGTCACCCGGACCGATGACCGCCGTGTTGGGCTTGAGGAAGACCGACGGCGTCGTGGGCGGCGTACCGCCCATCTCGGCTGCGTGGTCGGCGTAGTTGCGGCCGATCCCGAGGATCTTGCTCGGCAGCACCGGGGCCAGCAGCTTGACCTGGGCCAGCGGCAGCCGCTCCCCCGTCAGCTGCATCGGGGCGAACGGGTGGCCGCTCGCGACGGCGACCACGAGATCGGCCGGGTCCTCGCCGGGTCCCTCCAACACTCCGAACGACACGTCTCCCTGGGCGGCGAAGCGGACGATGCGCACGCGGGGCAGGCTCCTCGGACGGTGTGGGGGCGGACCCCCCGAGGCTACCGGCCACCCCATGTGCCGCCACCGACCGGCGGTGTCAATACCCTTGGGGCCCAGCAGATGCCTTACGCAGCACCAGAACTGCCCGATCACGAGGAGACACGTGTCCGAACCGCTTTACGACGTCGGGGCGCCGGAGCCCCAGCCGGTCGATGAGGAGAACAACCAGAAGCTGCAGCACCTCGTCGAGGACGCCGCCCTGCGGGGCAAGCCGTTCGGTGACGAAAAGTGTCAGAACTGCCTGTTCTACCTCGACACCGACGAGGACATCACCTACTGCTGGCACCCCAAGATCCGCGTTCTCGTGGGCGCGGACTGGTGGTGCCAGTGGTGGGAGCCGATCGCGGACGCGTCCTAGCCGCATCACCGCAGAAGGCCGGCATCCCGAGAGGACTGCCGGCCTTCCGCGCGTTCAGAGGAAGACCATCCGGTGGTCGGCGAGGAAGTCGTCGATCGACCGCGGCGGACGGCCGGTCGCCTTCTGCACCTCGTCGGTGACGACGGCCGCGGCGCCCGCCTTGTAGGTGACGTTCAGCTCGAGCAGGCCGTCGACGAGCCACTCGGGCAGACCGGACTCCAACATCCCGGCGCGCGCCTTCTCCGGCGGTACGTCGACGTAGCGGATCTCGCGGCCCAGGAGCGCCGACAGCCGCTCGGCCACCTGCTCGTAGGTGAGGGCCTCCGGACCGGTCACCGTGTAGGTGCGCCCGTCGTGCCCCTCGGTGGTCAGGACGTGGGCGGCCACGTCGGCCACGTCGCGCACGTCGACGTGGCTGATCGCCGCATCCCCGGCCGGAGCGAAGAAGGTCCCGGTCTCCTGGATGCTCGCCGCGTTGAGCACGAGGTTCTGCATGAAGCTGGTGGGGGCGAGCACGGTGTGCCGGATGCCGTCGGCGCGCATCCGCTCCACCACCCGGCGGTGCTGATCGAGAAACCGGCCCTGCAGCGCAGGGTTGTCGACCCCCGCCGCGGCGAGCTTGACCACCCGCGGGGTGCCGTGCGTATGGCCGAGCTCGGCCAGGACGGCAGTCTCCTGCTCCGCCATCCGTGGCCCGGCCGGGCTCAGCAGGAAGACCGCATCCACGTCGACGAGCGCCTTGTGGAGCGACCGGGAGTCCTCGAAGGACCCGAGCACGATCTCGCAGTCGTAGCCGCGCAGGGTGTCGGCCTTCTCCTGCGTGCGCACCATCGCGCGCACCGGGGAGCCGGCCTCGCACAGGTGCCGGATGAGGTGGCCGCCGACGTTGCCGGTGGCGCCGGTCACGAGGATCACATGATCTCCGAGCTGTCGCAGGATCAGGGTGCTGCCACCCAGCTACCTGCCCCGGTCGTCGCCCTGCTGACCCTCTCGCAGCAGACCTGTCGTGTAGGCCTCCTCGAGCGCCTGCCACGAGGCCGCGATCACGTTCTCGTGCACGCCGACCGTGTCCCACTCGGTCGTGCCGTCCGAGGTCTCGACGAGGACCCGGGTGACCGCGCTGGTGCCGTGCGCACCGCTGACGATGCGCACCTTGTAGTCGACGAGCTCGAGCGCGGCGAGCCCGGGGTAGAGCTTCTCCAGACCGAGCCGCAGTGCATTGTCGAGGGCGTTGACCGGGCCGTTGCCCTCGCCGGTGGCGACGATGCGCTCCCCCTTGGCGTGCAGCTTCACCGTGGCCTCGGACACGACGCTCGCAGCGCCGTCGTCGCCGGCCCGCTGCTCGACGATGACCCGCCACGACTCCAGGTCGAAGAAGTGCGGCCGCTCGCCCATCTCCTCGCGCAGGAGCAGCTCGAAGCTCGCCTCGGCAGCCTCGAAGGAGTAGCCCACCGACTCGAGGTTCTTGACCCGCTCGACGACCCGGCCGACGGTCTCCCGGTCGGGCTCGAGGCCGAGCGCCCGCCCCTTGAGCTCGATCGTGGCCCGGCCGGCGAGCTCGGACACGAGCAGCCGCATGTCGTTGCCGACGACCGCCGGATCGGTGTGCTGGTAGAGGTCCGGGTCGGCCTTGATCGCACTCACGTGCAGGCCGGCCTTGTGCGCGAAGGCGCTCGCGCCGACCCACGGCTGGCGCGGGTCCGGCGTCATGTTGGCCACCTCGGCCACCGCGTGCGCGACCCGACCGAGTTCGGCCAGCCGGCCCTCGGGCAGCACCCGGCGGCCGACCTTGTCCTCGAGCGCGGCGACGACGCTGAACAGGTCGGCGTTGCCGCAGCGCTCGCCGTACCCGTTGGCGGTGCCCTGCACGTGGGTGGCGCCGGCGTCGACCGCGGCGAGCGAGTTGGCCACCGCACAGGCGGTGTCGTTGTGGGCGTGGATGCCGACCCGAACGCCGGTCGCGACGACCTCGTGGACGACGTCGGCGAGCCGGTGGGGCAGCATGCCGCCGTTGGTGTCGCACAGGATGACGACATCCGCCCCCGCGGCGGCCGCGACGTCGAGCACCTCGAGCGCGTACGCCGGGTCCGCGTGATACCCGTCGAAGAAGTGCTCCGCGTCGAGGAAGACCCGCTGTCCCTCGGCGGTCAGGTGCGCGACGGTGTCGCGGATCATCGCGAGGTTCTCCTCGCGCGTCGTGCGCAGGGCCCGCTCGACGTGGCGGACGTCGGACTTCGCGACGAGGGTGACGATCCCGGCCCCGGACTCGCGCAGGTGCGCGACCTGCGGGTCGTCGGCCGCGACGGCGCCGGCGCGCCGGGTGGATCCGAACGCCGCGAGCTGGGCGGTCTGCAGCCGCAGCTCGCTCTGCGCGCGCCGGAAGAACTCCGCGTCCTTGGGGTTGGCACCCGGCCAGCCGCCCTCGATGAACCCGACGCCCAGGTCGTCGAGGTGCCGCGCGATCGCGAGCTTGTCGTTGACCGACAGGGACATGCCCTCGCCCTGCGACCCGTCGCGCAGGGTCGTGTCGTAGACGTGGAAAGCGTCGGGGGGATGCACTGGGATCCTCGCGGGGCGGCCGGCTCGGTCGGGGACGGGCGGGGTGGCCGCCCTTGCCATCATGCCGGATCGAGCGCGCGGGAGGGTTCCTCGCACCGCTGTGGCGGCACCGGCGGCGCCCCCCAGCCACCGGCCAGCAGTGCCGGGACGTCCTCGGGGAGCAGCGGCTGGCAGACGAGGAAGCCCTGCCCCAGCTCGCACCCGAGCGAGTCGAGGACGGCCAGCTGCGCGGCCGTCTCGACGCCCTCGGCGATGCTCCGCAGCCCGAGCCGGGTCAGCAGGCTGAGCACCGCGTCTGCGAGGGCGAGCGCCGACGGGTCGCGGTCGACGCCCTCCAGCAGGCCGCGGTCGAGCTTCACGAAGTCGAACGGCAGCTGCCGCAGATAGCGCAGCGAGGAGTAGCCGGCACCGAAGTCGTCCAGGGCCAGCCGTACGCCGAGCGAGCGCAGCCGCTCGAGGACGTCCACGGCGAGGCCGACGTCATCGACGAGGACCGACTCGGTGAGCTCCAGCACCAGGCGGCGCGGCGGCAGGCCCGTCTCCTCGAGGACCGCACGGACCTGCTCGACCAGCTGTGGCGCGTGCAGCTGGATCGTGGAGAGGTTGACGCTGACGGTCAGCTCCCGCGCCCCGGGCAGCTCACGGCGCCACTGGCACAGCTGTCTGCAGGCCTCACCCAGCACCCACTCCCCCATCTCGATGATCGCCCCGGTCTCCTCGGCCAACGGCACGAACAGCAGCGGACTGAGTTCACCGCGGGTGGGGTGCTGCCAGCGCAGCAGCGCCTCGAAGCCGATGACGGCCCGGGACGCCACGTCGATGACCGGGTGGTAGCGCAGCCGGAGCTGCTGGTCCGTCAGCGCGCAACGCAGGTCCTCGGCCAGGTCCGCCCGCTCGACCACGGCCTCGCGCAGCCGGTCCTCGAACACCTCGAAGCGGCCCTTGCCGCGGGCCTTGGCGGCGTACATCGCGATGTCCGCGTCGCGCAGGGCCGCATCGGCGCCCTCCTCCGAGACGTAGGCGATGCCGATGCTGCAGCCGAGGCCGACCTCCCGGTCCCCGAGGTCGACCGGGCGCGACAGGACCGCCAGTAGGCGCCGCGCGAGGGGCAGCACGTCCTCCGGTGTGCCGGCGACGAGGACGACGAACTCGTCACCCCCGAGCCGTGCGACGAGGTCGCCGGGCCGGCAGGCGCCGCGCAGCCGGCCCGCGACCTCCAGCAGGACGTCGTCGCCCACGCCGTGCCCGAGCGTGTCGTTGACGGCCTTGAAGCCGTCGAGGTCCAGAAGCAACAGCGCGGCCGGGGCGGAGCCGTCCAGGGCATCGAGCCGGTCGTGCAGGAGGGCGCGGTTCGCGAGGCCGGTCAACGGGTCGTGGAAGGCACCGTGCCGAAGCTCCTCCTCCAGCATCGCCCGCTCGGTGACGTCGGCGAGCACGCCGATGTAGCCGAAAGGCCGGTCCTCCTGGTCGCGCAGGATCGCCGTCGACATCTCGACCTGGACCCAGGTCCCGTCCTTGCGGCGGCGCAGGTCCAGAGCCCGGTGCTGGACGTCCCCGCGGGCGAGCTGGGCGAGCCGTTCGTCGTACCGCGCCGGATCGATGATCGGGTTGTCCTTGCCCACGACCTCGTCCACGGTCCAGCCGAACATCGCCTCGGCGGCGGGGTTCCAGAGCCGGACCCGGCCCTGCAGGTCGAGCTCGACGATGGCCACCGGCGCCTCGTCCACGAGCGCGCGCAACCGGCCCATGGTGCGGCCCTTGTCGGTGCCCTGGTCCAGCAGGGCGGTGTGCAAGGCGGCGTTCTCGATGGCGGCGCTCGCCTGCGCGGCGTACATCTCGAGCATCTCGAGCTGCTCGGGGCCGGGCCGCCGGCCGCCGCGTGGGAGGTCGACGCTGATCGCGCCGAGCGTTCCGGACCGGCGCGTGGTGAGGGGGGCGATCACCGCGTCGAGCGGATGCCATGCATCCTCG
Organism: Frankiales bacterium; assembly: GCA_025965475.1. Lineage (GTDB taxonomy): Bacteria > Actinomycetota > Actinomycetes > Mycobacteriales > SCTD01 > RYN-124. The sequence goes on along the minus strand of JAOPWV010000165.1, from coordinate 63,008 downwards.
TCGTCGCTCACCGGAGCGTCGGACACCCACTGCGGCACCAGGCTGTGGGTCCGGTCGACGCGCCGGTAGTCGACGAGCAGGGCGCCGACCGGCTGACACTGCCCGAGCCGCTCGTCCCAGTCCCTCCGGACGATCCGCTCGCCGAGCAGGGCGGCCCGGGCATCGTCCGAGCCGGCCACCGTCGCGACCTGCAGATGGCCCTCGGGCTGCACCAGGATCAGCGCCGCGACCGCGAACCCCAGGCCGTCCACGATGCCCCGGCAGACGGCGTCCAGCGTACGGTCCAGATCGAGGTCCTCGTTGATGCTGCGGACCAGGTCGTGCAGATGCCGCAGGGCGGCGCGGGCAGCCTGGCGCTGCTCGTCCGGGTCCTCGGGCATGCTCACGTCGTCCTATCGGCACGAACTGCCGAGGAGTAAAACGTCACATCGGGTGCGCCTCTAGACCAGCCGGCGCAGCCACCCGTGCGTGTCCGGTGTCCGGCCGTACTGGATGTCGAGCAGCGCCTGGCGCAGCTGCGTGGTGACGGCGCCGGGCTGACCGTCGCCGGCCACGGCCTCGCCACCGGGCCAGCGCAGCGCCCCGATGGGCGTGATCACGGCGGCCGTGCCGCAGGCGAACGCCTCGACGACGGACCCGTCGGAGGCCCCCTTGCGCCACTCGTCGACGTCGACCCGGCGTTCTTCGACGGTGTAGCCGAGCTCGCGGGCCAGCGTGATCACCGAGTCGCGGGTGATGCCGTCGAGGATGGTGCCGGTCAGCGCCGGCGTGACGAGCGTGCCGTCGTCCTGGACGAGGAACAGGTTCATGCCGCCCAGCTCCTCGACCCAGCGGCGCTCGACCGCGTCGAGGAACACCACCTGGTCGCAGCCGTTCATGATCGCCTCCTGCTGGGCGACCAGCGACGCGGCGTAGTTGCCGCCCGTCTTGGCCGCACCGGTACCGCCGGGCGCGGCGCGGACGAATTCCTGCGAGAGCCACAGCGACACCGGGCGCAGCGGCCCGGAGAAGTAGTTGCCGGCCGGCGAGGCGATGAGCAGGAAGCGGGCCGAATCGGTGGGCCGGACGCCGAGTCCGACCTCGTCGGCGAACATGAACGGGCGCAGGTAGAGCGAGCTCCCCTCGCCGCTCGGCACCCAGGCGCTGTCCGTGCGCACGAGCAGCTCGCAGGCCTCGACGAAGTCCGCCTCGGGCAGCGCGGGCAGGGCGAGCCGGGCACAGGACCCGGCCATGCGCGCCGCGTTGCGCTCCGGGCGGAACAGCGCCACGCCACCGTCGGGCTGGCGGTAGGCCTTCAGCCCCTCGAAGACCTCCTGCCCGTAGTGGAGGACGACCGAGGCAGGGTCGATGGTGAGCGGGGCGTACGGCTCCAGCCGCGCGTCGTGCCAGCCCTTCTCGCGGTTCCACTGCGCGCTCACCATGTGATCGGTGAAGACCCGGCCGAACGCCGGGTTGGCGAGGACCTCGCCCCTCACCTCGGCGTCCACCGGCGTCCCGGTCGGCTGCACCTCGAACTTCACGGCCTGTCCCCTCTCATCCCTCCACCGCACGGTACTTGGCGAAGGGTTCCTCGTGGCAGCTACCGGTCAGCTGACGGCGGCGGCGAGCGCGTCGCCGATCTCCGTCGTGGTGCGCGGGGCGGTCCCGCGGGTGCGCAGGTCCTCCGCCACCGCGGCCTCGACCTTGCCGGCCAGGTCCGCGTGCCCGAGGTGCTCGAGCAGCATCGCGACGCTGAGCACGGTCGCCGTCGGATCGGCCTTGCCCTGGCCGACGATGTCGGGGGCACTGCCGTGCACCGGCTCGAACATCGACGGGTTGGTGCGGCTGACGTCGAGGTTGCCGCTGGCCGCCAGGCCGATGCCGCCGCCGATGGCCGCACCGATGTCGGTGAGGATGTCGCCGAACAGGTTGTCGGTGACGACGACGTCGAAGCGCTCCGGGTTGGTGACGAAGAACATCGCGGCGGCGTCGACGTGCTGGTAGTCCACGGTCACGTCCGGGAAATCGGCGGCGACCTCGTCGGCGATCCGCTTCCACAGCCCGCCGGCGTGGACGAGGACGTTCGTCTTGTGCACGACGGTCAGGTGCTTGCGGGGGCGGGCCTTGGCCCGGCCGAACGCGTCGCGCACGACGCGCTCGACGCCGTACGCCGTGTTGATGCTGACCTCGGTGGCCACCTCGTGCGGGGTGCCGGTACGGAACCGCCCGCCGTTGCCGGCGTACGGGCCCTCGGTGCCCTCCCGGACGACGACCATGTCGATGTTCTTGTCGCCGACCGGCGAGGTGACGCCGGGGAACAGCCGCACCGGCCGCAGGTTGACGTGGTGGTCGAGCGCGAACCGCAGGCGCAGCAGGAGGCCGCGCTCCAGGATGCCCGGCGGCACCGAGGGGTCGCCGACCGCGCCGAGCAGGATGGCGTCGAAGCCGCGTAGTTCCTCGAGCACGCTGTCGGGCAGCGCCTCGCCGGTGCGGTGGTAGGCCGCCGCACCCAGGTCGTACGGCGTCTTCTCCACGCCGGGGAGGACCGCGTCGAGGACCTTCAGACCCTCGGCGACGACCTCCGGGCCGATGCCGTCTCCGGCGATGACTGCAAGTCGCGTGCTCATGACGGGGGAGCCTACCGAGTCGTCCCACCAGCCGGACGAAGAATCCCAGCCAGTGGGACGATGGTTCAGCTCCGGGTGCGGTTGACGGCGCTGACGAGCGCCCGCAGCGACGCCGTGACGATGCTCGGGTGCACGCCGCACCCCCACAGCACGTGGCCGTCGACGGCGACCTCGAGGTACGCCGCGGCCTGCGCCTCCTCGCCGGCGCCGGTGGCGTGCTCGGCGTAGTCGAGCACCCGCGCGTCCACGCCGAGCTCGCCCACCGCGTGCACGAACGCCGCGATGGGGCCGTTGCCCTGCCCGCGGATGGCCCGGGTCTCCCCCTGCCAGCTCACGACCGCGTCGACGGTGTCGACCGTGCCGCTGGCACTCGTGTAGGAGATCAGCTCGAGCGGGCTCTCGTGGTTGAGGTAGGTGGTCCGGTAGAGCTCCCAGATCCGGGCCGGCGCGATCTCGCCGCCGCCGACGTCCGCGACGTCCTGCACGACCCGGGAGAACTCGATCTGCATGCGGCGCGGCAGGTCGAGGCGGTGCTCGTTCTTCAGGACGTAGGCCACGCCCCCCTTGCCGGACTGGGAGTTGACCCGGATGACCGCCTCGTACGAGCGGCCGACGTCCAGCGGGTCGATCGGCAGGTACGGCACGCCCCACGGGAAGTCCCGCACGGGGACGCCGGCCGCGGCCGCATCGCGCTCGAGCGCGTCGAAGCCTTTCTTGATGGCGTCCTGGTGCGACCCGGAGAACGCCGTGTAGACGAGGTCGCCGCCGTACGGGTGGCGCGGGTGCACGGGCAGCTGGTTGCAGTGCTCGACCGTGCGGCGCACCTCGTCGATGTCGCTGAAGTCGATCCGCGGGTCGACGCCCTGGCTGAACAGGTTGAGGCCGAGCGTGACCAGGCAGACGTTCCCGGTCCGCTCGCCGTTGCCGAACAGGCAGCCCTCCACGCGGTCCGCGCCGGCCATCACGCCGAGCTCGGCGGCGGCGACGGCGGTACCCCGGTCGTTGTGCGGGTGCAGGCTGACGATGACGCTCGACCGGCGCTCGCCCAGGTTGCGGCAGAACCACTCGATCTGGTCGGCGTAGATGTTCGGCGTGGCCATCTCGACGGTGGCCGGCAGGTTGAGGACGACCCGGCGCTCCGGGGTCGGCTCCCACACGTCCATGACGGCGTTGCAGACCTCGAGCGCGTAGTCCAGCTCGGTGCCGGTGAACGACTCCGGGCTGTACTGCCAGCGCACGTCGGTGCCCTCGAGCAGCTGCTCGACGTACTTCTTGCACCACTGGGCGCCCTGGACGGCGATGTCCTTGACGCCCTCCTTGTCCAGCCCGAACACGACCCGGCGCTGGAGGGTCGACGTGGAGTTGTAGAGGTGGATCAGGGCGGTGCCCCGCAGGCCGACCAGCGACTGCACGGTCCGCTCGATCAGCTCCTCGCGGGCCTGCGTCAGGACCTGGATCGTCACGTCCGGCGGGACGAGGTCGTCCTCGACGAGGGCACGGATGAAGTCGAAGTCGGTCTGGCTCGCGGCCGGGAACCCGACCTCGATCTCCTTGTAGCCCATCGCGACCAGCAGCGAGAACAGCTGCAGCTTGCGGGGGCCGTCCATCGGGTCGATCAGGGCCTGGTTGCCGTCGCGCAGGTCGACGCTGCACCACTGGGGCGCGCGGTCGATGGTGCGGGTCGGCCAGGTCCGGTCCGTCAGCTCGACGGGCGGGAACGGGGCGTAACGGGCGAAAGGCATCTGGCGCGGGGCGGGACGGGTCATCGAGGACTCCGGGGGACGAACGGAAGGCGGCCAGCACGAGGTCCCGCGACGGGGAGCCGGCCTGGCTCAGACCCCGCCGCGGCGGCTAAGAAGCAGCAGGCCCGCGCGCGTCATGGGTCCGACGTTACCTCAGCGCAGGAAACCGCGGACGGCCGCGACGAAAGAGACCGGCTCGTCGACCCACGGGAAATGTCCGGCCCGCGGGAGCACGACGGTCTCGGCCCGCGGGAACGACCCGGCGACCGCGTGCACCGCGGCCACGCCCGTCAGCGCGTCGCGTTCGCCGCCCACGACGAGCACCGGCGCGGTCACGTCCCGCAGCCGGGCGACCAGGCCCGGTACGTCGACCTCGTCGCCGACCGGCCGGAACCCGAGCTCGGCCCGCTTGCTGCTCTGCGTCTCCGCGGTGGCCGCGTGCGCCTGGGTGCGGTCGTCCCACCGCCCGTACATGAACGGCCGCACGGCCCTCCAGAGCTGCTGCTGCTGGGCGGGCGGCGCCGTCTCGAGGGCCTCGAGGGCCTGCCGGGCCTCGGCGTACCAGGGCTCGTCGCGGCGGGCGGCCGCGAGCTCAGGGATGTCGGTCCGGTCGTTGCCCTGCAGCCGGCCGCTCGGGGTGACGAGCACGAGCATGCCGACCCGGTCGGGGTACTGCGCGGCCCAGGCCTGCGCCACCAGACAACCCGCCGAGTGGGCCAGCACGTCGAGCCGGTCCTCACCGAGGTGCTCGCGCAGCGCCTCGACGTCGTCCGCGAGCCGGTCGAAGCGGAGCGTCGACGGGTCGGCCGGTACCTCGCTGTGACCGGTCGCCCGGTTGTCGAGCAGCACGAGGGTGCGGTTCTCGGCCAGGCCGCCCAGGTCCTCCAGGTACGCCGACGCGCGGCCCGGACCGCCCGGCAGGCAGATCAGCCGCGGGCCGGAGCCGACCTCGGTGTAGGCGAGCTTGGTGCCGTCGTACGAGGCGAAGAAGCCCATGTCAGACGAGGTCGACGGAACGGGCCGAGGTCGCGCCGATGGCCGTGGCGATCTCGTCGAGGACGTCGGCCGGGACCGCGCTGTCCACGGTGAGGGCCATGAGCGCGTGCCCGCCCTTGTCGGTGCGGCTCACCTGGGCGCCGGCGATGTTGATGGCCGCCGCCCCCAGTGCCGCGCCGACCCGGCCGACGATGCCCGGCTGGTCCTCGTAGCGGAAGAACAGCAGGTGCTCGGCGGCCACCAGGTCGACGTCGAAGCCGTCCACCTCGGTGAGCTTCTCGACCTGCCGGGTGCCGCTCAACGTCCCGGAGACCGACACGGTCTGGCCGGTCGGCAGCACGCCGCGGACGGTGATCAGGTTGCGGTAGTCCGGGCTGTCCACGTCGGTGGTGAGCGAGACCTCCAGGCCGCGGTCGGCCGCGAGAGCGGGCGCGTTGACGAAGGTCACCGCCTCCTCGACGACGTCCGTGAAGATGCCCTTGAGCGCCGCCAGCTGAAGGACCGAGACGTCGTACGCCGCGATCTCGCCGCGCACCTCGACCTCGAGGCTGGCCGCGACGTGCCCGGCCAGCGCGGTGAACACCCGGCCCAGCTTCTCCACCAGCGGCAGCGCGGGACGCAGCTCGGGGGCGACGACACCGCCGGCCTGGACGTTCACGGCGTCCGGGACGAAGTCGCCCTCGAGCGCCAGCTTGACCGAGCGGGCCACCGCGATGCCCGCCTTGTCCTGGGCCTCGACGGTCGAGGCACCGAGGTGCGGCGACACGACCACGCTGTCGAACTCGAACAGCGGCGAGTCGGTGCACGGCTCGGTCGCGAAGACGTCGATGCCCGCGCCGGCGACGTGGCCGCTCTTGATCGCCTGGGCCAGGGCGTGCTCGTCGACGAGGCCGCCGCGGGCGGCGTTGACGAACCGCACCCCCGCCTTGCAGGAGGCCAGCTCCTTCTCACCGATCAGCCCGACGGTCTCCGGCGTCTTGGGCAGGTGGATCGAGATGAAGTCGCTCTCGCGCAGCAGCTCGTCGAGCGAGACGAGGCGGACGCCGATCTGCGCGGCCCGGGCCGGTTGGACGTACGGGTCGTACGCCAGCAGCCGGGTGCCGAAGGCGGACATGCGCTGGGCGAACAGCACGCCGATGCGTCCCAGGCCGACGACGCCGACGGTCTTGTCGGCGATCTCCACCCCTGTCCACTTCGACCGCTCCCATTTGCCGGCCTTGAGGGCCGCGTTGGCGGGCGCGATGTTGCGCGCGCAGGCCAGCAGCAGTGCGACGGCCTGCTCGGCGGCGCTGACGATGTTGGACTGCGGCGCGTTGACGACCATCACGCCGCGCGCGGTCGCTGCCGGCACGTCCACATTGTCGAGCCCGATCCCGGCGCGCGCGACGACCTTGAGCCGCGGCGCGGCGGCCAGCGCCTCGTCGTCGATGTGCGTCGCGCTGCGGATGAGCACAGCGTCCGCCTCGGCGAGCGCCGGCAGCAGTTGCGCCCGGTCGGACCCGTCCACATGGCGGATGTCGAAACCGTCCCCGAGGACGGCGAGCACGGAAGGAGCGAGCTCTTCGGCGATGAGCACGACGGGCTGGGTCACAGGGGTCCTCGAGACAGGTCGGCTGAGGTTCCGGAGTCTAGAGGCCGGCCGGGATCGCGGGCTGACAGGATGCGCGCAGATCACCACGCACCCGGCCATGCCGGCGTACCCCCTGGAGACCGAGTGCGCCCCGACCCGTCACGGCGACCCCGGCGACCCCGGCGACTCGGCGCCCTCGCCGCCGTCCTCGCCGCGACCGTCGTCGCAGGCGTCACGGCGAGCGTCCCCGCCGCCGCGGCCGGCCCCTCGGTCCAGCTGGTGGACGCCCCCAAGGTGAAGGTCCTACGAGGGGACGTCCCGGCCGGGACGAAGGTGCTCCCCCGGCAGACCGGACGGGTCAGGCCGCACGCGACCCGCGAGCCGCTGTCGTCCTGGACGGTGCAGTACGACGCGGGCTTCGACGCCAACCCGCAGGCGAGGGCGGCGTTCCAGCAGGCGGTCGACACCTGGGCCGGCCTGATCACGTCACCGGTCCCCATCGTGGTGAACGCGCGCTTCACCGACCTCGGCGGCCACGGCGTGCTCGGCCAGGCCGGCCCGACCGACTTCGCCATCCTCGACACCGACGGCAACGCCAAGGCGGACACCGCCTTCCCGATCTCCCTGGCGAACGCGCTCGCCGGGCGCGACCTGACGCCGACCCGTCCTGACATCGACGCCGAGTTCAGCAGCACCGAGCCCGGCGTCTACTACGGGACCGACGGCAACCCGCCGGCCGGGCAGATCGACTTCACGACGGTCGTGCTGCACGAACTCGGGCACGGCCTCGGCCTGCTGGGCTCCCTCACCGTCGATACCGACGGGCACGGCCGCTGGGGTACGGCGTCGCCGTACCCGGACGTCTACGACCGGTTCACGGTCCGGTCCGCCGGCTCCGTGCAGGGCAAGGCGCTGCTCAGCTACCCGAACGGCTCCACCGCCCTGGCCGGCGCGCTCACGAGCGGCGCCGTCTACTGGGACGGGCCGCTGGGCAAGGCGGCGTACCGCGGCCGGCCGGTCCGGCTCTACGCACCGCCGGCATGGGAGGAGGCGAGCAGCTACAGCCACCTGTCCGACGTCGACTTCCCCGCCGGTGACCCGGACTCCCTGATGACGCCGTTCGTCCAGGAGAACGAGGTCATCCACGATCCCGGCCCGGTGGTGCTCGGCATGTTCGGGGACATGGGCTGGCAGACCCCTGCGCCGGTCGGCGTCCGCTACACGCCGATCGACCCGGTGCGCCTGCTCGACACCCGCGACGGGACCGGCGGTACGTCGGGCCGTCTCGGGCGGGGCAAGGCCCTGGACGTCGGCGTCCTCGGTGGCGCGGTACCCACGTCGGCGACCGCCGTGGTCCTCAACGTGACCGGTCTCGGACCGTCGTCGCCGACCGACCTGCGCGTCTACCCGACCCCGCGCTCCGGGACGGCCCGGCCGCTGGTCAGCAACCTCAATCTGGCGGCCGGCGACCAGCGGGCCAACCTCGTCACGGTCCTGGTCGGCGAGGGCGGGAAGGTCCGCGTCTTCAACGCCGGCGGGGCACCGCACGTCCTCGTCGACATCCAGGGCTGGTACGGCCCGGACGGGGCGTCCGGCTACCAGCCGACCGACCCGGTGCGCATCCTCGACACCCGCACCGGGACCGGCAACGTGCCGGTGGCGCCGCTGCCGGCGGGTCAGTCCCTGGACCTGATGGTGGTCGGCGGTCCCCGCGCCGTCCCGGCCACGGCGACCGCCGTCGTGCTGACCGTCACGGCCCTGCGCGCGACCACGACGACCGACGTACGGGTCTTCGGTACGCCGGCGGATGCGGCCACCCCGCCGCCACGGGTGAGCAACCTCAACCTCCGCCCCGGCCAGGTGGTGCCCAACCTCGTCGTCGCCAAGATCGGCGCCGGTGGCGCCGTACGGCTGCTGAACAGCGCCGGCACGGTGGACCTGCTGGCCGACCTGGCGGGGTGGTACGACGACGCGCCGGGCGGCTCGCTCTTCCACCCGCTCGCACCGGAACGGGTGCTCGACACCCGCGTCCAGCCGCCGCAGCGGCTCGGCGCCGGCGGCACCCGGGACGTGCGGGTGACCCAGGTGGCGGGGGTCCCGGCGAGCGGCGCCACGGCTGTCGTCGCCAACATCACCGGGGTCGACGCGAGCGCCCCGACCGACGTCGCGGCCTATCCGGTGCCGGCGGACGGATCGGTCCCGACGGTGTCCACCCTCAACCTGGCCGCCCACCAGACGGCCGCGGACCTCGCCGTCGTCGGTGTCGGCGCCGGCGGGCTGGCCCGCCTGCGCAACAAGGCCGGCGCGGTCGCCCTCGTCGTGGACCTGTCCGGCTGGTTCGGTCCCTGAGCCCCTGAACCGGCACGGCCCCTGAAACAGCACGACGGCCCGCCCTCCGTGAGGAGGACGGGCCGTCGTCAGGTCGTGCGGGGAACTACTCCGCGACGTCGTCGATCCAGGCCATCATCGGGCGCAGCTTGGCGCCGACGATCTCGATCGGGTGCTTCGCAGCCTCTTCGCGGAACTTCGTGAACTCCGGGCGGCCGGCGTCGTCGTCGGCGATGAGGGCCTTCGTGAAGGTCCCGTCCTGGATGTCGGACAGGATCTTCTTCATCTCCTGCTTGACCAGCGGGGTGATGACCCGCGGGCCGCTGACGTAGTCGCCGTACTCGGCCGTGTCGGAGACCGACCAGCGCATCTTCGCGATGCCGCCCTCGTACATGAGGTCGACGATGAGCTTGAGCTCGTGGAGGCACTCGAAGTAGGCGACCTCGGGCTGGTAGCCGGCCTCGGTCAGGACCTCGAAGCCGGCCTGGACGAGTGCGCTGGCGCCGCCGCAGAGGACCGCCTGCTCGCCGAACAGGTCGGTCTCGGTCTCCTCGGTGAAGGTCGTCTTCAGCGCGCCGGCACGGGTGCCGCCGATGCCCTTGGCGTAGGACAGCGCGAGCGCCTGGGCGCCGCCGGTCGCGTCCTGCTCCACGGCGATGAGAACGGGGACGCCCCGGCCGTCGACGAACTGGCGGCGGACCAGGTGACCGGGGCCCTTCGGGGCGACCATCGCCACGTCGACGCCGGCGGGCGGCGTGATGAGGCCGAAGCGGATATTGAGGCCGTGCCCGAAGAACAGGGCGTCGCCCTCCTTCAGGTTCGGGGCCACGTCGTTCTCGTACAGCTTCCGCTGCACGGTGTCCGGCGCCAGGATCATGATGAGGTCGGCCTCGGCCGAGGCCTCGGCCGGCGTGACGACGCGCAGCCCCTCGGCCTCCGCCTTCTCGCGGCTCTTGGAGCCCTCGGGCAGGCCGACGCGGACGTCGACTCCCGAGTCGCGCAGCGACAGCGCGTGGGCGTGACCCTGGCTGCCGTAGCCGAGGACGGCCACCTTGCGGCCCTGGATGAGCGCCAGATCGGCATCGTCGTCGTAGAAGATCTCGGCCATGGGAAGTGCGGTTTCCTCTCGGTGGGGGTTCAGACTTACGCAGTCGCCGGAGCGCTGACGGAACGGAGCCGGGGCTCGGACCCGGTGATCGACCGGGATCCGCGACCGACGGCGACCATGCCGGACTGGACGAGTTCGCGGATACCGAACGGCTCCAGCACCTTGATGAGCGCGGAGAGCTTCTCGGCCGTACCGGTCGCCTCGATCGTGACGGCGTCGGTGGCCACGTCGACCACCTTCGCACGGAACAGTTGGACGGTCTCCAGCACGTGGGAGCGGGTGGCCAGGTCGGCCTTCACCTTCACCAGCAGCAGCTCGCGCTGCACGCTGGCGGTGGGGTCCAGCTCGACGATCTTCAGCACGTTCACCAGCTTGTTGAGCTGCTTGGTGACCTGCTCGAGCGGGAGGTCCTCGACGGTCACGACGATCGTCATGCGGCTGACGGTCGGGTGCTCGGTGGGGCCGACCGCGAGCGACTCGATGTTGAAGCCGCGTCGGCTGAACAGGGCCGCGACGCGGGCCAGGACACCGGGCTTGTCCTCGACGAGCACCGACAGCGTGTGGCGGGTGATCATCAGACGTCGTCCTCTCCCCAGACGGGACGAGTGCCGCGCGCCGCGAGGATCTCGTCGTTGCTCGTACCGGCCGGCACCATCGGCCACACCATGGCGTCCTGTCCGACGACGAAGTCGATGACGCAAGGCGCATCGTTGATGGCCATCGCCTTCTCGATCGTCGCGTCCACGTCCTCCTTCGTCTCGCAGCGCAGGCCGACGCAGCCCATCGCGTCGGCGAGCTTCACGAAGTCCGGGATGCGCTTGGACTGCAGGTTCGTGTTGGAGTAGCGGCCGTCGTAGAACAGCGTCTGCCACTGGCGCACCATGCCGAGGTTGCCGTTGTTGATGATGGCCACCTTGATCGGGATGCCCTCGATGGCGCAGGTGACGAGCTCCTGGTTGGTCATCTGGAAGCAGCCGTCGCCGTCGATGGCCCAGACGGTCGCCTCCGGCCGGCCGACCTTCGCGCCCATGGCCGCGGGCACCGAGTAGCCCATCGTGCCGAGCCCGCCGGAGTTCAGCCAGGTATAGGGGTTCTCGTAGGAGATGAACTGGCTGGCCCACATCTGGTGCTGGCCGACGCCCGCGACGTAGAGCGCCTCCGGGCCGGCGATCTTGCCGATCCGGCTGATCACGTACTGCGGGGCGAGCGAGCCGTCGGTCGGCTCCTCGTACCCGAGCGGGTAGGTCGTGCGCCAGCCGTCGAGCTGCTTCCACCAGGCGGTCAGGTCGGCCCGCGTCCCGGTGCCGTAGACCTCCTGGACCGCGACGACGAGGTCGGCCAGCGTCTCGCGGCAGTCGCCCACGATCGGCACGTCGGCGGCCCGGTTCTTGCCGATCTCGGCGGGGTCGATGTCGGCGTGGATGACCAGGGCGTCCGGCGCGAACGACGAGAGCTTGCCGGTCACCCGGTCGTCGAAGCGGGCGCCGAGGGTGATGAGCAGGTCCGACTTCTGCAGCGCCGTCACCGCGGTGACCGACCCGTGCATGCCGGGCATGCCGACGTGCTGCGGGTGGCTGTCGGGGAAGGCGCCGCGGGCCATCAGCGTCGTCACGACCGGGATGCCGGTGAGCTCGGCGAGCACCCGCAGCTCGGCTGAGGCGCGGGCCTTGAGGACGCCCCCGCCGACGTACAGCACAGGACGCTTCGCGGCCGCGATGAGCTTCGCCGCCTCGCGGATCTGCTTGGCGTGCGGCCGGGTCGTCGGGTGGTAGCCCGGCAGGTCCAGCACCGGCGGCCACGCGAACTGGCCCTGCGCCTGCAGGATGTCCTTGGGGATGTCGACGAGGACCGGGCCGGGCCGCCCGCTGCTCGCGATGTGGAACGCCTCCGCGATCGTGCGCGGGATCTCCTCGACGTTCTGCACGAGGAAGTTGTGTTTGGTGATCGGCATCGTGATGCCGCAGATGTCCGCCTCCTGGAAGGCGTCGGTCCCGATCGCCGCGCTCGGCACCTGCCCGGTGATGGCCACGATCGGCACCGAGTCCATGTACGCGTCGGCGATCGGCGTCACCAGGTTCGTCGCGCCGGGGCCGCTGGTCGCCATGCAGACGCCGACCTTGCCGGTGGCCTGCGCGTAGCCCTCGGCCGCGTGACCGCCGCCCTGCTCGTGGCGTACGAGGATGTGCCGCACCTTGACCGAGTCGAACAGCGGGTCGTACGCCGGCAGGATCGCGCCGCCCGGGATGCCGAAGACGACCTCCGCCCCGACGCTCTCCAGGGACCGGACGAGCGACTGGGCTCCGGTCACGCTGTCACTGCCTTCTTGGCGAGCCATCTGACACTTCTCCTGTGCGCTGTGCGGGCAACAAAAAACCCCTCGTGCGGAGCACGGAGGGGTGAGCGCGTCTGCCGGAGGGCGGACGCGCTAGCTAACTACGAGGAGGTGACGCACAAGGCAAGCCTGCGTGACGTAGGCGGCTGTGTCAAGCAGGTGGGACGACCATCCCAGATGCTGGTACGGCAGTCGCGCTCACGGGTGCGCCGCCCCCGCCACACCCGCGCGGCAGCACTCCGTCCCACCACCGCCCGCCCCGACCTCCGGTTCGCGGAAATTCCACAGCACCGGGGTGCTGTGGAATTTCCGCAAAGGCACGGCAGCGGGCCGCTGACGCGTCAGCCGGTGATGGCGCCCTGGGCGGCCGAACCGACGAGCTTCGCGTACTTGCCGAGCACACCGGTCGTGTAGCGCGGCTCGAGTGGCTTCCAGCCGGCCCGGCGCTTCTGCAGCTCCTCGGCGTCGACGAGCACGTCGAGGGTCCGGGCCCCGAGGTCGAGCCGGACCGTGTCGCCCTCGGCGACGAGCGCGATGGGACCGCCGTCCGCCGCCTCGGGCGCGACGTGGCCGACGCACAGCCCGGTCGTGCCGCCCGAGAACCGGCCGTCGGTGAGCAGCAGCACGTCCTTGCCGAGGCCGGCGCCCTTGATGGCGCCGGTGACCATGAGCATCTCGCGCATGCCGGGCCCGCCCTTGGGGCCCTCGTAGCGGATGACGATGACGTCGCCCTTGTTGAGCGTGCCGGCCTCGATGGCGTCCATGACGCCGCCCTCACCGTCGAACACCCGGGCCGGGCCCTCGAAGACGTCGCCGTCGAAGCCGGCGCTCTTGACCACTGCGCCGTCGGGGGCAAGGGATCCGCGCAGGATCGTGATGCCGCCGGTCTTGTGGATCGGGTCGCTCAGCGCGCGGATCACGTCGCCGTCGAGCGGCGCGATATCCATGTCGGCGAGGTTCTCGGCCATCGTCCGCCCGGTGCAGGTGAGCACGTCGCCGTGCAACAGCCCCGCGTCGAGCAGCGCCTTCATGACGACCGGGATGCCGCCGATGCGGTCGATGTCGGTCATCACGTACCTGCCGAACGGCTTCACGTCGGCGAGGTGCGGCACCCGGTCGCCGATGCGGTCGAAGTCGTCGTACGACAGGTCGACCTTCGCCTCGTGCGCGATCGCGAGCAGGTGCAGCACGGCGTTCGTGGAGCCACCGAGCGCCATGACGACCGTGATGGCGTTCTCGAACGCCTCCTTGGTCATGATCTGCCGCGCGGTGATCCCCTTCTCGATGAGGTTCACCACGGCATGCCCGGAGCGCACCGCGATGTCGTCGCGGCGCTTGTCCACCGCCGGCGGGGCGGCGGAGCCGGGCAGCGCCATGCCGAGCGCCTCCGCGGCCGCGGCCATCGTGTTGGCCGTGTACATGCCGCCGCAGGCGCCCTCGCCCGGGCAGGCCGCCTTCTCGATGGCATGGAGTTCGTCCCGGGTGATCAGGCCGCGGGCACAGGCGCCGACCGCCTCGAAGACGCTGATGATGGTGAGGTCGGTGTCCTCGCCGTCCAGGCCCTTGAGCTTGCCGGGCAGCGTCGAGCCGGCGTAGACGAAGACGCTCGCCAGGTCGAGGCGGGCGGCGGCCATGAGCATTCCCGGCAGCGACTTGTCGCAGCCGGCCAGCGTGACGGTGCCGTCGAGGCGCTCGGCGAAGACCACCGTCTCGACCGAGTCGGCGATGACCTCGCGGGAGACCAGCGAGGCGCGCATGCCCTCGTGGCCCATGGAGATGCCGTCGGAGACCGAGATGGTCCCGAACTCCATGGGGAACCCGCCGGCCTCGCGCACGCCCTGCTTGGCGGCCTTCGCGAGCCGGTCCAGGGACAGGTTGCAGGGGGTGATCTCGTTCCAGGACGAGGCGACGCCGATCTGCGGCTTGTCGATGTCGTCGTCGGTCAAACCGACGGCCCGCAGCATCGCGCGGGCGGGCGCGCGGCGGTCGCCTTCGGTGACGTCGGTGGAACGGGGCTTGTTCGTGCTCATGAAGAGGGCGCCTCGGGAGGATGTACGGCGAACCGGCGGGTGGGCCGGCGGCGGGACGGCGGTGAGAGGACTCTACGTCCGCGTACGCCCACGCCGCCTAGCCTGGTGCGGTGCCGACCACGTTCGACTTCCCGAGCCATGACGGGACCCCCATCCGCGGGTGGCGCAACGACACCGAGGGCCTGCCGGTCGTCCTCGCCAACGGGCTCGGCACGATCCCCGAGGCCTGGCCCGCGTTCACCGCCGCCGACAGCGGCTACCGCGTGTCCACCTGGTACTACCGCGGGACGTTCGGCTCCGAGCGCCCGGCCGATCCGGGCCGGATCCGCGTCGAGGACCACGTGCAGGACATGGTCGCCCTCATGGACCACGAAGGCATCGACCGCGCGCTCGTCGCCTGCTGGTCGGTCGGCGTCAACGTGGCCTTCGAGTTCGCCCAGCGGCACCCGGACCGGGTCGCCGGACTGCTGGCGGTGGCCGGCGTACCGGGCGGGACGTTCGGGACCATGGGCGCACCGCTGCGGGTCCCCCGTCGGCTGCGCAAGCCGATCGCGACCGGGACGGCCCGGCTGCTGCGGCTGGCGGGTCCGGCCCTGACGCCGCTGGCGCACCGGGTCCCGGTGAGCGACCGGCTGACGTGGCTGCTCACGCACAGCGGATTCATGCGGCCGGCCGCGCGGCCCGAGATCGTCACCCCGATGCTCGACGAGTTCCTACGGCAGGACTGGACCTGGTACATGGGTCTCGCGGTGGCCGCGAGCGAGCACTCGCCGATGGACCTGTCGTTCGTGCAGTGCCCGACCACCCTGCTCGCCGGCCGGTACGACGTCCTCACCTCGATGGACGACGTCGTCGACGCCGCCGCGAAGATCCCGCACGCGCACATGACGGTGCTGCCCGGCAGCCACTTCCTGCCGATGGAGTTCCCGGAGCTCGTCGCCGCCGCGCTCGGCGAACTGGCCCGGCGCAGCCACGTGTCGCCGGGGCCGCAGGCGGCGGCGCCGGAGGCCTCGGGGACGATGACCCGGTGGACTCCGTGAGCTCCCCACCCGTCGGGCTGACGGCCGAGGCCGACCGGCGCAGCGCCCAGGCGCGCGCGGCCGCGACCGCGGCGGAGGCCGCGCGCCCGCACGTCGGGGGCCCGGTCCGCTGGGTGCTGCGCACCATCGCCGACGTGTGGCGCAAGGCCGACCGCGACCGCGTCCTCGGCCTGGCGTCCGAGAACGCGTTCATGGCCGTCCTCACGGTCTTCCCGACCCTGCTCGTCGCCGCCGCGGTCCTCGGCCAGCTGCAGCTGATCATCGGCCGCGGCAACGCGCAGCGGGTGCAGGAGGCGGTACTCGAGTTCCTCGCCCGGTTGCTGACCCAGCAGGCCGACCCCGCGCTGGAGACCGCCCGGCACCTGTTCGACACCGGCGGCAACATCCTGACCCTCGCCTCGGCGCTGGCCCTGGCGTCCGTGGCCACCGCCTTCGCCGGCGTCATCAACACGGTGACGCTGGTCTACGACGTGCACGACCAGCGCGGCTGGTGGGCGCGGCGCGGGCTCGGCCTCGTGATCGGCCTGGGCAGCGTGCTGACCGGCGCCGTCGTCGTGACGCTGATCGTCATCGGGCCGCTGTTCGGCAAGGCCGAGGACGTCGTCACCAGCATCGGGCTGACGAGCGAGTACGCCGCCCTCTGGTCCTGGGCACGCTGGCCGGTGGCCTTCGCGTCCCTGATCCTGTGGGCGACGACGCTCTACCACCTGTGCGCCGACCGGCAGGGCCGGTGGCGGCAGGGGCTGCCGGGTGGCCTGCTGGCCGCACTGTTCTGGCTCGGCGCCTCGGTCGGCTTCAACGTCTACCTGCAGGTCGCCGTACGGTCCTCGCCCGTCCTCGGAGCCCTCGGTGGCGGGCTGATCCTCATGACGTGGCTGTACCTGCTCTGCCTCGGCCTGCTCGTCGGCGGCGAACTCAACGCGGTCCTGCTGGCCCGCCACAGCGCCCGCGAGGCCGACACCGAGGCCGGCGGCCCGAGCTAGTCCTCCGTGACGCCGAGGCGCTCGAGCAGCAGCCGGCGTACGACGGAGGCGTCGGCCTGCCCGCGGGTGGCCTTCATGACACTG
The DNA here is from genome assembly GCA_025965475.1 of Frankiales bacterium. GTDB lineage: Bacteria > Actinomycetota > Actinomycetes > Mycobacteriales > SCTD01 > RYN-124. The sequence continues at coordinate 46,189 of JAOPWV010000165.1, read as the reverse complement.
CCGACGAGCGCGCCGACGGCCTGCACCTTGCCGGCCCGGATCTTGTCCGCGGCGTCGGGCTGCGCGGCGATGGCGTCGTCGACCGCGGCGGCGAGCGCGCCCTCGTCGGAGACCACGGCCAGGCCGCGGGCCTCGACGACCTCGTCCGGCTCCCCTTCGCCGGCCAGCACCCCGTCGACGACCTGACGGGCCAGCCCGGCGGTCAGCGAACCGGCCGAGACGAGCTCCACCACCCGCGCCACCTGTGCGGGCGAGATCGGCAGCTCAGCCGGCTCGAGGCCACGGGTGTTGGCCTGCTGCGCGAGGTGCCCGAGCCACCAGTTACGGGCCTCCGCCGCGGGCGCCCCGGCGTCGACGGTGGCCAGCACGAGGTCGAGTACGCCGGCGTTCGTCATGGCCTGGGAGTCCAGCTCGGACAGGCCGAGCTGCTCGACCAGCCGACGGCGGCGGAGCGACGGCGCCTCCGGCAGGGCGGCCTTGAGCTCGGCGATCCAGTCCGCGTCGGGGGCGAGCGGGACCAGGTCGGGCTCCGGGAAGTACCGGTAGTCGGTCGCCTCCTCCTTCGACCGGCCGGACGTCGACATGCCGGTGTCCTCGTGGAAGTGCCGCGTCTCCTGCACGATGCGGCCGCCGGTGCGCAGGATGCCGGCCTGCCGCTCGACCTCCGACCGCACCGCCCGCTCCACCGAGCGCAGCGAGTTCACGTTCTTGGTCTCCGAGCGGGTGCCCCAGTCGTCGCCGGGCCGGTTGAGCGAGACGTTGACGTCGCAGCGCAGCGAACCCTGCTCCATGCGCACGTCGGAGACGTCGAGCCCGCGCAGGATGTCGCGCAGCTCGGTGACGTAGGCCTTGGCGACCTCGGCGGGGTGCGCCCCCGTCCCGGTGACCGGGCGGGTCACGATCTCGACGAGCGGGATGCCGGCCCGGTTGTAGTCGACCAGCGAGTGCGTCGCCCCGTGGATGCGTCCGGTCGAACCGCCGACGTGCAGCGACTTGCCGGTGTCCTCCTCGAGGTGCACCCGCTCGATCGGGATCCGGACGGTCTCGCCGTCGACCTGCACGTCGAGGTAGCCGTCGACGCACAGCGGCTCGTCGTACTGGGAGGTCTGGAAGTTCTTCGGCATGTCCGGGTAGAAGTAGTTCTTGCGCGCGAACCGGCCCCAGGGGGCGATGTCGCAGTGCAGCGCCAGCCCGATGCGGATCGTCGACTCGATCGCCTTGGCGTTGACGACCGGCAGCGCGCCGGGCAGGCCGAGGCAGACCGGGCAGACCTGGGTGTTCGGCTCCGCGCCGAACTCGGTCGCGCAGCCGCAGAACATCTTCGACGCGGTGCCGAGCTCGACGTGCGTCTCGAGGCCGATGACCGGCTCGAACTCCCGCAGCGCCTCGTCGTACGGCACGGTGGGCGTGGTCTTGGACGTGGTGGTGGTCATGCGCAGAACTCGTTCCCCTCGGGGTCGGTCAGGACGGCCCACGCGATGCCCAGGCCTTCGCGCTGCTCGACGAACGTGGCACCGAGCGCGATGAGCCGGGCCACCTCGGCCTGGACCCGGCGGACCTGCTCGTCGTACGGCACCGACGGGCCACCGCCGGCATGGAGATCGAGGTGCAGCCGGTTCTTGCCCGACTTGGGCTCGGGCACCTGCTGGAAGAAGATCCGCGGGCCGTCGCCGACGAGGGCGGATGCGCTGTTCCACTGCTCCTGCGGGACGCCGCGCGCCCGCAGGAAGTCCGGCCAGCTGTCGAAGCCGGGCGGCGGCGGCTGCACCGCGTAGCCCGGGAGCGCGGCCGCCCAGAACTCGGCCAGCGTGGCCGGGTCGGCGCAGTCGAAGACGACCTGCACTAGGCCTCCCAGGACAGCGGGGGGACCGGCGCGGGCCGGGCCGCCTCGAAGGCCGCGCCCACCCGGTACAGCAGGTCGTCGCGCATCGTCGGCGCCATGATCTGCAGGCCGACCGGCAGTCCCTCGGACAGGCCGGCCGGCAGGGACATCGCCGGTCCGCCGTACAGGTTCGACGGGATGGTGGCGAGGTCGGCGAGGTACATCGCCAGCGGGTCGTCGAGCCGCTCCCCCAGCGGGAAGGCGACGGTCGGCGTGGTCGGGGACACGAGGACGTCGGCCTGCTGGAAGGCTGCGGTGAAGTCGCGGGTGATGAGCGTGCGGACCTTCTGCGCCTGGCCGTAGTACGCGTCGTAGTAGCCGCTGGACAGCGCGTAGGTGCCCAGGATGATGCGCCGCTTCACCTCGGCCCCGAAGCCCTGCGCCCGGGTGAGAGACATGACCTCCTCGAGGCTGCGCTCGCCGTCGTCGCCGACGCGCAGGCCGTAGCGCACGCTGTCGAAGCGGGCGAGGTTGGACGACGCCTCGCTGGGTGCGATCAGGTAGTAGGCCGGCATCGCGTAGACGAAGTGCGGGCAGCTGACCTCGACGACCTTGGCACCGAGCTCGGTGAGCGTCTCGACGGCCTCCTCGAAGCGTTGTTGCACGCCCGCCTGGTAGCCCTCGCCGGACAGCTCGCGCACGACCCCGATGGTCAGGCCGGAGACGTCGGCCTGCCGGGCCGCCTCGACGACCGGGGGAACGGGCGACGGGATGGACGTGGAGTCGGCTGGGTCGTAGCCGGCGATGGCCTCGTGCAGCAGCGCGGCGTCCATCACCGTGCGGGCGCAGGGGCCGGCCTGGTCCAGGCTGCTGGAGAACGCGACCAGGCCGTACCGGCTGACCCCGCCGTAGGTCGGCTTGACGCCGACGGTGCCCGTGACGGCGGCCGGCTGGCGGATCGAGCCGCCGGTGTCGGTGCCGATCGCGAGCGGCGCCTCGTACGCGGCCACCGCGGCCGCGCTGCCGCCGCCGGAACCGCCGGGGATCCGGGACAGGTCCCACGGGTTGTGGGTCGGGCCGTAGGCGCTGTGCTCGGTCGACGAGCCCATCGCGAACTCGTCCATGTTCGTCTTGCCGAGGATGACGACACCGGCCTCGCGCAGCCGCTTCACGACCGTGGCGTCGTACGGCGGGCGCCAGCCCTCAAGGATCTTCGAGCCGACCGTGGTCGGGACGCCCTTCTGGACGACGACGTCCTTGAGCCCGAGCGGTACGCCGGCGAGCGGCCCGGACAGCTCGCCCGCGTCGACCCGGCGGGCGGTGTCGAGCGCACCCTCGGGGTCCACGTGGAGGAAGGCGTGGACCTGGCCGTCCACGGCGGCGATCCGGTCGAGGTGCGCCTGCGTGACCTCGGTGGCGCTGACCTCCCTGTCCCGGATCGCGACGGCGGTCTCGACGGCGGTGAGCCGCGTCAGGTCGGTCATGACTCCTCATCCAGGATGCGCGGCACGCGGAAGCGGTCGTCCTCGGCCGCGGGGGCGCCGGCGAGCACGTCCTCGCGGGGCAGCGACGCGCGTACGACGTCGGGGCGCATGACGTTCTCCAGCGGCACTGCGTGCGTCATCGGGGTGACGTCGGCCGCGTCGGTGACCTCGCCGATCTTCGCGACCGCCTCGAGGATGACCTCGAGCTGCGCGGCGAGACCGTCGAGCTCGGCGTCGTCGAGCGCCAGCCGCGACAACCGCGCGAGGTGCGCGACCTCCTCGCGGGTGATCTGGGACATGCGGCTCCCTCGAGAAGGCGTGCAGGACGGGCCCCCAGTCTAGGGCGGGACCCCCGCCGGGCCCGCGGAGGTTTTACGGTGGTGCACCCGCACGCAACACCGTGGACACGACCAGCCGTGACCATGGGCCATCTGCGACGAGGAGAACCCGTGCCCTATCTGCTCCGTCTCGTCCTTCCCGACCGGCCCGGCATGCTGGGCGCGGTCGCGACCGCGCTCGGTGAGGCCGGCGCCGACATCCTCAGCCTCGACGTCGTCGAGCGCGGGCCGGACGGCGCGGTGGACGACCTTCTCGTCGAGCTGCCGCCGGGCGGCCTCGCCGACCGGCTCATCACCAGCGCCCACTCGGTGCCGGGGGTCGTCGTGGAGACCATGCGCCCGTTCCTCGGCTCCCCCGACCTGCACCGCGACCTCGAGCTCGTCGACGAGCTCGCGGCGTCCCCCGACGACGCTCTGGCCCTGCTCGCCGACAGCGCACCCGGGGTGTTCCGCGCCGGCTGGGCGGTGGTCGTGCAGACCGGTACCGGGGTGGTCGCCGCCAGCGCCGGAGCCCCGGACATGGACGACGTCACCATGCCCTGGCTGCCGCTGACGGCGGCACGACGGATGGACTCGACCGAGCCCTGGGTGCCGGAGCGCTGGGAGCTGCTCGGGACCGAACTGGCCGCGGCCCCGGTGGGCGGGCCCGACCAGGTGGTGCTCCTCGGCCGCACGGGCGGTCCGCGCTTCCGCGCGTCCGAGGTGCTGCGCCTGGCCCACCTGGCCGGGATCACGGCGACGGTGGCGGCGGCCGCCGCAGCCCGGCTGACGACCGCCTGACGGGCAGGCTCCGGCCGTGGGCCGGTCGGGCTACCGCTCGGACGCCGCCGTCGCGACCGCGCGGGCGGCGTCGGGCCCCTCGGCCAGCAGGACGGCGAAGCCGTCGTCGTCGAGAACGGGAACGCCGAGCTTCACCGCCTTCTCGTACTTGCTGGCGCCGGGGTCGGCGCCGACGACGACGAAGTCGGTCTTCTTGGACACGCTGCCGGTCACCTTGCCGCCCCGCTCCTGGACCGCCTCGGTCGCGCCGTCCCGGCTGTACGACGTGAGCGTGCCGGTCACGACCACGGTGACGCCCTCCAGCGGCCGGGGCCCGTCCTCGGAGCCCTCGTCGGCCATCCGGACGCCGGCCTGCCGCCACTTCTCCACGATGCCGCGGTGCCAGTCCACCTCGAACCACTCCACGACCGCGCGCGCGATGGTCGGGCCGACCCCGTCGACGACGGCCAGCTCCTCCTCCGACGCGGACGCGATCCGGTCGAGGTCGCGGAACGCCCTGGCCAGCTCGCGGGCCGCCGTCGGCCCCACGTGCCGGATGGACAGCGCGACGAGGACCCGCCACAGCGGGCGGTCCTTCGCGATCTCGAGGTTGGTCAGCAGCTTGAGGGCGTTGGCGCTGAGCGCGCCGTCCTTCTTCCGGAAGAACTCCGACCCGGCGAGCTGGTCCTCGTCGAGCAGGAAGATGTCGCCCTCGTCCTCGACCACCCGGTCGGTGAGCAGCGCGTCCGCCGCCTCGAAGCCCAGGCCCTCGATGTCGAAGCCGCCGCGCCCCGCGACCGCGAAGATCCGCTCCCGCAGCTGGGAGGGACAGGACCGGCTGTTCGGGCAGCGCAGGTCGACGTCGCCCTCCTTCGCCGGCATCAGGGTCGTGCCGCAGGAGGGGCACTGCGTCGGCATGACGAACTCGCGCTCGGTGCCGTCCCGCAGCGCCGCGACCGGCCCGACGACCTCGGGGATCACGTCGCCGGCCCGGCGGACGACGACGGTGTCGCCGATCCGGACGTCCTTGCGCTTGACCTCGGACCCGTTGTGCAGGGTGGACATGCCGACCATGACGCCGCCGACGTGGACCGGTTCGAGGACGGCGAACGGGGTGGCCCGGCCGGTGCGCCCGACGTTGACGAGGATGTCGCGGAGCGTGGTGGTCGCTTCCTCGGGCGGGTACTTGTAGGCGATCGCCCAGCGCGGGGCCTTGCTGGTCGCGCCCAGCCGGCGCTGCACCTGGATCTGGTCGACCTTCACCACGACGCCGTCGATCTCGTGCTCGACGTCGTGCCGGTGCTCACCCCAGTGCGCGACGTACCGCTGGACCCCGGCCAGGTCCTCGTGCACCTCGTACCGGCTGGAGACCGGCAGGCCCCACTGCTGCAGCCGCGCGTAGGCCTCGGACTGGCTCGGCGGATCGAAGCCCTCGCGGGCGCCGACGCCGTGCAGGGTCAGGCTGAGCGGGCGCGTGGCTGTGATGCGCGGGTCCTTCTGGCGCAGGCTGCCCGCGGCGGCGTTGCGGGGATTGGCGAACGGCGCCTTGCCGTCCTCGACGAGCCGCGCGTTGAGCTGCGCGAAGTCCTCGGTGGCGATGAAGACCTCGCCGCGCACCTCGAGCAGAGCGGGGATGTCCTTGCCCTGCAGTCGTTCCGGCACCGAGGCCAGCGTCCGGATGTTGCCGGTGATGTCCTCACCGGTCCGCCCGTCGCCGCGGGTTGCACCGCGCACGAGCCGGCCGTCGCGGTAGACCAGGGCGACCGCGAGACCGTCGATCTTCAGCTCGTTGAGCCAGCGGATGCCGTCCCCGCCCTTGCGCACCGCCCGCTCGGCCCAGGCCGTGAGCTCGTCGGGCGCGAAGACGTTGTCGAGGCTCATCAGCCGCTCGAGGTGGTCGACCGGCGTGAAGTCGGTGGAGAAGCTCTCCATCACCTTCTGGGTCGGCGAGTCCGGCGTCCGCAGCGTCGTCCACTGCTCCTCGAGCGCCGACAACTCCCGCATCAGCTCGTCGTACTCGCCATCCGAGGCGGTCGGAGCGGCCAGCACGTAGTAGCGGAACGCGAGGTCCTCGATCGTCCGGGCCAGCTCGGCGTGCCGCTCCAGCGCCTCGACCGGCACCCCGTCGACGACGTCACCCACGGCGGATCACTCCGGCTCCTCCCCCATCCGACGGCCCAGTTCGGCGCTCACCGCCAAGGCCCTGCGGGCGTACGCCGGGGAGGCCCCCGCCAGCCCGCAGGCCGGGGTCACGACGACCGCGGCCGGCATCCGGTCCGGCTCCATCCCGAGGCGACGCCAGAGCGTCTTGGCGGGTTCCAGCATGGCGCCGAGGTCCGACAGCGGGGCGTCCGTCGACGGCACGAGCCCCAGCAGCAGGCCGGCCCCCGACTCGATGGCCTCCCCGATGGCGTCGTCGTCGTACGGCGTGAGCACGGCGGCGTCGAGGGAAAGCGCGCCGGCGCCGGCCTTGCGCAGCAGCTGGATCGGTGGGCGCGGGGCGCAGCAGTGCACGACGGTGTGCTCGGCCGCGTCGAGCACGGTGCGCAGCCGCTCGGCCACGGTCTGCTCGTCCGGAACGCGGAGCCGGCCGAACCCGCTGGCCGTGGGGATCTGCCCCCGCAGGACCGCAGGCAGGGATGGCTCGTCGAGTTGCAGCAGCAGGGTCGTGCCAGGCAGCCGCCGACCCAGGTCGGCCAGCTGTGCGCGCAGGCCCTCGGCCAGGCTGGCGGCCAGGTCGGCGACCGCGCCGTGGTCGGCCAGCATGCGGTCCCCGCGCGTGAGTTCGAGGGTGGCGGCGAGCGTCCAGGGCCCGACGGCCTGCACCTTGAGCACCGGGGGGCGCGCCTCGGTCTCCTCGAGCGCGTCGAGGTCCTGGGCCAGCAGGTCCCGGGCGCGCCGGCTGTCGCGGGACGGGCGGGCGGTGATGCGCCACCCGCTCGGCTGCAGGTCGACGGCAAGGTCGGCGAGCAGGGCGGTCCCGCGGCCGATGAGGTCGGAGTGGGGTCCGCGGGCCGGCAGCTCGGGCAGGAACGGGAGGTCCGGCAGCGTGCCGAGCACCTCACGGATCGCCTCACGCGGATCCGTGCCGGGCATGCTCCCGACGCCGGTGGCCGCGCCGGCGGCCCAGACCGGGCTCACGCCCCGCGCGCGCCGCTCTTGGCGGGCGCCTTCCGGGCAGCCTTCTTGACGGGCGCCGGCTCCGTCCCAGCGGTCAGCCAGGCCAGGTCGGCCCGCAGGGTCGCGACGAGGTCCGCCCGGGGTGCCGCCGCCTGCCGGACCGCGAGGCTGTACCGCTGGATCACCTGCAGGTCGGTGAGCTGCACGGGGTCGTCGGCGGCCATGGCCTGACCCTAGCGGTCAGGAGGTCAGGCTCAAGCGGTGACGGACACGGTGGCGCTGGCGAGGACCGTGTCGCCGTCGTACAGCACGGCGGCCTGGCCGGCCGCGACCCCGCGGGCAGGCGTGTCGAGGGCGAGCCGCCACCGGACGGCACCGTCCGCCGCGGCATCCTCCTCGACCGTGCAGCGATGGACCATCCCGTGCGCCCGCAGCTGCACGTCGCAGGTCAGCGGCAGGGCCCGCTCGCCCGCGGTCCACAGCGGGCGGTCGGCGTACACCGTCGAGACGTCGAGCGCCTCCACAGGGCCGACCGTGACGCTGCGGTCGACCGGCGAGAGGGACAGCACGTAGCGCGGCCGGCCGTCCGGTGCCGGCACCGTGAGCGCCAGGCCACGGCGTTGTCCGACCGTGTAGCCGTACGTCCCGCTGTGCTCCCCCACGACCGCGCCGGTGAGCGCGTCGATCACGGGGCCGGGCTGGTCGCCGAGGCGGGAGCGCAGGAACCCGGCCGTGTCACCGTCGGCGATGAAGCAGATGTCGTGCGAGTCGGGCTTGTCGGCGACGCCGAGGCCGCGCCGGGCAGCCTCGGCGCGGACGGCGACCTTGGTCATCTCCCCCAGCGGGAAGACCGCGCCGGCCAGCTGGGCGGGGGTCAGCACGGCGAGAACGTAGGACTGGTCCTTCGCGAGGTCGGCGCTGCGCCGCAGCACGCCGTCCTCCAGCCGCGCATGGTGGCCGGTCACGACGGCGTCGAAGCCGAGCGCCAGCGCACGGTCGAGCACCGCGGCGAACTTGATCTTCTCGTTGCATCGCAGGCACGGGTTCGGGGTACGGCCCGCGGCGTACTCCGCCACGAAGTCGTCGACCACGTCCTCGCGGAAGCGGGCGGCCAGGTCCCAGACGTAGAAGGGGATCCCGAGGACGTCGGCGGCGCGCGCCGCGTCGCGGGCGTCCTCGCGCGAGCAGCAGCCACGCGAGCCGGTGCGCAGCTCGGCAGGCGCCTCGGACAGCGCAAGGTGGACGCCGGTGACGTCGTGTCCCGCGTCGACCGCGAGCGCAGCGGCGACCGCCGAGTCCACGCCGCCCGACATGGCGGCGAGGACCCTCACCGCGGCAGCCCCGCCCGGCGGGCCCGCTCCACGACCCCGGGCAGCGCGTCGAGGAGCGCGTCGACGTCGGCCCCGGTGGACGTGTGCCCGAGGGAGAAGCGCAGCGAGCCGCGGGCGCGTTCCTCGTCGGCGCCCATCGCGACGAGCACGTGCGAGGGGCGGGCGACCCCGGCCGAGCAGGCCGAGCCGGTCGAGACCTCCACGCCGCGGGCGTCGAGCAGCAGGAGCAGCGAGTCGCCCTCGCAGCCCGGGAAGGAGAAGTGCGCGTTGCCGGGCAGTCGGCCGGGGCCGGGCTCGCCGTTGAGGACCGCCTCGGGAACGGCCGCGCGGACGCCGGCGACGAGCCGGTCGCGCAGTTCGCCCACCCGGCGGGCGGTCTCCGGCTGGCGTTCCACGGCGACCGCGGCCGCGACCGCCAGCCCGGCGACGCCCGGCACATCGACGGTGCCGGAGCGCACGTCGCGTTCCTGGCCACCCCCGTGCAGCAACGGCGTGCAGGTGACGTCGCGCCCCAGCAGCAGGGCACCGGCACCGAGCGGACCACCGAACTTGTGCCCGGTCACCGTCATGGCGTCGGCCCCCGACGCGGCGAAGTCGAGCGGCAGTTGGCCGACCGCCTGCACCGCGTCGGTGTGCAGGGGGACGCCGTGCTCGTGGGCGAGCTCCGCGAGGGCGCTGATCGGCTGGACGGTGCCGACCTCGTTGTTGACCCACATGACCGAGACCAGGGCCACGTCGTCGGCCAGCGCCTCGGCGAGGACATGCGGGTGCACCCGGCCGAGATGGTCGACCGGCAGCCAGGTGACCCGGGCGCCCTCGTGGGCCACCAGCCACTCCACCGCGTCGAGGACGGCGTGGTGCTCGACGGCACTGGCCAGGATCCGGGTACGGCGCGGGTCGGCGGCCCGGCGCGCGAAGAACATCCCCTTGACCGCGAGGTTGTCGCTCTCGGTACCGCCGCCGGTGAGGATGATCTCGGACGGGCGGGCACCGAGGGACTGGGCCAGCGCCTCGCGGGACTCCTCGACGACCCGGCGGGCACGACGGCCCGCGGCGTGCAGCGACGACGGATTCCCGGTGGACGCCATCGCGGCGGTCACCGCGGCGACGGCCTCCGGAAGCATGGGCGTCGAGGCCGCATGGTCGAGGTAGGCCACGCTCCGAGCCTAGACGCCGCACACCGGTTCGCGTCTGGCGAGCACCCGATGGGTGAGCTGTGCGCCGTCTGCAGGCAGCTCCCCCGCGCCGGCCACGACCACCTGCGTGGGCAGGACGCCGGTCGCGCGCCGGATGTCAGCGGCCGTCGCGACCGCCACCTCGGCGGGGTCGGCGCCGTCCGCGGGGACGACGTGCACGACCACCTCGTCCGCGTCGTCGCGCCCGCTGGGGGCGATCACGACCCGCCAGTCCGCGACGTCCGGCCGGCCGACGAGGGCCGCCGCCACCCCCCGGGCGTCCAGCGACCGGGTGCCCGTGCGCAGGTCCAGCAGCGGCACGAGCGCCCCCGCCCGCAGGCCGGTGACCCGCGGGACCGTCCGCCCGCACGACGGGCAGGGCCCGTCCTCCACGCCGTCCACGACGTCACCGGTGCGCCAGCGCAGCAGCGCGCTCCCCCGGAACCCGAGCTGCGTGACGACCACCTCGCGCGAGCCGTCGGCCGCCAGCGGCGCCTCGCCGGTCTCGGGGTCCACGACCTCGACGACCTCGAGGTCGGGGTAGGTGTGCAGCCCGGTCCGCCCCGCGGACTCCCGGCACTCGGCCCACATCAGGCGGTGCCCCTCGGGCACGTGCACCGCGAGGACGGCGCACGCGTCCAGTCCGCCTCGCCGCAACGCCTCGACGACCTCGTCCCGCTCGTCGTCGTACGGCGCACCGACCAGCAACACGGTCCGCAGCGCGGCCAGCGGGACGGCCGCCACGACCAGTTCCTCGACCGTGCCCGCCGCCGACACCGACGGCAGCGCGAGCACGGTGGCCGGCATGAGCCGCAGGGACGCGGCCAGCGCGTCGACGTCCTCGCCGACTGCCAGCAGCGGCGAGCCGGCGCCGAGGGCCCCGAGCTGAAGCGCCTGGGCCGACGCGGTCGCCCCGCCAGGCAGGGCGCTCACGACCACGTCCGCCCGGGTGAGGCCGAGCAGCTGCCACAGCCGGGCGCCGGCCCGGGCCATGAGGTCGAGGTCGGACCGGCTGCTCGCGACGGGGAACCGCAGCCCGAGCCCGGCCCAGACGTACGACGTGGGCCGGGTGTCGGTCTCGACGATCACGCGGTACGCGTCCCGGCGGAGCAGCCGACGGACCAGGGCCCGGCGCAGCACCGGCCCGTCCGCGTGCAGCGCGAATCCGGACTCGCCGACCTGCAGCACCAGCCCGGCCGCGCCCGCCGGCTCACCGTCCGGGCAGACGTCGCGCTCCCCGACCGCAGGCAGCTGCGCGAGGCCGGCCAGCGAGGCTGCGGCCGCCGGGCTGCGGCCGAGGGCCTGCAGCCGGTCCCGCCAGTACGGGGAGAACGGCGCCACCGCGTGCAGCACCTGTGCCCGGACCGCGGCCTCCCGCTGGGCGCGCAGCTGCGCCGTCGTACGGCGGTCCCAGGCGGCCATGGTCGGCGAGTGTAGGCAGCCGCCGGGTACGCGAACGGCCCGGCACCCCGCAGCGGGGTACCGGGCCGTCGTACGGCGGTGGGGCCCAGGTGGGGCGGGTCAGCCCTTGCGCTTGCCGATCTCCTCGGTGAGCTGCGGGACGACGGTGAACAGGTCGCCCACGAGACCGAAGTCGGCCAGCTCGAAGATCGGGGCCTCCGGGTCCTTGTTGATGGCCACGATGGTCTTCGAGGTCTGCATGCCCGCCCGGTGCTGGATCGCGCCGGAGATGCCGACCGCGACGTACAGCTGCGGCGACACCGTGCGGCCGGTCTGGCCGACCTGGTTCTGATGCGGGTACCAGCCGGCGTCGGTGGCCGCGCGGGAGGCGCCGACGGCCGCACCGAGGCTGTCGGCGAGCGCCTCGACGATGGAGAAGTTCTCCGCGTTGCCGACACCGCGGCCACCGGAGACGACGATCGAGGCCTCCCCGAGGTCGGGGCGTCCGCCCGCGGCCTCGACGACGCTGTCCACGACGGTCGCGGCCTTGTCGGCGTCGGAGAAGGTCGCGGTGACCTGCTCCACGGTGCCGGCGCCGGCCGCCTCGCTGGGCGCGGTGCTGTTGGGCCGGACGGTGATGATCGGCGTGCCGGTCTGCACCTTCGACTGCACCGCGACCGAGCCACCGAAGATCTGCTGCTCGGCGACGAGCTCGGGGGTCACGGCGACGGCGTCGGTCAGCAGGCCGCTGCCCGTCTTGACCGCGAGCCGGGCCGCGATCTCCTTGCCCTCGCCGGTGCTGGGGATGAGCACCGCGGCGGGGCTCTTGTCCTGGACCAGCTGGGCCAGGACGGCAGCCTTGGGAGCGACGAGGAAGCCGTCGATCTCCGGGGCCTCGTTGACGTAGATCTTCTCGGCGCCGTACGCGCCGACCTTCTCGGCCGCGGCGGACGCGCCCTTCCCCAGTACGACGGCGGACGGCTCACCCAGCGAGCGGGCGAGCGTCAGCAGCTCGTAGGAGACCTTCTTCGGAGTGCCCTCGACGTGGTCGACGAGGACGAGGATCTCTGCCATTTCCTGCCTCTCAGACGATCTTCTGCGATGCGAGGAACTCGGCGATCTTCACGCCGCCGTCACCCTCGTCCTTGACGACCTGACCCGCCTGACGCGGCGGCTTGTTCGCGAACTCGACGACCTGGCTGGGCGCGGACGCGAGGCCCACCTGCCCGGCTTCGATGCCGGCGTCCGCCAGGCTCAGGGTCGTCAGCGGCTTGCTCTTGGCCGCCATGATCCCCTTGAACGACGGGTAGCGCGGCTCGTTGATCTTCTCGACGACCGAGATGATCGCCGGCGTCGGCGCCTCGACGACGTCGTAGCCGTTGTCGGTCTGCCGCTCGATGCGGACGGTGCCGCCCTCGGCGGTGACCTTGCGGGCGCCGGACAGCTGCGGCCTGCCGGTGCGCTCGGCGAGCAGGGCGGCCATGACCGACATGCGCGAGTCGGTGGCCTCCGACCCGGCGATCACCAGGTCGTACTCGAGGGTGTCGAGGACCTTGCCGATCGCGTACGACGTCTGCACGGCGTCGGAGCCGGCGAGCGCGTCGTCGGTGAGGTGGACCGCCTTGTCGGCACCCATCGACAACGCCTTGCGGATCGTCTCGACCGCGCGGGCCGGGCCCATCGTGAGGATCGTGACCTCGCCGCCGGAGGCCTCCTTGATCCGCAGGGCCTCCTCGACGGCGTACTCGTCGATCTCGTTCATGACCACGTCGACCGACGCGCGGTCGAGCGTCTTGTCGTTCGCGTCAAGCTTGCGCTCGGCCCAGGTGTCCGGGACCTGCTTCACCAGTACGACGATGTTCATGCTCGGGCGCCGACCTCCGTTGGCTGACACTGGACGGGCGCGGTGGACCGACCCGCGCGCACGGTTTCGAGGGTGCGGTCACGCTATCCGGCACGTCTCCCGGACCTGCGACCACCCTCACAAACATTGTTACCCGTCAGTAGCAAGCGCGCAAACTGCAGCAAGCACGTGTGCTCCAGCTCACCTGCCGGGCGGTTCAGCGCCCGACGAAGCGGGCCTTGCCGGGTCCGTTCTCGACGAACGACGCCATGCCCAGCGCGCGGTCCTCGGTCGCGAAGAGGCCGGCGAACAGCGTCGACTCCAGCCGCAGGCCGGCGTCGAGGTCCATCTCGCTCCCCTCGTCGATGGCCTTCTTGGCCATCGCCAGGGCGACCGCCGGGCCCTCGGCGTACGCGGACGCCATCTCGACGGCCGTGGGATAGACCTGCTCCGCCGGCACGACGACGTCCGCGAGGCCGATCGCGAGCGCCTCAGCGGCGCCGACGAACCGGCCGCTGTAGATGAGGTCCTTGGCCTTGGACCGGCCGACGAGCCGGGTCAGCCGCTGGGTGCCACCGGCGCCCGGGATGATGCCGAGCAGGATCTCCGGCTGGCCGAGCTTCGCGTTGTCGGCCACGACCCGGAAGTCGGCGCACATCGACAACTCGCACCCCCCGCCGAGCGCGAAGCCGGTGATGGCGGCGATCACGGGCTTGGGGATGCGGGCGACGGTGGCGAAGCAGTCCTGCAGGGCGCCGGCCCGGGTGAGCATGTCCACGTAGGACATGTCCTTCATCTCCTTGATGTCCGCCCCGGCCGCGAACACCCGCTCCCCGCCGTACAGCACCACGGCGCGTACGTCGGTGCGTGCGGAGGCCTCCAGCGCGCAGGCCCGGATCTCCTCCTGCATCTGCGCGTCGAGGGCGTTCATCTTCGGCCGATCCAGCCGGATCGTGCCCACCGCGCCCTCGACCTCGAACCGTACGAACTCGCCCACGCGTCTCTCCTGACCACCGTCGGATGCCGCTGCCTGTCCGGCACCCTAGTCTCGGCAGGTGTTCCGTGACTCACGTGGCGTCGTCCACACCGTCTCCTCCGCCGACCCGCTCCAGGACCTGCCGTCGGCTGCCGCCGTGGCGCTGCGGGAGGCCCTGCTGCGTCCCGTCGAGGGCGACCTGGGCGGGGTCCTCGAGCGCTGCGACGCCGCGAGGGAGCTGATCGAGCGCTGGCAGGACGCCTTCTTCGCCGGGCTGCCCGACGAGGTGGACCTGGCCGAGGAGGCCCGCTGGGCCGCCGAGGCCGGCATGTCGCTCGACGACGTGGAGGCCCAGTACGACGAGGAGGAGGACGACGACGAGCCGCTCGTCCTGGGCGACCTCGACGACGACGGCCTCTCCGAGCTGACCGGCCTTCTCCCGGGCGACCCGCTGCTCGACGCCGAGGACGAGGAGGACCCGCGCGTCCTGCTCCCGGAGGAGCTCGTCGCGGTGCTCGAGCGCGAACTGCTCCTGCTGCCCCTGCGCACGCGCCTGGAGGCACTCGTCGCGGCGGCCGACCTCGTCGGCGAGTGGGTGGACCTGCTCGACGACCACGAGAAGTTGCTCGGCCACCTGGTTCTGCGGCACGGCGATCCGGCCGCACCGCACGATCACGAGTCCCTTGCGGACCGGCACGCGACGCTGCACGCCCTCTCGGGCCCCGGTCACGCTGTGTAGCAGCGCACCGGACGCTCCGCAGTCCCGCAGGCAGAATGGACGGGTGAACACCCCCGCGTCGCCGTCCCGGCCCTGGCCCGGCCGGCCGCACCCCTTCGGCGCCACCTGGGACGGCGAGGGCACCAACTTCGCGCTCTACAGCTCCAGCGCGGAGGCCGTCGACGTCTGCCTGTTCGACGGGGCCGGGCGCGAGACGCGCATCCCGCTGGAGGAGTCGACCCACCACGTCTGGCACGGCTACCTGCCGCAGGTGGAGCCAGGCCAGCGCTACGGCTTCCGGGTCCACGGCCCGTTCGACCCGGCCTCCGGTCTGCGGTTCAACCCGGCCAAACTGCTGCTCGACCCGTACGCGAAGGCCATCGAGGGCGACCTGCGCCTCGACGACGCGGTGTTCGGGTCGGTGCCCGGCAGGGACGGCGTCGCGCAGCCGGGCGACAGCGCCCCCTTCGTACCGAAGTCGGTCGTCGTGCACGACCTGTTCCCGTGGGGCGACGACCACCGCCGGCCGCGCTACGCGTGGTCCGACACGGTCATCTACGAGCTGCACGTCAAGGGTTTCACGGCGCAGCACCCCGGCATCCCGTCCGAGCTGCGCGGCACGTACGCCGGCCTGGCACACCCGGCGGCGATCGAGCACCTGCAGCGACTGGGCGTGACCGCGGTCGAGCTGATGCCCGTGCACCACTTCGTCTCCGAGCCGCACCTGCTGCGCAAGGGACTCACGAACTACTGGGGCTACAACTCGGTCGGCTACTTCGCGCCGCATGCCGGCTACAGCTCCGGCGGCACCGGCGGCGAGCAGGTCCGCGAGTTCAAGGCGATGGTGCGCGCCCTGCACGCAGCCGGGATCGAGGTGATCCTGGACGTCGTCTACAACCACACCGGCGAGGGCGACCAGACCGGCCCGACGTTGGCCTTCCGCGGCATCGACAACCCGTCGTACTACCGGCTCGAGAACGGCGACCGGAGCCAGTACCGCGACTACACCGGCTGCGGCAACACCCTCGACGTCCGGACGCCGCACCGCCTCCAGCGGGTCATGGACTCGCTGCGCTACTGGGTCACCGCGATGCACGTCGACGGGTTCCGGTTCGACCTCGCCTCCGCCCTTGCCCGGTCGCTGCACGACGTCGACAAGCTGTCGGCGTTCTTCGACGTCATCCAGCAGGACCCGGTCATCAGCCAGGTGAAGCTCATCGCCGAACCGTGGGACGTCGGCCCGGGTGGCTACCAGGTCGGCGAGTTCCCGCCGCTGTGGACCGAGTGGAACGGCAAATACCGGGACACCGTGCGCGACGTCTGGCGGGGCCAGAACGGCGGGGTCCGCGAGCTGGCCTCCCGCCTGTCCGGGTCCAGCGACCTCTACCAGGACGACGGCCGGCGCCCGTACGCCTCCATCAACTTCGTGACCGCGCACGACGGCTTCACGTTGCGCGACCTCACGACGTACGAGCACAAGCACAACCACGCCAACGGCGAGGACAACCGGGACGGCGACAACCACAACCGCTCCTGGAACGGCGGCGTCGAGGGCGAGACGGACGACCCGGCCATCGAGACCCTGCGCCGGCGGCAGGCCCGCAACCTGCTCGCCACGCTGCTCCTCTCCACCGGCGTGCCGATGGTCAGCATGGGCGACGAGGTGCGGCGCACGCAGCGCGGCAACAACAACGCCTACTGCCAGGACAACGGGCTGTCCTGGATGCCGTGGGACCTCACCGGGGACCAGCAGGACCTGTGCGGGTTCGTCGAGCGGCTGATCGCGCTGCGCCGCACCCACCCGGTGTTCCGGCAGCGGGCGTTCTTCCTCGGCGAGGCCGTCGGCACCGACGGCGTCAAGGACCTCGCCTGGTTCGGGCCGGACGGCCTCGAGCTCACCCATGCCGAGTGGTTCGACCACGGCGTGCAGACGGTCGCCATGTACCTCGACGGCGAGGGCATCCGCAGCCGCGGGCCGCGCGGCGAGCAGGTCACCGACGACTCGTTCCTGCTGGTGCTGCACACCGGCCACGAGGATCGCGACCTCGTGCTGCCGAAGAGGCCCTGGGCCACCCGGTACGAGGTGGTGCTCGACACGGCCGCCGCGGACGGTGACGGCGGCCGGACCTACCCGGCCGGCGAACGCCTCCCGCTCGTCGGCCGCTCCGTCGCCCTGCTCCGCGTCACCCGCTGACGCGGGCGCCCGGTCAGGCGCTCGCCATCAGCCCGAGGTCGGCGTCGCTCGGCAGCCGGTCGGAGTGCGGCAGCACCCGGACGGTGTAGCCGAAGGAGCCGGCCCGCTCGAGGGGGACGTCCCCCTCGTACCGCTGCAGCCCGTCCTCGCCGACGCCGCCCGAGGTCAAGGTCACGTACGTCGGCGCGAGGAGCTGGTCGCTCTCGTCCACGCGTCCGTACGCCGCCTGCACCGTGACGTCCTGCGGGCTGAGCCCGCCGAGGTCGACCTGGGCGCGCACCTCGAGCGTCGCGCCCACGTGCGGGGCGTCGCCTGCTCCGGTTGCCTCGACGTGCACGACCCGGACGTCGTTCCACCTGGACTGCACCTCGCTGCGCCACTGGGCGACCTCGCGGGCCGGGGCGTACGAGGAGGCGGCGAGCTCACGGGAGGCCTGGGCCGCCGGCGTGTACAGCTCGCGCACGTAGTCGCGGACCATGCGGCTGGCGAGCACCTTCGGGCCGAGGGTCTGCAGCGTGTGCCGGACCATGTCCACCCAGCGCTGCGGGACCCCGCGGTCGTCCCGGTCGTAGAAGCGGGTGCGCACCTGCTTCTCGACCAGCTCATAGAAGGCGGTCGCCTCCAGGTCGTCGCGACGCTCGGGGTCCTCGACCCCGTCGGCCGTCGGGATGGCCCAGCCGTTCTCGCCGTCGTACATCTCGTCCCACCACCCGTCGAGGATCGACAGGTTGAGGCCGCCGTTCAGGGCGCTCTTCATCCCCGACGTCCCGCACGCCTCCAGGGGCCGCAGCGGGTTGTTGAGCCAGACGTCGCAGCCCCCGTAGAGGTAGCGCGCCATGCCGATGTCGTAGTCCGGCAGGAACACGATCCGGTGCCGCACGTCGTGCTGGTCGGCGAACCGCACGATCTGCTGGACCAGCTCCTTGCCGCCGTCGTCGGCGGGGTGGGCCTTGCCGGCGATGACGAACTGCACCGGCCGGTCCGGGTCGAGCAGCAGGGCCTTGAGCCGCTGCGGGTCGCGCATCATCAGCGTCAGGCGCTTGTACGACGGGACGCGCCGCGCGAAGCCGATCGTGAGGACGTCCGGGTCGAAGGCGGAGTCGACCCAGCCGAGCTCGGCGTCGGTCGCGCCACGCTGCAGCCAGGACTCGCGCAGCCGCCGGCGCACCTCGCCGACGAGACGGCCGCGCATGACCCGGCGGGTCTCCCAGATCGAGGTGTCGGCGACCTTCTCGATCTCCTCCCACCCGTTGGCGGCGGTCGTCAGGGAGGTCCCGATCTCGCGCTCGGCGAGTTCGAACACCTCCCGGCTCACCCAGGTAGGGGCGTGCACGCCGTTGGTGATCGACGTGATCGGCACCTCGGCCGGGTCGAACCCGCGCCACAGGTCGCTGAACATCTCCCGGCTGACGATGCCGTGCAGCTTCGCGACGCCGTTGCGGCGCTGCGCCATCCGCAGCCCCATGTGCGCCATGTTGAAGATCGACGGGTCGTCCTCGGCGCCGAGTTCCAGGATCCGCTCGACCGGCACGCCCTGCACCGCGTTGTCGCCGCCGAAGTACCGGGCGATCATGTCCCTCGGGAAGCGGTCGATGCCGGCGGGGACCGGCGTGTGGGTCGTGAAGACGGTCCCGGCGCGCACCGCTTCGCGCGCCTCGTCGTACGACAGGCCCTGGTCGACGAGCTCGCGGATCCGCTCCAGACCGAGGAAACCGGCGTGCCCCTCGTTGGTGTGGAACACCTCGGGGTCCGGGTCGCCGGTGAGCGCCGTGTAGGCGCGGATCGCCCGCACGCCGCCGATACCCAGCAGCATCTCCTGGTGCAGCCGGTGGTCGGTCCCGCCGCCGTACAGCCGGTCGGTCACCTCACGCTCGGCCGGGGCGTTCTCCTCCACGTCGGAGTCGAGCAGCAGCAGCGGCACCCGGCCGACCTGCGCCTTCCAGACCTGCGCGTGCAGCGTGCGCCCCTCGGGGAACCCGACCTCGATCTTCAGCGGGGCACCGGACGCGTCGGTGAGCAGCGTCAGCGGCAGGCCGTGCGGGTCGATGGGTGGGTAGCGCTCCTGCTGCCACCCCTCGGCGTTGAGCGACTGCTTGAAGTAGCCGGCCCGGTAGAGCAGACCCACGCCGACGATCGGCACACCGAGATCCGAGGCGGTCTTGAGGTGGTCGCCGGCCAGGATGCCGAGGCCGCCGGAGTACTGCGGCAGCACCTCGGTGATGCCGAACTCCGGGGAGAAGTAGGCGATCGAGGACGGCGCGTCCGGGAGCGACTGGTACCACTGCGGCGTCGTGAGGTACTCGCTCAGGTCGTCGTGCACCGCCTGCAGCCGGGCCAGGAAATCCTGGTCCTGGGCAAGCTCGGCGAGCCGCTCCGGGCTCACCTCGCCGAGGAGCCGGACCGGGTCCTTGTCGACGGCCTCCCACGCCTCCGGATCCACCGACGCGAACAGGTCCAGCGAGGGGTGGTGCCACGACCAGCGCAGGTTCATCACCAGCTCGCCGAGCGGCGCCAGCGGCTCGGGAAGGGCGAGGCGGACGGTGAAACGGCGTAGGGCTCTCACCCTTCGACCCTAGCCCGGACCGGGCTAGGGGAGGACCGTGGGCCGATCTACTACACGTTCGCGGTTGGCGGACCTGGGTACGGTCGGAGCAATGGTCGGACGAATTGCAGTTGAGGACGTACGCCCGGTGGTCTCCTGCGGGCGCTATCCGTCACGCGCCGTGACCGGGGAGACGGTGGCCGTCCAGGCCACGGTCTTCCGCGAGGGCCACGACGCGGTGGCCGCGAACGTCGCGGTGACCCGCCCCGACGGGTCCGCCGCACCCTCCGTGCGGATGACGCCGGGACCGCCGGGGACGGACAGCTGGCAGGCCGCCTTCACCCCGGACGCCGAAGGCATGTGGACCTTCGTCGCCGAGGGTTGGAGCGACCCGCTCGGCACCTGGTGGCACGACGCGCCGCTCAAGGTGGACGCCGGCGTGGACGTCGACGTCATGCTCGAGGAGGGCGCCCGTCTCTACGAGCGCGCCGCGCAGGGCCTGCCGTCGTCCGTGAAGAAGTCGCTGCGCACCGCGATCGCCGGCCTCGCCGACGTGCTGCGCGACCCGGCGCGCTCCCCCGCCGAGCGGATGAAGCTCGCCCTTGCCGACGACGTGGTCGCCGTGCTGACCGCACATCCGATCCGCGAGCTGATCACCCCCAGTGAGGAGCACCGGGTCTGGGTCGACCGGCAGCGGGCCCTGTACGGCGCCTGGTACGAGTTCTTCCCGCGGTCCGAGGGTGCGCACGTACCGCCGGACGGCGGCCCCATGCGCAGCGGCACCTTCCGTACCTCGATGGACCGTCTGCCGGCGGTGGCCGAGATGGGCTTCGACGTCGTCTACCTGCCGCCGATCCATCCGATCGGCGCGGTCAACCGCAAGGGCCCGAACAACACGCTCACCCCGGGGCCGCACGACCCCGGCTCCCCCTGGGCCATCGGCTCCGCCGAGGGCGGCCACGACGCGATCCACCCCGATCTGGGCGGCATCGAGGACTTCGGCGCCTTCGTGGAGGAGACCCGCCGGCTGGGCATGGAGGTCGCGCTCGACTTCGCGCTGCAGTGCGCCCCGGACCACCCCTGGGCGCAGGCGCACCCGGAGTGGTTCACGACCCGCGCGGACGGCACGATCGCCTACGCCGAGAACCCGCCGAAGAAGTACCAGGACATCTACCCGCTCAACTTCGACAACGACCCCGAAGGTCTGTACGCCGAGATCCTGCGGGTGATCCGTCACTGGATCAGCCACGGCGTCAAGATCTTCCGCGTCGACAACCCGCACACGAAGCCGCTCGACTTCTGGGAGTGGCTCATCGCGCAGGTCAAGGCGACCGACCCGGACGTGCTCTTCCTCGCCGAGGCCTTCACCCGGCCGGCGATGATGCATGAGCTGGGCCGGATCGGCTTCACCCAGTCGTACACGTACTTCACCTGGCGCACCGGCAAGCAGGAGCTCCAGGAGTACGTCGAGGAGCTGGTGGCGTCGAGCGACTACATGCGCCCCAACTTCTTCGTGAACACGCCGGACATCCTGCACGCGTCGCTGCAGTACGGCGGGCCGCCCGTGTTCAAGATCCGCGCGGTGCTCGCCGCCCTGCTGTCGCCGTCGTACGGCGTCTACGCCGGCTACGAGCTGTACGAGCATGTGGCGGTGCGGCCGGGCAGCGAGGAGTACCTCGACTCGGAGAAGTACCAGCTGCGTCCGCGCGACTGGTCGTCGCCGGAGCGGACCCTCGCGCCGTACCTCACGATGCTCAACCGGGTGCGGCGGGCCCACCCCGCCCTGCACTGGCTGCGCAACGTGCGCTTCCACGACGTGGACAGCGCCGACGTGCTGGCCTGGTCGAAAAGGGACGGCGACGACGTCGTGCTGGTCGTCCTCAACCTCGACCCGCACGGGCCACGCGAGGCGACGGTGCGCGTCGACCTGCCCGCGCTCGGGCTGGGCTGGGGCGACACCTTCACGGTCCACGACGAGGTCACCGGTGCCGAGTACACCTGGGGCGAGTCCAACTACGTACGGCTCGATCCGTTCGCCGAGCCTGCCCATGTCTTCACCGTCCGGGGGAACCGCACGTGACCGCACCGCACCACGATCTCGAGCACGGCGAGCTCGTCAGCCTCGAGGAGTCCAGGGATCCGCTCTGGTACAAGCGTGCCGTCTTCTACGAGGTGCTCATCCGCGGTTTCGCCGACAGCAACGGCGACGGGACCGGCGACATCCGCGGGCTCACGAGCAAGCTCGACTACCTGCAGTGGCTCGGCGTCGACTGCATCTGGCTGCTGCCGATCTACGAGTCACCGCTGCGCGACGGTGGTTACGACATCAGCGACTTCATGAAGGTGCTGCCGGAGTTCGGCGACCTCGGCGACTTCGTCGAGCTCGTCGACGAGGCGCACAAGCGCGGCATGCGCATCATCGCCGACCTGGTCATGAACCACACCAGCGACGCGCACCCGTGGTTCCAGGCATCCAGGGCCGATCCCGAGGGGCCGTACGGCGACTACTACGTCTGGTCCGACACCGACGAGCCGTACGCCGACGCGCGCATCATCTTCGTCGACACCGAGCGCTCCAACTGGACGTTCGACGAGGTGCGGGGGCAGTACTTCTGGCACCGCTTCTTCAGCCACCAGCCGGACCTGAACTACGAGAACCCGGCCGTGCAGGACGCCATGATCGAGGTCCTCAAGTTCTGGCTGGACCTCGGCATCGACGGTTTCCGGCTCGACGCCGTGCCCTACCTCTTCGAGGAGGAGGGCACGATCTCGGAGAACCTCAAGCCGACCCACGACTACCTCAAGCGGGTGCGCAAGGAGATCGACGCGCTGTACCCCGACCGGGTGCTGCTCGCCGAGGCCAACCAGTGGCCGGCCGACGTCGTCGAGTACTTCGGGGACGACGACGAGTGCCAGATGGCGTTCCACTTCCCGCTGATGCCGCGCCTGTTCATGGCCGTGCGGCGGGAGTCGCGCTACCCGATCTCGGAGATCCTGGCGAACACGCCGGACATCCCGAAGAACTGCCAGTGGGGCATCTTCCTGCGCAACCACGACGAGCTGACGCTCGAGATGGTGACCGACGAAGAGCGCGACTACATGTACAGCGAGTACGCGAAGGACCCGCGCATGAAGGCGAACGTCGGCATCCGCCGCCGGCTTGCCCCGCTGCTCGAGAACGACCGGGACCAGATCGAGCTGTTCACGGGGTTGCTGCTGTCCCTGCCCGGGTCGCCGGTCCTGTACTACGGCGACGAGATCGGCATGGGCGACAACATCTATCTCGGTGACAGGGACGGCGTCCGGACCCCGATGCAGTGGAACGCGGACCGCAACGCCGGGTTCTCGACCGCCGATCCGCAGCGGCTGTACCTGCCCGCGGTCCTCGACCCGGTCTACGGCTACCAGGCGCTCAACGTCGAGTCGCAGATGCGCTCGTCCGCGTCGCTGCTGAACTGGACCCGCCAGATGATCGGGATCCGCAAGCAGCACCCGGTCTTCGGCATGGGCAGCTACGAGGAGCTGGGCGCGAGCAACCCGTCGGTCCTCGCCTTCGTCCGCGAGTTCGGCGACGACCGGGTCCTGTGCGTCAACAACCTGTCCCGGTTCCCGCAGCCGGTGGAGCTGGACCTGCGCCGGTTCGAGGGCATGACCCCCGTCGAGCTCACCGGCCTGGTGCCGTTCCCGCGGATCGGCGACCTGCCCTACCTGCTGTCCCTGCCCGGCCACGGCTTCATGTGGTTCGCCCTCAAGCCAGGAGAGCACTCATGAGTGCGACCGTGGACACCGAGTTGCACGACCTGCTCGCCGCGTGGCTGCCCGAGCAGCGCTGGTTCGCCGGCAAGGGCCGTGTCATCCGGGGCGTCGAGGTCGAGGGCGCAACGGTGCTGTTCACAGGAGACGACGACGCGGTCGTCCGGCACCTGCTGCTGCGGGTCGACGCAGCCGACGACAGCAGCGACCGGTACCAGCTCCTCATCGGCACCCGCACCGGCGAGGTCCCCCAGCGCCTCGCGCACGCCGTCATCGGCGAGGCGTCCGGGACGGTGGTCTACGAGGCGGTGCACGACGTCGAGGCGACGGCCGAGCTGCTGCGGCTCATCGCCGCCGGGCAGCCGACCGACACGGTCAGGTTCACGGCCACGCGCGACGATCTGGACCCGACCCTCCCCAGTCGGGTCATGGGGGCGGAGCAGAGCAACACCTCGATCGTCTACGGCGAGGACTACATCCTCAAGGTGTTCCGTCGCCTGCAACCCGGCATCAACCCCGACCTCGAGGTGACGCGCGCCCTGGCCGACGCCGGCAGCACCCACGTCGCGGCTCCGCTCGCCTGGATGGAGGGCGAGGTCGACGGGCAGCCCACGACGCTGGGCATGCTGCAGTGCTTCCTGCGCAACGCCAGTGACGGCTGGGCCATGGCTACCGCCAGCGTCCGCGACCTGTTCGCCGAGGGCGACCTGCACGCGGACGAGGTGGGCGGCGACTTCGCCGGGGAGTCCGAGCGACTCGGGTCGGCCATCGCGGCCGTCCACACCCTCATGGCGCAGACCCTCCCCTCGGCGATCGCCGGACCCGCGGACTCCCAGGCGACCGCACGGCAGCTGCACGAGCGGCTGGACGCCGCGCTCTCCGTGGTCGCCGAGCTGGCCCTGCATGCCGACGCGCTCCGGGCGTCGTACGACGCGGTCGCGGCGCTCAGCGAGGAGATCCCGGTCCAGCGACTGCACGGGGACCTCCACCTCGGACAGGTACTGCGTACGCAGGCGGGCTGGGTCCTGCTCGACTTCGAGGGCGAACCCTCCCGGCCGCTGGCCGAGCGCACCGCGCTGATGAGCCCGCTGCGGGACGTCGCGGGCATGCTGCGCTCCTTCGACTACGCAGCCCGCCACCAGCTCGCCGAGTGGCAGGGTGAGCAGCATCTCGCGTACCGCGCCGGGGAATGGGCAGAGCGCAACAGGACAGCGTTCTGCGACGGCTACGCCCGAGCGGCCGGCACCGACCCCCGTGACCAGTCCGTGCTCCTGCGGGCGTTCGAGCTCGACAAGGCGGTCTACGAAGTGGTGTACGAGGCGCGCAACCGGCCCTCCTGGCTGCCCATCCCGCTCGGCTCGATCGAGCGGCTCACCGCTGGCGGCAGAGGAGTCGGCGGATGAGCGAGCCGACTGCCCCCAAGAAGCGCACGCGCAAGGCCCCGTCCCCGAAGGCGGCTGCCGAAGCCACCGCGCCGGTCGTCGCGACCGACGAGAACGTCACGCCGGCGCCTGCAGCGGCACCGGCACCGGCCCGCAAGCGCCCCCCTCGCAAGGCTGTCCCGGCGGCGGAAGCCAAGGCCGGCTTGCCCATCGTCGCCGGCGCCGATCCGCACGGCCCCAGCAACGACGAGCTCGAGCAACTCGCCGGGGGCGCGCACCACGACCCGCACGGCGTCCTCGGCATGCACCCCGTCGCCGGCGGCGTCGTCGTGCGCGCGCTCCGGCCCGGCGCCGAGAAGGTCGTCGCCGTCATCGGGCACGAGCGGGTCGAGTTGCACCACCGCCACGCCGGCGTCTGGGAGGTCGAGCTGCCGGGCGGCCAGGTCACCGACTACCGGCTCGACGTCACCTACCACGGCGCGACCTACCCGGCCGACGACCCGTACCGCTACCTGCCGACGCTGGGCCAGGTCGACCTGCACCTCATCGGCGAGGGCCGGCACGAGGAACTGTGGAAGGTGCTCGGCGCCCACGTGCGCCAGTACGAGAGCCCGTCGGGCCCGGTCACGGGGACGTCGTTCGCCGTGTGGGCGCCGAACGCGCGCGGCGTACGCGTCATCGGCGACTTCAACGGCTGGGACGGCACCGGCCATCCCATGCGCTCGCTCGGGTCCAGCGGCGTCTGGGAGCTGTTCGTCCCCGGCATCGGTGCGGGCACGCACTACAAGTACGCCATCCTCGGCGCCGACTCGGTGTGGCGCGAGAAGGCCGACCCGATGGCCCGGCGCACCGAGGTGCCACCCCTGACGGCGAGCGTGGTGGACGTCTCGGACTACACCTGGAGCGACCACGAGTGGCTGGACGCGCGGGCGCAGACGCCGGCGCACGCCGCGCCCATGTCGGCGTACGAAGTTCACCTCGGCTCATGGCGGCAGGGGCTGTCCTACACCGAGATGGCCGACCAGCTGGTCGAGTACGTCACCTGGCTGGGCTACACGCACGTCGAGTTCCTGCCGGTCGCCGAGCACCCCTTCGGCGGCTCCTGGGGCTATCAGGTCACGTCGTACTACGCCCCGACGTCGCGGTTCGGTTCCCCCGACGAGCTGCGCTACCTGATCGACCGGCTGCACCAGGCCGGTATCGGGGTCCTCGTCGACTGGGTCCCCGCGCACTTCCCCAAGGACGAGTTCGCGCTGGCCCGGTTCGACGGCACGCCGCTGTACGAGCACGCGGACCCGCGGCGCGGCGAGCAGCTGGACTGGGGCACCTACGTCTTCGACTTCGGGCGCAACGAGGTCCGCAACTTCCTGGTCGCCAACGCGACGTACTGGCTGCAGGAGTTCCACGTCGACGGCCTGCGCGTCGACGCGGTCGCCTCGATGCTCTACCTCGACTACTCGCGCAAGGAAGGCGAGTGGCTGCCGAACCAGTACGGCGGCCGGGAGAACCTCGACGCCGTCGCCTTCCTGCAGGAGATGAACTCCGTCGTCTACCGGCGCGTCCCAGGCGTCGTCACGATCGCGGAGGAGTCGACGGCGTGGCCGGGCGTCACCCGGCCGACGCACCTCGGCGGGCTCGGCTTCGGTCTGAAATGGAACATGGGCTGGATGCACGACTCGCTCGACTACATGGCCCGGGAGCCCGTCTACCGGGGCTACCACCACCACCAGATGACGTTCTCGATGGTCTACGCGTACTCCGAGAACTACGTCCTGCCGATCAGCCACGACGAGGTCGTGCACGGCAAGGGTTCCCTGCTGCGCAAGATGCCCGGCGACCGCTGGCAGCAGCTCGCGAACGTGCGGGCCTACCTGGCCTTCATGTGGGCGCACCCCGGCAAGCAGCTGCTGTTCATGGGTTCCGAGTTCGCGCAGGAGTCCGAGTGGAGTGAGGACCGGTCGCTCGACTGGTGGCTGCTGGACCTGCCCGACCACCGCGGCGTCGCGCTGCTGGTGAAGGAACTCAACGAGGTCTACCGCCGGACCCCCGCACTGTGGACGCTCGACACCGACCCGGCCGGGTTCGCCTGGATAGACGCGAACGACGCGGCCGGCAACGTGTTCTCGTTCCTGCGGTACGGCACGGACGGCTCCGCGCTGGCCTGCGTCAGCAACTTCGCCGGCATGCCGCACGAGAACTATCAGCTGGGTCTGCCCTGGGCCGGGACCTGGCAGGAGGTCCTCAACAGCGACGCGGGGGCTTACCACGGCAGCGGTGTCGGCAACATGGGTGCGGTCGAGGCCGGCCCCGAGAGCTGGCACGGACAGCCGGCATCGACGACGCTCCGGGTGCCTCCGCTCGGGACCGTCTGGCTGCACTCCCCCGGTCCGGCCGCGACCAGCTAGCCTCACGCGCGGCGCCCGAAATCCCTTATGCACAAGGGAACTTTCCGGCGCGAACTGTCGGTGGCGGGCCGGCGCCTGGGCCGCTGCGGGCGAGGTGAAGGCGGCGGTTCTCGCGGGGGACGCCGAGGAAGCGGCCCGGCGGGCGGCGCAGGCGCGTCAGGACCGGCGGGTGCGGTCCCGCCCTGTCGAGGACGGCAGCGCGCTGCTGATGGCGATCGGACCGGCGGAGCAGATCCGCGCACTGGAGCTCGACCTGACCACGCAGGCCGCAGCGGCCCGGTCGACCGGCGACCTGCGCACCACGGATCAGCTGCGCTTGGACCTGCTCTGCGAACGGCGTGGGGTCCGGCACGAACGGGGTCCGCCGCCAGGTGCAGGTGCCCGTGCAGGTGCCGTCACGACGGCGCTCGGCCTCTCCGACGAACCGGTGTCCTGGTCGACCACGGCGCCAAACACGCTCCGGTGGCGCGTCACGGCCCGGGACGACACCAGCATCTGAACCAGCCCGAGCGGGCGGCAGTACGTCGTGCACAGCCGGGATCTGCCGCCCTCACAACCGGACCGGCCGCTCCCGACACCCGAGGAGCTCGCCGCCCACGACCGGCGACTCGTCACACCGGACGAGTAGACGTCGCCTCGGCCGGCGCTCCGGTCCGAGGCACCGGTACGGCAGGGGTCGCGGCGGCGGCCGTCTCGCGGGCGAGGAACGCACTCAGTTCCCCGATCGTGGTCATCAACGGGGCGGGGAACACGACAGTGGTGTTCTTGTCCACGCCGATCTCCACCAGGCTCTGCAGGTTCCGCAACTGCAGCGCCAGCGGGTGGGCCATCATCGTGTCCGACGCGTCACCGAGTGCGGCAGCGGCCAGCGACTCGCCCTCGGCATTGATGATCTTCGCCCGCTTCTCCCGCTCGGCCTCGGCCTGCCGGGCCATCGCCCGCTTCATGCTGTCGGGCAGCTGGATGTCCTTGAGTTCCACGAGCGTCACTTCCACGCCCCACTCGACGGTGTTGACGTCGAGGATCTCGCGGATGTCCAGGTTGATCCGGTCCGTCTCGGACAGCGTCTCGTCCAACGTGTGCTGACCGACGACCTTGCGCAGGGTGGTCTGGGCGATCTGGTCGATGGCTGCGCGGACGTTCTCGATCGCGACCACCGACTTCACCGGGTCGACCACCCGGTAGTAGGCGACCGCAGAGACGTCGACGCTGACGTTGTC
Organism: Frankiales bacterium; assembly: GCA_025965475.1. Taxonomy (GTDB): domain Bacteria; phylum Actinomycetota; class Actinomycetes; order Mycobacteriales; family SCTD01; genus RYN-124. The sequence continues at coordinate 17,726 of JAOPWV010000165.1, read as the reverse complement.
CCGGGTGATGATGCCCTGGGACTGGATCGGCATCGTGATGATGCGCAGCGAGACCCGATGCAGGACGTCCACGAACGGGATGATCACCCGCAGCCCGGGTGGCCGCGTGCCCACCACCCGCCCGAACCGGAACAGCACGCCCTGCTCGTACTGCTTGACGATCCGTACCGCCAGTCCCAGCCCCAGCAGGAGGACCAGCAGGACGACGACGAGAGCCGCGATAAGAGCACTCATGAGCCCACCCGGGCGCTTGTGCATCGCCGAGGGCGAGGCCGGCGTGGAGGCGGCGTCCGAAGGACCCTCGGTGTCTCGGACTGTACTCGGCGAACCTGGGCACGACTCGACGAGAAAGTCCTGGCCTGGGGGCGTCCGGCGGCGGACGGCTGGATAGGTTCCGGATCATGAGCTTGTCGCTGAAACCGAAGCACCTGTCCCGCTACCGAGACATCGCGCGGCTGCTCATCCGCTACGGGCGATCGGACCTGATCCGCGAGCTCGACGTGGACGGGCTGTCGTCGGAGGACACCGACCAGCCGCTCTGCAGCGACGCGGAGCAGTTGGCCACCGACCTGGAGAAGCTCGGCCCGACCTTCATCAAGCTCGGTCAGCTGCTGTCGACGCGGGTGGATCTGCTGCCGGCGCCGTACACGGAGGCGCTGGCGCGCCTGCAGGACGACGTCGCGCCGTTCCCGTTCGAGGTGGTCGAGCAGATCGTCACCGACGAGCTGGGCGTCGACCTCTCGCACGCCTTCACGTCCTTCGACCCGACTCCGCTGGCGGCCGCCTCGCTCGCCCAGGTGCACCGGGCGGTGCTCCGCAGCGGACGCGAGGTCGTCGTCAAGGTCCAGCGGCCGGGGATCCGCAAGCAGATCGCCGACGACATGTCGGCCCTCGCGGAACTCGCGGAACTGGCGGACAACCACACCGACCTCGGGCGCCGGTTCGGTTTCGGCGACCTGCTCGGGCAGTTCCGGATCGCTCTCGTGGCCGAGCTGGACTACCAGCAGGAGGCGCTCAACCTCAAGGCGCTGGCGAAGATCGTGGACCCGTGGCGGCGACTGGTGGTGCCGCGCCCGGTGCCCGACTACAGCACCGGCCGGGTGCTCACCATGGACTACCTGCCCGGCCGGAAGGTGACCGACCTCGGACCGCTGGCCCGGATCGACCTCGACGGCGCGCCCCTCGTGGACGACCTGTTCGCCGCGTACCTGCAGCAGATCCTCGGTGACGGTTTCTTCCACGCCGACCCGCATCCCGGCAATGTGTTGCTCACCGGCGACGGGCGTCTGGCACTGATCGACCTCGGCATGGTCGCGCGCCTCTCCTCCGGCGCGCAGGACTGCATGGTCAAACTGCTGCTCGCGGTCAGCGACGGCAACGGCGAGGCGGCGGCCGACGCGCTGGCCGGACTCGGCCGGCAGCGCAACGGGTTCGACCGCGACGCGTTCCGGTCCGCCGTCGGCAACCTGGTCATGCGCAGCGTCGAGCAGGGCAGCGACCTCAAGGCCGGCGCCGTCGTACTGGAGATGACCCGCATCGCCGGACAGGCCGGCCTGCGCCCCGCACCCGAACTGGCCCTGGTGGGCAAGGCGCTGCTCAACCTCGATCAGGTGGCGCAGAGCCTGGACCCCCACTTCGCGCCAGCGGACGCGATCAGGCTGCACATGGCCTCGATCGTGCAGAACCGGATGCAGACGTCCAGTGGTGGCCTGCTGGGCGCGGCCATGGAGGCCCGCGACTTCACCGTGCAACTGCCCGGCCGCATCAACAAGGTCATGGACGCGGTTGCCGGGGGCACCTTCGAACTGAAGGTCGACGCCATCGACGAGCCGCAACTGCTCGCCGTCATGCAGCGGCTGGCCAACCGGATCGCGACCGGGCTCGTGCTGGCCTCGCTCGTCGTCGGTGCCGCGCTGATGATGCAGATCCCGACCCAGTCCCGGATTCTCGGCTATCCCAGCATCGCCATGGTCTGTTTCGCGCTGGCCGCGGCGGGCGGGGCCGCGCTGCTCATTTCGATCCTCGCGGCCGACCGGCGCATCGCGCGTACGGCGAGACGGCACCGGAGCGACGTCTGACCTCCGAATGGCTGGTTTGCGACCGCCCCGGTATGGGGAACAAGCGATCGGACCTATGCCTTTGAGGAGTTTCACCCGCGATGACCGTGCCTGAGACCGGACCTGCCGACGGCGACGTCTACCCCGCCGACCCGTTGTCGGCCGGTGAACAGATGTCGTCAGTCACGAACGCGCTGCGCGCGCAGTTGGCCCGCACCGTAGCCGACGACGACGGGCCGGCCGAGCCCCGCGCGTAGCCTCCCCGCATACAGCGGCCGAGGAGCGGAGCAGCGCATGGGCGAGGACGTCGCGGTCGAGGTGGACGCGGACGAGGTCGGTTTCGATGCCGAGCGGCTGGCCCGCATCGACCGCCACCTGGCCAGGTACGTCGACGACGGCCGACTCGCCGGCTGGCAGGTCGTCGTCAGCCGACGCGGCAAGCGCGTGCACAGTTCGACGTACGGCCTGCGGGACAAGGAGGCCGGCCGGCCCGTCGAGCACGACACCCTGTGGCGCATCTACTCGATGACCAAGCCGGTCACCAGTGTCGCCGCGATGCAACTGTTCGAGGAAGGCGCCTTCGCCCTCAACGACGAGGTCAGCCGTTACCTACCCGCGTTCGCGGACATGCGGATCCTCCGCGGCGGTACCGCCGAGGCACCGAAGACGGCTCCGGCGACCGAGCCGATCCGGATGTGGCATCTGCTCACGCACACCGCCGGGCTCACCTACGGGTTCACCCGGTCCAGCGTGGTCGACGAGATGTACCGCCATGCCGGCTCCGACTTCAACCAGCCGGCCGGCGTGGACCTCGCCGCGCAGTGCGACGTGTGGGCCTCGATGCCGCTGCTGTTCGAACCGGGCACGAGCTGGAACTACTCGGTCGCCACGGACGTGCTCGGGCGAGTCGTCGAGGTGCTCGCCGGCAAGCGGCTGGACGAGGTGTTCGCCGAGCGCATCCTCGGACCACTCGGGATGACCGACACCCGGTGGTGGGTGGACGAGCCGGACGCCGCGCGCCTTGCTGCGCTCTACGTCCCCGCCCCGGGCACCAGCGAGGCGCTGCGGTACGACACGATCGGCAACGGCGCCCTCCGCTCCCCGGAGCTGCTCAACGGTGGCGCCGGGCTCGTCTCCACGGCCCACGACTACGACCGGTTCACGCGCATGCTGGTCAGCGGCGGAAGCCTGGACGGGACCCGGCTGCTCAGCCCGCGCACGCTGCGGTTCATGACCCGCAACCACCTGCCCCGCGGCGGCCTGCTGGCCTCGATGGGGCGCGGTCAGTTCTCCGAGACGGCGTACGACGGTGTGGGCTTCGGCCTCGGTTTCTCGGTGCTCGTCGACCCGGTGGCCTACAAGGTGCCCGCGTCGCAGGGCGAGTTCGCCTGGGGTGGGGCGGCGAGCACCGCGTTCTGGGTCGATCCGGCCGAGCAGATCACGGCGGCGTTCTTCACCCAGCTGCTGCCGTCGAGCACCTACGCCATCCGGACCGAGCTGCGGCAGCTCGTCTACACCGCCCTGGTCGACTAGCTAGAACAGCGCGTTCGCCAGCGACCGCCGCCCGGCCTGGACCCGCGGGTCCTCCGGGTCGAGGACCGAGAGCAGGTCGAGCAGGTGCACGCGGGCCCGGTCACGGTCGTCGCCCGAGGTACGCCGGACGAGGTCCACGAGCCGGTCGATGGCCGGCTGGATCTGCTCCCCGAGCACCTCCAGATCGGCCGCGCGCAGCTGGGCGTCGACGTCGTCGGGAGCGTCAGCGGCCTTCTGGAGCGCCTCGCTCGGGTCGACGCCCTCGGTGCGCTGCAGCAGCTGGGCGAACGACCGGCCGGTGAGAGCCTCCGGATCGGCGGGCCGGCGCGCGAGCAGCGCGTCGTACGCCGCGATGGCGGCCGGCCAGTCCTCGCGTGCGACCGCATCCTCGGCCTCCACCAGCTCGGGCTCCGGCGGGACCTCGGCAGGCTCGGCAGCCCCGTCCTCGCCGGTCGCGCCGGGCAGTCCGGCCTGCTCGGCTGCGGCCAGGACCTGGTCGAGGAAGCTGCGGACGTCGCGCTCCGGCAGGGCACCGGTGAATCCCTGCACGAGGCGGCCACCGAGCGCGAGCAGCACCGTCGGGATGCTCTGGATGCCGAGCTGACCGGCCAGTGCCTGGTTGCTGTCGACGTCGATCTTGGCCAGCACCCAGGAGCCGCCGTCGGCCTCGGCGAGCCGCTCGAGGACCGGCGACAGCTGCTTGCACGGCCCGCACCAGTCGGCCCAGAAGTCGATGAGCACCGGCACGGTCATGGACCGCTGGAGCACCTCGGTCTCGAACGTCGCCTCACTGACGTCGATGACGTACGGCGACGTGGAGCCGGAGCTCGCCGGCACACCGGCCGGGGTGGTGGGGGCCCGCAGCGACGACAAGTCGATCGCGCCGGCGATGTTCAGGTCGGTCGGCCTTCTCTGCATGTCATGAGTCAACAGCACGCACCGGCTACCGCTTCCACCCGTTGCCCTCGGCAGGACACGCGAAGGGCCGAATGTCCGATTAGCCGTTTTTTCCACAGGTCGGGCGGGGAGGGTGTAGGCACCGCCCCCTCGGAGGTTTGCCCATGCTCGTTCGGTCCGGCGTACGACGACGGCTCCTCCCGGCCACCATGACCGCGCTCGGTGTGGCCACCGTCGCCGCCGGAGCGCCTTTTCTCGTCGGCCGCGGCGGGAGCACCGCTCCCCCGGAGGCCCCCGCCCCCATGACGAGCGGTCCGGCCCCGGCCAGCTCCGGACCGCCGCCCCCGCGGCGGGCCGTGAACCGGGCCGACCGGAGCCGGACGGCGCCCGCGCCGGCGGCGCGTCTGCCCTGGTCCAGAGATCGCGTGGGACACGAGGCCCTGGCCGGACTGCCCTACGACGTCGCGGCCACCGGGTTCACGGTGGCGTTCCTGCCCGCCCGATCGGGCCTGCGGGGGCAGACGCTGGTGGACGCACGCCAGATCCAGATCTACGTACGGGACGGCGAATCGGCCACGTCGATCCGGCGGATCCTCGCGCACGAACTCGGCCATGCCGTGGACCTGTCCCGCAACACCGATCAGGACCGGGCGCGCTGGCTGGCCCGGCGGGGGGCACCCGAGCAGGCGTGGTGGCCGTCCCCGTACCTCAGCGACTTCGCCAGCGGGGCCGGGGACTTCGCCGAGGTGTTCGCCCGCTGGCTCGTCGGTACCGGCGACTTCCGCAGCCGGCTCGCGCCCGCACCTGCACCGGAGGAACTCGCCCGACTGGCCGCCGGCTGGTTCGGCGCCCGCACCCGCTGAGGGACAGGCCTCCGTGGGAGCATCGCGCATGACCCTTCGGCTCGCCACCCTCGTCGCAGCTCCACTGATCGCCCTCGCCGCCGGCGGGTGCAGTCAGGCGCAGGACATCGCTGCCGACGCCGCGTCACAGGCCGGTTCGCGGGCCGCGACGGCCGCCGCCGACGAGGTGAAGCGCCAGATCTGCGGGCGGGTGCAGGACGGGCAGGTCAGCGCCCAGGACAAGCAGGTGCTCGCCGGCCTGGTGTCGTCCGCCAAGGCGGCCGGCGTCCCCGCGGAGGTCACCACGCCGCTCGACCAGATCGCACGCGCAGGCGACAAGCTGCCAGCCGAGTCGGTCGCCGCGCTGAGCCGGGCCTGCGCCCCGTCGCCGACCGCCAGCTAGCCGGGGGTCAGAACCGCGGCGGCTCGATGTAGTTGCCCCACAGGTCGCGCAGCGCACCGCAGACCTCGCCGAGGGTGGCCTCGGCCCGGATCGCGTCGAGCATCGGCACGATGGTGTTCTCCGACCCGCGGGCCGCCTCGACCAGGCGGTCCAGCCCGGCCCGGACGGCCGCCTCGTCGCGCCCGGCTCTGCGGCCGGACAACTCCCGGACCTGCTCCCGCTCCACCTCGTGCGACACCCGCAGGATCTCCAACGGGGCGTCCACGCCGCCGTCGTAGGCGTTCACGCCGACGACCTTCTTGTCGCCCTTCTCCAGGGCGGTCTGGTACTGGAAGGCCGCCTCGGCGATCTCCCCCATGAACCAGCCGTCCTCGATGCCGCGCAGGATCCCGGCGGTCATGGACCCGTCCCCGTTGTCGAGGCCGCCCAGGTCCTTGATTGTGGTGAAGACCTGCTCGGCCTGCCGCTCGATCTCGTCGGTGAGCTGCTCGACGTACCAGCTGCCGCCCAGCGGGTCGGCGACGTTCGCCACCCCGGTCTCCTCCGCGATGACCTGCTGGGTGCGGATCGCGATCTGGGCCGCCTTCTCCGACGGAAGCGCGAGGACCTCGTCGAGCGCGTTGGTGTGCAGCGAGTTGGTGCCTCCGAGCACGGCGGCCAGCGCCTCCACCGTGGTGCGCACGATGTTGTTGTCGGGCTGCTGTGCGGTGAGCGAGACGCCGGCCGTCTGGGTGTGGAAGCGCAGCCACTGCGCCTTGTCGGTCTTCGCGCCGTACACGTCCCGCAGCCAGCGGGCCCAGATCCGGCGCGCGGCGCGGAACTTCGCGATCTCCTCGAAGAAGTCGATGTGCGCGTCGAAGAAGAACGACAGCCCCGGGGCGAAGGCGTCCACGTCCATACCGCGCGACAGGCCCAGCTCGACGTAGGCGAAACCGTCGGCCAGCGTGAACGCCAGTTCCTGCGCGGCCGTCGAACCGGCCTCCCGGATGTGGTACCCCGAGACCGAGATCGGCTTGTACGCAGGGATGTTCTCGGCGCAGTACTCCATGAGGTCGCCGATGAGGCGCAGGTGGGGCTCCGGCGGGAAGAGCCACTCCTTCTGCGCGATGTACTCCTTGAAGATGTCGGTCTGCAGCGTCCCGTTGAGCTGTCCGAGGTCGACGCCCTGGCGTTCGGCCGCCACGAGATACATGCAGAACACCGGAACCGCGGGGCCGCTGATCGTCATCGAGGTGGTGACGTCACCGAGCGGGATGTCGGAGAACAGCACGTCCATGTCGACGGCACTGTCGACGGCCACACCGCAGTGCCCCACCTCTCCGAGCGAGCGCGGGTCGTCCGAGTCGCGGCCCATGAGGGTCGGCATGTCGAAGGCGACGGACAGTCCGCCGCCGCCCTCGGCCAGGATCATCTTGTAGCGCTCGTTCGTCTGCTGGGCGTTGCCGAACCCGGCGAACTGCCGGATCGTCCACGGCCGCCCGCGGAAGCCGGTCGCGTACAGCCCGCGGGTGAAGGGGAACTCCCCCGGCCAGCCGATGTTCTCGAATCCGGCGTACGTGTCGCCTGGCTTCGGCCCGTAGACCGGAGCGACCTCGTCACCCGACAACGTCGTGAAGTCGGCGTCCCGTTTGCCGGCCGCGTCGTAGCGGGCCTGCCAGCGCGCACGTCCTGCAGCGATGTCCTCTGGCGTCACGCGGGGCTCCTCACCGTGGGGCGGTCGAGCTGTGACGGCGGCGCTGCGCGCCGCCTGTTATGTGTCAGAGATTACCCAGCCGCTCCGGGCCGGGCGATACGGTCGGCCGATGCACCATCCCGCACCCCGCTTCTGCCCCTCCTGCGGCGGCGGCCTCGCCCCGCGCGGCCGGGAACAGGTCTGTGAGGCCTGCGGCCGGATCCACCACCGCGACCCGAAGGTGGGCGTCGGCGTGGTCGTGCGCGACGCGGCCGGCCGCCTGTTGCTGGTCCGCCGCGGCATCGAGCCCGGCAAGGGCCGCTGGGCACTGCCCGCCGGCTACGTCGACGCCGACGAGGACCCGCGTGCCGCAGCCGCCCGCGAGTGCCTCGAGGAGACCGGCCTGATCGTGCGGGTGGGCCGGATCCTCGGCGTCTACAACAGCACGGGCGGCGGCGCCTCGTTCTTCCTGGCCTTTGCCGCCGAATCCGAGGGCGGGCAGCTGCGCGCGGCGGACGACGCCATGGAGGTCGGCTTCTTCGCCACGGACGAGCTGCCCGACCTCGCGTTCGAGAGCACGCGGGCCGCGGTCAGCGCCGAAGGCGCCTGATCAGCAGCACGAGGACGGCGAGCCCGGCCAGGACGGGTGCGAGCCGCTTGAGCACCGGCGTACCAGCGGTCCCGAGCAGGTCGATCGGCTGCGCCTCGGGGACCACCCGCGGTGCCGCGGGCTGAGCGGTCGTCGACCCCGCGCCGGCGGCGGACGCGGCAGCCCGGTCGGGCGTGCCTGCCTGGATCTCCTTGGAGAGGCAGTCGGCGAACTGGTCGACCAGCTTGCCGCTGACGTCGGCGAGGACACCGCGGCCGAACTGGGCCGGCTTGCCGGTCACGTTGAGGTCGGTGTCGACCTCGACCTCGGTGGTGTCGCCCCGGTCGTGCAGCCGGGCGGTGATGGTCGCCTTGGCCGTACCCGTACCGCGGGTCTCCTTGCCGCTGGCCTCGATGACCGCGACGCCGTTCTCCTCGTCCAGGCTGACGAACTTCCCCTTGCCGCCGTAGGTCAGGTTGATCGGGCCGACCTTGACCTTCACCGTGCCGGTGAAGTTGTCACCGTCGCGCCCGGTAAGGGCGGCGCCGGGCATGCACGGCGCGATGCGCTCGACATCGAGGAGCACCTTCCACGCCTCCGCCCGCGGGACGGGAACGGTGAACCGGTTTTCGAGCTTCATGGCAAGGCCTCCACAGTGGCGAGGTCGTCGGGGGTGTCGACGTCGAAGGGTGAACCGGTGCCGTCACAAGGCACCAGCGTGATCAGGTCAGGATGTGCCCGCAGCCAGGGCCGCGCACCAGCGTCGCCGACGGCCGCCGCGGCGACGGCGGCCCAGGTGCTGCGGTCGAGCAGGACGGGGTTGCGCGGCTTGCCGTCGTACGTCGCGACGGCGGCCACCGCGCCGGCCGCGTGGGCCTCGCGGAGCCGTACGACGGACTCCGCGCCGACGAGGGGCTGGTCGGCGAGCGCGATGACGACACTGACAGCGGCGTCCGCAGCGGCGCGGCCCTCCAGGGAGGCCAGCCCGGCGCGCAGCGAGGCCCCCATGCCGGTCTCCCAGTCCAGCGCGAGCACCGAGTCGGGCAGACCCGCGGTCGCCATGACCTCCTCGGCCTGCGCGCCGAGGACGACCACGACGGGGTCGCAGCCGCCGGCGCGCAGCAGGCGTACGCCGCGCTGGACGAGCAGTTCGCCACGGAAGCTCACCAGCGCCTTGGGGCGGCCGAAGCGGCTGCCGGACCCGGCCGCGAGGAGCAGGCCCGCCGTGGTCACTGCTGTCCCCTCACGACGGCCGCCAGGCGCTCGAGGGCCGCCAGGCTGTGCCCCTCGACGAAGTCGTCGATGTGCGGCAGTGCGGCCGCCATCCCGGCCGCGAGCGGTGCGAAGCCGGGCGCCGCCTTGCGCGGGTTGGCCCACACGAGCCGGTAGGACAAGCGCTGCAGACGGGCCACCTGCTCGCCGAGCAGCGTCGCGTCCCCGCGTTCCCAGCCGTCCGAAAGTATGACGACAACCGCCCCGCGGGCGGTCCCGCGCTGGCCCCACCGGTCCAGGAACTCCTTGAGCAGAACGCCGAGCCGGGTTCCGCCGCCGGCGTCGGGCATCGCCTCCGCGACCGCGGCCATCGCCATGTCGGGATCGCGGTGCGCCATCTCCCGGGTGAGCCGGGTCAGCCGGGTGCCGAGAGCGAACACCTCGGTCGGCGTGGAGTTGCGCCGGGCGGCGGCGTGCGCGAACCGCAGCAGCGCCCCCGCGTACCCCGCCATCGAGCCGCTGACGTCGACGAGCACGACGACCCGCCGCGGCCGGCGCGCCTGGGTCCGGTGCCGCAGCGCCGCTGGCTCGCCACCGGCCTGCATCCAGTTCCGCAGGGTGCGTCGGGGGTCCACCGTGTCGCGGTGGGCCGACCGGTGCCTGCGGGTGCGGCGGACCTCGCCGGGCAGCTGCATCAGGGCGAGCAGACGGTGCAGCTCGGCCCGCTCCTCCGCGGTCATCCGGGCGACGTCGCGCTGCCGCAGGTGCTCCTCGGTGCTCGCGGCGGCCGAGGCCGCGGTGGCCGGCAGCTCCTCTTCCTCGCCGGAGCCGGAACCGCTGTCGTCCGCCATCAGCTGCATCTTCTGGATGACGACGCGCTGCCGGCGGACGAGGGAGTTCGGCCGGTCGCCGAAGTAGGCGTCGAAGACGGCGTCGTACCGGCGTTCCTCGTCGACCGAGCCGCAGAGCGTCAGCCGACCGGCCCAGTACACGTCGGAGCGCTTGGCCGGATCGAGCAGGGACAGCGCCTCCACGGCGGCGTGCACCCGATCCGGGGTGGCGGCCACCCCCGCGGCGCGGAGCGTCCGCGCCAGGCCGACCAGACTGTCGGTGCCGTCGTAGGGCTGCCCGGACGTCGGGTCAGCCACCTATGGACCGCCCGATCAGTTCCGAGACGTCGAGACGCTTGGCCTGCAGGACGTCCTCCCGGTACTTCAGGACGGCACCCAGGGTGGCGGTGGCGGTGTCCGCGTCGAGCCGCTCCGCACCGAGCGCCACGAGGGCCATCGTCCAGTCGATCGACTCGGAGACACCGGGCGGCTTGAGCAGGTCCTCCCCGCGCAGCGCCTGGGCTGCGGCCGCGACCTGCTCGACCAGCTGGGCCGAGGCCTCCGGCACCCGGCGCCGCACGATGGCCACCTCGCGCTCGAACGTCGGGTGCTCCACCCAGTGGTAGAGGCAACGCCGCTTCAGGGCGTCGTGGACCTCCCGGGTCCGGTTGCTGGTGACGACGACGATCGGCGGCACCTCGGCACGCACGGTGCCGAGCTCGGGCACCGTGACCGTGTAGTCCGACAGCACCTCGAGCAGGAAGGCCTCGAACTCGTCGTCGGCGCGGTCGACCTCGTCGATGAGCAGCACGCTCGGGCTGGTCTCCAGAGCCGCGAGCAGCGGCCGGGCGAGCAGGAACCGGCGGCTGTAGACCTCCTCCTCCAGCTGCGCGGCGTCCACGCCGTTGCGGGACGCCGACTCGGCGGCCCGCAGGTGCAGCAGCTGGCGCGGGAAGTCCCAGTCGTAGAGGGCCTGCGAGGAGTCGATGCCCTCGTAGCACTGCAGCCTCAGCAGCGGAGCGTCCAGCACCTGGGAGAGCGCGCGGGCCAGCGAGGTCTTGCCGACCCCGGCCTCCCCCTCGAGGAACAGCGGCCGGGGAAGGGCGAGAGCCAGGTACGTCGCGGTTGCGACGTCGACGTCGGCCAGGTAGTCGGCCTCCGCCAGAAGGCGCGCGAGATCGGCGGGGCTCGCCACCCCTTCGGGCAGCAGCCCCCGCCGATCCACGCGTCAGACCCCTGCGGCCGCGGAGACGGCGCGACGGGTGAGAATCCGGGCGAGGTGCTCCCGATAGTCGCTCGCGCCGGCCAGGTCGGAGGGCGCGTTGGTGCCCTCCGCCGCGTGCTCGGCAGCCGCCGCGATGGACCGCCCGTCCGCCGAGGTGCCGCGCAGCGCGGCCTCGACGGCGCTGGCCCGCACGGGCGTGGAGCTCATGTTGGTCAGGCCGACACGGGCGTCGACGATCGAGCCGTTCTCCTGCCGGACCGCCGCCGCGACACCGACGATGGCCCACGCCTGCGCGGTCCGGTTGAACTTCTCGTAGTGCACGCCCCACTGCCCCTCCAGCTTGGGCAGCCGCACCTCGACCAGCACCTCGTCCGGGGACAAGGCGGTCTGCAGGTAGTCGACGAAGAAGTCCGCGGCGGCGATGGAACGCCGGCCGCCTGGGCCCTCCGCCACGAGCTGCGCGTCGAGGGCGAGGGCCACGGCCGCGAGGTCGCCGGCCGGGTCGGCGTGCGCCAGCGCGCCACCGAAGGTGCCGCGGTGCCGGACTGCCGGGTCCGCCACGGTGCCCGCGGCCTCCGCCACCAGCGCGGCGTACTGCCGGACCAGCGGGTCGGTGATCACGTCGGCGTGACGGGTCATGGCACCGATGACGAGCTCGTTGCCGTCCTCCCGGACGCCCCGCAGCTCCGAGACCCTGCGCAGGTCGACGAGCACCGACGGGTACGACAGCCGGAGCCGCAGGACGGGGATCAGGCTCTGGCCGCCGGCGAGCACCTTGGCGTCCTCACCGGCCTCGGAGAGGGCGGCGACGGCGTCCGCGACGCTGGTGGGCGCGACGTAGTCGAACTGTGCGGGGATCACGCGGCACCTCCAGAAGTCGTCGACGTCGAGACGCCACCATAGGCAACGGTGCCAGAGGCTTCCCGTCGCTGCCCGCCCGGGTGCAGCAGACGCCACACCCGCTCCGGCGAGGCCGGCATGTCGATGTCGTTGATACCAAACGGCCGCAGCGCGTCGACGACGGCGTTGACCACGGCCGGCGTCGAGGCGATGGTGCCGGCCTCGCCGACCCCCTTGACCCCCAGCGGGTTGCTGGTGGCGGGCGTCTCCGTCCGGCCGGTGTCGAAGTGCGGCAGGTCGGCGGCGCTCGGGATCAGGTAGTCGACCATCGTGCCGGTCGTCAGGTTGCCCTCCGCGTCGTAGATGGCCTCCTCGTAGAGCGCCTGGGCGATGCCCTGCGCAAGACCACCGTGCACCTGTCCCTCGACGATCACCGGGTTGATGATCTTGCCGATGTCGTCGACGCAGACGTACTTGCGGATCTTCGTGAACCCGGTCTCGGTGTCGATCTCCACCGCGCACAGGTGCGTGCCGTGGGGGAACGAGAAGTTTTCCGGGTCGTACACGTAGTCGCTGTCGAGGGTCGGCTCCATGCCGTCCGGGAGGTTGTGCGCGGCGAACGTGGCCAGCGCAATCTCCTGGATGGAGAGCTTGGCCTCCGGCGAGCCCTTGACGCTGAACGTGCCGCCGTGGAACTCCACGTCGCCCTCGGCCGCCTCGAGCAGGTGGGCGGCGATCCGCCGCGCCTTCTCGATGACCTTGCCGGTGGCCTTGTGGATCGCGACGCCGCCGACGACCAGGGAACGCGAACCGTAGGTGTCCATGCCCTTCGGGGACGAGTCGGTGTCACCGGTGATGACCTCGACGTCCTCGAACGGCACGCCGAGCGCGTCGGCGACGATCTGGCTCCACGACGTGTGGTGGCCCTGACCGTGCGGCGTCGCACCGCTGACCACCTCGACCTTGCCGGTGGGCAGCATGCGGATCTGGGCGGCCTCCCAGCCGCCGGCGCCGTACGACAGCGAGCCGAGGACGCGGGATGGCGCGAGGCCGCACATCTCGGTGAACGTCGAGATGCCGATGCCCAGCTGGATCGGGTCCTTGCGCTCGCGGCGCTCGGCCTGCTCACGACGCAGCGCCGTCATGTCGAACATCTGCTCGGCCTTGGCGGTCGCGGCCTCGTAGTTGCCGCTGTCGTAGGTGAGCCCGCAGATCGAGTCGAACGGGAACTCCTCGTGCTTGATCCAGTTGCGCCTGCGCAGCTCCAGCGGGTCCATGCCCAGCTCGGCCGCCAGCTCGTCCATGATCCGCTCGATGGCGTACGTCGCCTCCGGCCGCCCGGCGCCGCGGTAGGCGTCGGTCGGCGTCTTGGTCGTGAAGACGCCGGTGCAGCTGAACGTGTAGGAGTCCATCTTGTAGATCGACGGGAACATGAAGGCCCCGAGGATCGGCACGCCGGGCGTGACCAGCTGCAGGTAGGCGCCCATGTCGGCCAGCAGCTCGACCTTGAGGCCGAGCAACTTGCCGTCCTTGGTGGCGGACACCTCGATGTCCTGGATCTGGTCACGGCCGTGGATCGTCGCCTGGTAGCCCTCGCTGCGCGACTCGGTCCACTTGATGGGCCGGCCGAGCTTGCGGGCCACGACGAGCGCGAGCACCTCCTCGGCATACACGTTGAGCTTCGAGCCGAAGCCGCCGCCGACGTCCGGGGCGATGACCCGGATCTTGTGCTCGCCGATGCCCGTGACGAGCGCGAGCATCACCCGCAGGATGTGCGGGATCTGGGTGGCCGAGTAGACGGTGTACTCGTCGGCCGCCGCGATCGGCGCGACGACGACGCCGCGCGGCTCCATCGCGGTCGGGAGAACCCGTTGCTGGCGGAAGCGGCGGGTGACGACGACGTCGGCCTTCGCCCTGGTGGCCTCGTAGTCGTCACCGGCCGCGAACGGCCAGGTGAAGCACTTGTTGGTGCCCTTGTCGGAGTGGACGAGGGGCGAGCCCTCGGCGAGCGCAGCCTCCATGTCGACCACGGCGGGGAGCTGGTCGTACTCCACGCTGATCGCCTCGAGGGCGTCTGCCGCGGTGTAGCGGTCCCGCGCGATGACGACTGCGACGCCGTCGCCGACGTGGCGGACCTCGTCCACGGCGAGCGGCTTGTGGTCGGGGTGGACCATGTCCGGGGTGACCGGCCAGGCACACGGCAGCGCGCCGTCCTCGGCAGCCAGGTCGGCGCCGCTGTAGGCCGCGATGACGCCGGGCATCTCCAGCGCGGCCGACACGTCGACCGAGACGATGCGCGCGTGTGCCATCGGGCTGCGCAGCACGGCCATGTGGAGCAGGCCGGGCAGCGTGATGTTGTCGGTCCAGTTGGTCTGGCCCGTGACGAGCTTGGCGTCCTCCTTGCGGCGACGGCCGCGGCCGAGCTCGCCCCCGCCGTACGGCGCCGACAGCGCGTCCGGGTGCTCGGCGATCTCGGTCGCGAGCATGCCCGCGTCGAGTTCCTCGGTCATGCTGACACCCCCGTCTTGTCGTCCGCGTCCCGGAAGGAGCCGGGGTGCGGCTGCTCGCCACGCATCTCGGCGGCCGCCGACAGCACGGCCTTCACGATGTTCTGGTAGCCGGTGCAGCGGCAGAGGTTGCCCTCCAGGCCGTGCCGCACCTCCTCCTCCGTCGGGCTCGGGTTGTTCTTCAGCAGGTCCACCGTCGCGAGGATCATGCCGGGCGTGCAGTAGCCACACTGGAGGCCGTGGTGCTGCTGGAACGCCTTCTGAACCGGGTGCCAGTCGCCGTCCGACAGGCCCTGGATCGTGGTGATCTCCTCACCGTCGGCCTGGACGGCGAGTACCGAGCAGGACTTCACGCTCTCACCGCCGATCAGGACCGTGCAGGCGCCGCAGTTGGACGTGTCGCAGCCGATGGGCGTCCCGACCCGTCCCAGCCCGTCGCGCAGGTGATGTGTGAGCAGTCTTCGTGGTTCCACGTCGTCCTCATAGACGACGCCGTCGACCTTCATGGACACACGCGTCATAGGGCCTCTCCTGAGAAGTCTTGTGGTCTGTGGCAGCGCAGGACGCGCCCTCCACACGTGTGACCTGCCACACAGCCAGACGGTATGCTACGGACGATCACTACGCCAGTGCAACACCGCCGGGACATGTCTGGAGCTACCGTGGGCACCGTGATCGTCCCCCTGCAGCCGCCCGGTTCGCCGGCGCTGGACCGGCTCGCGCGGCCCCTGCGTGACCTGCGTGTCTCGGTGACGGACCGCTGCAACTTCCGCTGCCCGTACTGCATGCCCCGTGAGCTGTTCGGAGCCGACCACGCGTTCCTGCCCCGTAACGAACTGCTGTCGTACGAGGAGCTGGGCCGCCTCGTACGCGTGTTCGCCGAGCTCGGCGTCACCAAGATCCGCCTCACCGGCGGCGAGCCGCTGCTCCGCCGCGACCTCGAGGTCCTGGTCAAGATGGTCGCCGAGACGCCGGGCGTCGAGGACGTCGCGGTGACCACGAACGGCTCCCTCCTGGCCGCGCGCGCGGCCTCGCTGCGCGAGGCCGGGCTGCGCCGGGTCACGGTCAGCCTCGACAGCCTGGAGCCGGAGGTCTTCGCCGCACTGGGCGACACCAAGGTCCCGCTGAAGCAGGTCCTGGACGGGATCGCGGCCGCGGCCGAGGCCGGACTCGGGCCGGTCAAGCTCAACGCCGTCCTGCGCCGCGGCGTCAACGACGGCGGCATGCTCGACCTCGTCGACTTCGCCCGCGAGAGCGGCCACATCCTGCGCTTCATCGAGTACATGGACGTCGGCAGCACCAACGGCTGGAACCTGTCCGAGGTCGTGCCGGCCGCGGAGGTGCTGGAGCGCATCGGTGCCGTCCACCCCGTCGAACCGGTGCCGGGCAGCGAGGGCGGTGTGGGCGTCGCCGAGCGGTTCCGCTACCTCGACGGCGGCGGCGAGCTGGGCGTCATCTCATCGGTCAGCAAGCCGTTCTGCGGCACCTGCACGCGCGCCCGGCTCACGGCCGTCGGCGAGCTGTTCACCTGCCTGTTCGCCGCGTCGGGCACCGACCTGCGCGCGGTGCTGCGCGGCGGGGCCTCCGACGACCAGCTGCGTACGGCCATCGGCGGCCGCTGGGCCGGCCGCGACGACCGCTACTCCGAGCTGCGCGGCGCGGGCACTCCCGGCCTGCCGCGCGCCGAGATGTCGTATCTCGGGGGCTGACGGGGCAGGGTGGGGCCCGTGGACTGGAATCTGCGGGGCTGCGCACGCAAGGGGCATCTGACCTACGCCCCCACCGAGGACGACCTGCGCGAGCGGCTGCGCGCCGCCACACCAGCGGGTGAGGCCTGGCGCTGCCTGCGGTGCGCCGACTTCGTCGTCGGGTCGCCGCACGCGGGCGGACCGGCGGACGAGGCGCCCCTCGTCCTGCGCGGGCGGGCACTGCGGGATGCGACGGTCCTCCGGCTGCTCGCCGTCGAGCGCGGCCTCCGCGGCCTCGTCCTGGTGGCCCTCGCGTACGGCGTCGTGCGCTTCCGCAGCTCGCAGGCGTCACTGCGGGAGACGTTCGACCGCGCCCTGCCGGCGGCCAAGCCGCTGCAGGACACGATCCACATCAACGTCACAGACAGCGCCGTCGTGTCCCGGGTGCAGGAGCTGCTCCGGTCCCAGCCGCACACGCTCACGCTGATCGCGGTCGGCCTTCTCGCGTACGGCCTGCTCGAGCTCCTCGAGGCGGTCGGCCTGTTCCTGCTCCAGCGCTGGGGCGAGTACGTCGCCGCCGTCGGCACCGCGGTCTTCCTGCCGCTCGAGGTCTACGAACTCAGCCACAAGGTCACCGTGCTCAAGGCCGTGGCCTTCGTCATCAACGTCGCCGCGGTGCTGTACCTCGTACTCACCAAACGGCTGTTCGGCGTCCGCGGCGGTCGCGCGGCCTTCGACGCCGAGCGGGAGTCCGCGTCCCTGCTGGAGGTGGAGGCGGCCGCCCTCGCGACGACCTGACCGCTAGTCGGCCCCTGCAAAGGCTCAATCGGGCGGCCATCGGCTGGCAGGGAAACTCGAACCTGACGTCGGGGTGGGCAGCCTCGACCTGACGACGCGCGCGTACGCGTCCGATACCTCATCCCCCTGGATGATGACCAGGTCCCGCGGCCGCAAGGTCAGGTGCGCCCCCAGTCGGTCACGGCTGCTGAAGGTCTGCGCCAGGCCGATGCGGCTGTCGTCAAGCGCGGGGGCCATGGTGACCAGTTCCTCCTCGCACACAGAGTCGACTCGGCCAGATCAGGCAGGAGCCCATCGCGAGCTGTCGAGGTCGATCCCCTCCGGCGTGGCCTCGAGAAGCACGTCGACCGCCGCCCGGTCGGCGAGACGACCACCCTCATCAACCCGGGCGCGCACATCAGCGCCACCGAGATCCACGGCATCCGCGCCAGGGACGTCCGGCACCCCCCAGCGTTCGGCGACATCGCCGCGCTGCTCTTCGCCAGGCCACTCGGTGGCGGCGTGCTGCACTACCTCGCGGCGCTCGACCTCGCCCTCGCCGACCGGCTCGTGACCTTGGCCGAGGCCGACCAGCTCGGCGAGCTCGCCCAGGCGATGTGCCTCGGCGCCGAAGAGCTCCTGGACCTGCATCGG
>JAOPWV010000138.1 GCA_025965475.1 Frankiales bacterium | reverse complement strand
TGATCGTCCGTCGTACGGCCGTTCCGGTGCGCCTTCGTCTGCTGGGCGCCCGTCATCTGGTGGCCGTCCGACGGGTGGGTCGTCCTCTGGTGGTCGTCCGGCTTCGGGTGATCGCCCGTCGTACGGCCGTTCCGGTGCGCCTTCGTCTGCTGGGCGCCCGTCATCTGGTGATCGTCCGACGGGTGGGTCGTCCTCTGGTGGTCGTCCGGCTTCGGGTGATCGTCCGTCGTACGGCCGTTCCGGTGCGCCTTCGTCTGGTGGTCGTCCGTCATCTGGTGGCCGTCCGACGGGTGGGTCGTCCTCTGGTGGTCGTCCGGCTTCGGGTGATCGCCCGTCGCAGGACCGCCCTTCGTACGACCGTTCCAGCGGCTCCTCGGAGCGTGGCTCCGGACCGTCCTCGTCCTACGGTCGGAACGCTGGGGCCGGCGGATCGGACCGGCCGCAGCGTGGAGACGCGCGCGGCCGCAGCGACCGCGAGCAGTCCCGGCCCTATCGGAAGCCCGAGCAAGATCGTCCGGACAGTCGCGGTGATGGCCGACCGCCGTCAGGTGCTGCAGAGCGCCCGGCCCGCCCGAGTTCGAGTGGCGACCGCAGCGGATACCCATCCCGTCCAAGCGCTGGTCGCCCCGACCGGTCGGCCGGTGCGGGACGCCCGCCCCGTGAGGACCGGCCTGGCCGTCCTGCGGGAGATCGACCCGAGCGCGCCAGCCGTACGGGCGGTTCGGGCCGCCCGGACCGGAACTTCGAGGAGCGCAAGGCTGCCCTCGAGGAGCGGCCCTTCGACCCGCGCCGCGAGGAGCGCCGCCAGGCGATGCGGGTCGCCCTTCCCGAGGATGTCGACCCGCGCATGCTCGACCCTGAGGCGCGTACCGAGCTGCGCTCGCTCGCCAAGGACACGGCTGATCTGGTCGCCCGGCACCTCGTGATGGCCGGTCGGCTGATCGACGAGGACGCCCAGGAGGCGTTGCGCCATGCGCGTGCCGCTCGCGCGATGGCCGGTCGGGTGGGCGCCGTCCGGGAGGCTGCGGGGCTCACGGCCTACCACGCCGGGGACTTTGCGGACGCGCTCTCCGAGCTGCGTACCGCCCGCCGCATCACGGGCCGTCCCGACCATCTGCCGGTGCTCGCCGACTGCGAGCGCGCTCTCGGCCGACCCGAGCGGGCGCTGGCGTACGGCGACGACCCCGAGGTCACCAGCCTGGAACAGGCGACCCGTGTAGAGCTGGTCATCGTGCTGTCCGGCGCTCGCCGGGACATGGGTCAGGCCGACGCTGCCGTGCTCACGTTGCAGGATCCGGCGCGCCGGACGAGCGCCGCCCGCCCCTGGGCCGCCCGGCTCTGGTACGCGTACGCCGACGCCCTTCTCGAGGCCGGTCGTGAGGAGGAAGCTCGCGACTGGTTCGGTCGCGCGGCTGAGGTGGACGTCGAGGGTGAGACCGACGCGGTCGACCGATTGTTGGCGCTCGACGGCATCGTGCTCGACAACTTCGACAACTTCGACGACGAGGACGACGGCGTCACGGCCGAAGACAGCACGACGGACCAGGACACGGACCGCGAGACGGACGCGCAGGAGGCGGCCGACAGCGGGGCAGAGCTGCCTGCGGCTGACGGTCCGTTGGCCGACGATGCGCCCGCGGCACCTGAGCCGGCTGAGCCTGTGGCCGACGAGCCCGAAGCGGCTGAGGTCGAGGTCGCGGAACCCGTTCACGCCGACCCGGTGGAGCCCACCTTCCAGGCTCCGCCCGAGCCGGACGAGGATCCGGCCGACAAGGCGTCGGCGCCGCGCGCCGCGGTGGTCGACCCCATCCCGTACAGCGGTGAGGACGAGCTCAAGCTGTTCGAGTAGGCCTGGTCCGCTACGAGCCGGCTGGCTCGACCTTGTCGAGCCAGCGCAGGATCCCGGTCAGGTTCGCCTCGTCGCTGTTGAGGATGTCGTGCTTCTCGCGGAGCGCGGGATCGATCTGGAGGGCCGCGTACCGCTCCCGGGTCCGGTCCCGCACCGCGGCCACGGCGTGGTCGAGGTCGAGACCGGCCCGGCGGACGTCCCGGGTCATCTCGACCCACAGCTCGAGCTCCTCGCCGCTGCGGTCGAGGATCTCGTCGACCGCGCTGACGGGGCCGTAGTGGCTGAACAGCAGGCGGGTCGGGCGGAGCTGCCGGAACGCCTCGAGGCTCGCAAGGGCCACCGGCAGGTCGAACTCGGGCGGGGGCGTCGCGGGCCGGACGAGGTCCGCTTCGGGTACGTAGATCCCGGCAGCGTCGCCGACGTAGAGGTCGCCGGTCTCCGAGTCGAGCAGGCCGACGTGGTGAGCCGCGTGCCCGGGGGACCATGTGCTGGTGAGGCGGCGGCCGCCGCCCAGATCCACCTCGCCGGTGTCGCCGAGGGCCCGGACGCGCTCGACCGGGGTGGCGAGGAGCTCGCCGAAGACGCTGTCCAGCACGTCGCCGTACACGCGCCGGGCGGAGGCCAGCAGCCGCTCGGGGGACACCAGGTGCCGGGCCCCACGCTCGTGGACGACGACCTCGGCGTTGGGGAACGCCGCCGCCAGGTCACCGACACCACCGGCGTGATCGAGGTGGATGTGGGTGACGACGATCGTGGCGAGGTCGTCGACGCCGATGCCGAGCCGGCGCAGGGCGTCGATCACCAACTCCGCGCTCCGAGCCGCCCCCGTCTCGACCAGCGCCGGCCGGTCCGAGCGGATGAGGTACGCCGCCGTGATCGCGTCGTAGCCACCCATCCGCGTGTCGATGAGGTGTACCTCGCTGCCCAGCCCCGCGGTGTCGACGACCGTCTCCACAGAAGCTCTCCCCGTCCACAGCGCCGAGGGCGCCCTGTCGTCAGCACGTCCGGAACCGCATCGTAGGCACCGGCCGTCCGTCGGGGGCGTGGTCGTGGGGAGGCAGCAGGGTGGATGCGGAGGCGCGCAACGAGGTGGCGCTGATCGGGCGGATGGCAGCGGCAGCGGAGGAACGCATCCTGCCCAGCGGTGACGTACTGCTCACCTGGCGGCTCGTCGTCGACCGACCACCGCCCCGAAGGCCGGTCCCGGACGGCCTGCGGGTGCCGGTCGTGGACACGCTCGACTGTGTCGCCTGGACAGGAACGGTGCGGCGTACGGCGCGGGCGTTCGAGGCGGGCGACGTGGTCAGCGTGGAGGGGGCGCTGCGCCGACGGTTCTGGCGCGCCGGGGCGGGTGCCGCCAGCCGGTGCGAGGTGGAGGTGAGAACCGCGCGCCGTCTGCGCCGGGCTCAGGTGTCGCGGTAGTCCCGCACGACCAGGCCGGTGCGCGGCTTCGGCGTGAACAGCGTCGACTTGCGGGGCATCCGCTCGCCGCCCGCAGCGACAGCTGTCACGGCTTCGACGGGCGTCGGGTTGAGCAGGACGGCGGTCCCACCGGTCCGCCGGGCTGCTGCGACCGCGGCGTCGACGTCGTGCTCGTAGCCGACGGTGTGCACGGTGTCGGGGAGCCCCCAGAGCTCCGGGACGAGGTAGCCGTGCAACACACTGACGTCGAGCGCCTTCCAGGCGTCGCTGTGGTCTGCCGGCAGGGATGCGGCGAGCCGGGCCGCATCGGGATCCTGCAGCAGCCAGGCGCGCTCGCCGTCGGTCAGGACGTACGCCGGACCGGTGCGGCCGACGTCGGACAGCCGGCTCTCGGCCTCCGGCAGGCGCCCGCCCACCTCACGGACACTCATGCCCGCGGCGGCCAGGTCCGCCAGCTCGGCCGGCGGCCGCCCTGGCACGACGCGGTGGATCGGGTGCACCTCGGGGCCGAAGGTCGTCGCGTCGACGAGGAAGGTCAGGCCGAAGTCCCACGGGCCGGTCCCGTCGCCGGCCGCATGCCGGTCCGTCTGGCGCTGCAGGTAGGTGGCGTAGCGATGGTGGCCGTCCGCGATCAGCGCCTTGCGCCCGTGGAGGTCGGCCGCGATCTCGGCCAGCTGCCCTTCGTCGGTGAGGGCCCAGAGCCGATGCCGCAGCCCGTCCGGCAGGACGGCGTCGACGAGGGGGGTCTGCGTGTCCGCCGCGGCGACCGCTCGGCTGGCCGCGCCGGCCCCGTCGTACACGAGGAAGATGGGTTCGAGGTCGGCGTCCACGGCGGTGTAGAGCGCGAGCCGGTCGCTGACCGGCCCGGCCATCGTGTTCTCGTGCGGGAGCACGATGTCGGCCTCCGGCGGTGTCAGCGCCAGAGCCCCCAACAGGCCGCGCTGGGCGTGCCCGCCGGACGGGTCGGCCTGCTCGTAGACGTACAGAGCGGGCACCGCATCCGGACGCAGGACGCCCTCGGCCCGCCACCGCTCCAGTGTGCGCCGGGCCACGGAGTAGCGGTCCATGGACGTGTCGTCCACGTTGCCGGGGTCCCCGGTCGGATCGCGTGGGAGGATGAGACGCACGATGTTGTGATCGTTCGTGGCCTCGAGCCTGATCACCCCGTCCGCGTCGATGACGTCGTACGGCGGGGAGGTCAGCGTCGCCAGGTCGCCGGCGGCCGCGGTGTCGAAACGCAGGGCACGGAACGGCGCCAGGACGAGACCGTCCGGAGAAGGCACGGAGGAGGACGCGGAAGGCAAGCGAACGGAGCCCGGGCCCCCGCCCGGGGATGCGGGATCGGGGACTGCGGCCATGGCCGCACTCTAGAGGTGCGCCGGCGACGCCGGAGCGCCCCGGTCCTCCAGGACGACGAGGAGGAGTGCGCGCGTGGAGAACAGCAGGTACGACCCCCGGTACGACCCGCGCGCCCCTGACGACGAGCCGCCCCGGCCGTTCTCCGAGCTGCCGCCGCCGCCCGTCGACATCACGCCGCAGGGCGAGGTCTACGACTGGTACATCCGGGGTCTCGAGCTGCTCGAGAACGGGGACGCCAACGCGTCCGTGCAGCTGCTGGCGCATGTGGCGATGACCGAGCCCGAGTCGCGGATGGTGCGGGAGGCGCTCGCGCGGGCGCAGTTCGACGCCGGCATGTACGAAGAGGCGCGGGTCAACTTCGAGTGGATCATCGCGGTCAACCCGGCCGACGACTACTCGCAGTTCGGCCTGGGGCTGGCCGCCACGAAGATGGGCGACCTCGCCAGCGCGGTGGAGCATCTGGCGCTCGCCGCGGCCATGCGCCCCGACATCGGCTACTACGCGACCGCCTTGCGCGGAGCACGCGCCGCACTCACCGCTGCCCAGCGTTGATCTCGGCGGCGACCAGGGGACTGGCGCTGGGCAGCTCCGAGGGGCCGCTCGCACAGCAGTACGACGCGGGGCTGTACGACCTGGACGGCGTGCTCTACGTCGGCGAGGGCCCGGTCGAGCACGCGGCCGCATCGGTGGCGGCGGCCCGCGGTGACGGGCTGCGCGCCGCGTTCGTGACCAACAACGCGTCCCGCCGGCCGTCGGTGGTGGCCGGACACCTCACCGCGCTCGGCATCCCCGCCGTCCCCGAGGACGTCGTGACCAGCGGTCAGGCCGCGGCGCGGGTGCTCCGCGACCGGCTGACACCCGGCGCCACCGTGCTGGTCGTCGGGTCGGCTGCGCTGGCGGAGGAGATGGAGGCGGCCGGGTTCGTCGCGACGCGGACCGCCGATCCGGAGGTGGCCGCTGTCGTCCAGGGCTACGACCCGGCGACCGGCTGGGCGCAGCTGGCGGAGGCCTCCGTGGCCCTGCGGGCCGGGGCCTTGTGGGTGGCGACCAACGCCGACAGCACCCTGCCGAGCGAGCGTGGACCGTTGCCCGGCAACGGCGCGATGGTGGCCGCGCTGCGGACCGCAACCGGACTCGCGCCGGTCGTGGCCGGCAAGCCCGAGCCCGCCCTGCATGTGGAGTCGGTGGCCCGCGTGGGTGCGACCCGTCCGTTGGTCATCGGCGACCGGCTCGACACCGACGTGCTCGGTGCCGTTCGCGGGGGTGCGGACAGCCTGCTCGTGCTGACCGGCGTGGTGGATCTGCCGGCCCTGCTCCACGCCCCGCCCGGCATGCGCCCGACGTACGTCGCGACCGACCTCCGCGGTCTGCTGGCGGCGCAGGCACCGGTGCTCATCGGCGCTGGTACCGCGCGGTGTGGGGACGCCTACGCGGCGTACGTGGACGGACTGCTGACCGTCCGGGGGAGCGGGACCGAGGCCCTGCGCGCGGCCTGTGCGCTGGCCTGGCACTGCACCGACGACCGCCGCCCGGTCGACCGGGTCGAGGGCCTGTCGGATCAGGGCATCAGCTAGAGCAGGGAACGCAGCTTCAGCAGGTCGAACATGCTGGCGTCGATCCGCAGCTTGCCGGTAGCCCAGGCGGTGGGGACGGCGAGCCGGCCCTCGATGAGCGCGATCAGGTCGTCGCTCGACGCCGCGAGCTTGACCTGCGCGTCGCCGCTCCCCGCGTCCCCGTCCACCGTCCGCAGGCCGCTGACACCGTCCGCGTCGACGCGGGCCAGGAACACGACGTCCAGGTCGGGGACCCGGCAGGCGACGGTCCGCTCCGCGACGTACTTCTTGCGCACCTCCGGGTCGACCTCCGCCAGACGCTGCGAGAGGCCGGCCAGCGCCAACTCGCAGTCCTGCAGTGTCGCCACTCGCCCCCCTCGGCACGCTGCCGCGGTCGTGCGGCGCGTCGAGGGACGGTACCGGAAGGCTTGCCTGCAGGCGGTACGGTGACGACCCCGTCGGACGCTCCTTGGAGGACCCGTGCGCGACGCGCTCAAGAGCTACCTGACGCTGGCCGGGGGGCTGACCGAGGTCACCCGGCAGCGTGCCGTGGCCGCCGCCAGGGCGCTGGCCGCCCAGGGCGAGGCGACCGCCGAGCAGGTGACGACACTTGCGGAGGACCTGCTGCAGCAGAGCAAGTCCAACCGCGAGGCCGTCAGCGCGCTGGTGAAGTACGAGGTCGAGCGCACGCTCGGCCGGGTCGGCCTCGCCTCCAACGACGAGGTGGCGGAGCTGCACAGACGGGTCCGGTCCCTGGAGGCCCAGCTGCGCAAGCTGGGCGCGACCCCCGGCGACGGCAACGGCTCGGCGACCCCGGGGGAAGGCAACACCTCGGCGGCACCTGCCGCCGCGGCTCCGGCCAAGAAGGCGCCCGCGAAGAAGACCCCGGCCAAGACCGCCCCCGCCAAGGCGGCGGCCAAGAAGGCGCCCGCGAAGAAGGCGCCCGCGAGGCCGGCGTCCGACACGGCCGCCGAGGCCGGCGAGTGACCACCCCCGTCGACGTGGCGCTGGCGCGCCTCGAGGAGCTCCAGGACCAGCCCGTGTCCGGGCACGTGGCCGTCTACGACGAGGTGCACCGCCTGCTCCAGGACGCGCTCGCCACGCTCGACGAGGCCTAGCGCCGGTGGTCCGCCGAGCGCGGCTGGATGCCGAGCTCGTCCGGCGGGGCCTGGCCCGTAGCCGCGAGCAGGCCGCCGAGCTGATCACGGACGGCCGGGTCAAGGTGGGCGGCCAGGTCGCCACGAAGCCCGCCACCGGCGTCGAGCCGGCCACCCCGCTGCTGGTCGAGGAGCCGGAAGGGCCGTCGTACGTCTCGCGAGGAGGGCACAAGCTGGCCGGCGCGCTGGACGCTTTCGGGTACGACCCGGCCGGGAAGCGCGTGCTGGACGCCGGAGCGAGCACCGGCGGCTTCACCGACGTCCTGTTGCAGCGCGGCGCCCGCGAGGTGGTCGCCGTGGACGTCGGGTACGGCCAGCTGGCCTGGTCGCTGCAGACCGACGAGCGGGTCACCGTGGTGGACCGGACCAACGTGCGGGCGCTCACCGCCGAGCAGGTGGGTGCGCCGGTCGACCTGGTGGTGGCCGACCTGTCGTTCATCCCGCTGGGACTGGTCCTGCCGGCACTGGTGGCCTGCGCCGCACCGGCTGCCGACCTCCTGCCGATGGTCAAGCCCCAGTTCGAGGTCGGCAAGGAACGGCTGCCCGCGGGCGGCGTGGTCCGCGACCCACAGCTGCGGGCCGAGGCCGTACGGCGCGTCGCCGAGCAGGCCGCCGGCCTCGGCCTCGGTGTGCGCGGGGTGACGGCGAGCCCGCTGCCCGGGCCGAGCGGCAATGTCGAGTTCTTCCTCTGGCTGACCGCGGGCGCGCCGCCGCTGGAGGAAGAAGCCCTGCAGGCCGCCGTGGCGGCGGGGCCGCAGTAGCCGGGAATGAGAGGGTGGACGGCGTGACCCGCTCCGTCCTGCTCCTGGCCCACACCGGCCGCAAGGCGACCGCCGAGGCGGCCCGCCACGTCGTACGCCGACTGCAGGACGCCGGCATCGAGGTACGCGTCCTGCAGGACGAGGGTGCCGAGCTCGGCCTGACCGGGGTCCAGGTCTGCAGCGGAGACCGTGGCTCGGCCGCCGGCGCCGAACTGGTGATGGTTCTCGGCGGTGACGGAACGATCCTGCGTGCCGCCGAGCTCGCCCGCGATGCGGGGGTACCCCTGCTCGGCGTCAACCTCGGCCACGTCGGCTTCCTCGCGGAGACCGAGCCGGAGGACCTCGAGACGACGATCGACCACGTCCTGAAGCGCGAGTACTCGGTCGAGGAGCGGATGACGCTCGACGTCTCCATCACCCTCGACGGGCAGGTCCTGGACACCGGGTGGGCGCTGAACGAGTGCAGCGTCGAGAAGGCCAGCCGCGAGCGGATGCTCGAGGCCGTCCTGGAGGTGGACGGGCGCCCGCTGTCCCGGTGGGGCTGCGACGGCGTCGTCGCGGCCACCCCGACGGGCTCGACGGCCTACGCCTTCTCCGCCGGTGGGCCGGTCGTCTGGCCGACGGTGGAGGCGCTGCTCGTCGTACCGATCAGCGCCCACGCGCTGTTCGCCCGCCCGCTCGTCGTCGCGCCGTCATCGGTGGTGGCGGTGGAGGTCCTGCCGAGCGGTGCCGAGGCCGTCGTCGCGTGCGACGGCCGGCGTACCGGCGCGCTGCCGCACCGGGCGCGCGTGGAGATTCGCCGTGGCCGGATCCCGGTGCTGCTCGCACGTACTCGGGCCCGGACGTTCACCGACACGCTGGTGGAGAAGTTCGCGCTTCCGGTCGAGGGCTGGCGCGGCAGGGCCGAGCAGCACTAGCGGATCTGTGGACGGTACGGCGTGGGAGCCGGGTGCTGTCCGAGCGCGGGCCTAGGCTCGCTGGCGTGCTCGAGGAGATGCGCATCCGCGGGCTCGGCGTGATCGACGACGCCGTGCTCGAGCTGTCCGCTGGGCTGACGGTGGTCACCGGTGAGACCGGCGCCGGCAAGACGATGGTCGTGCAGGGACTTGCGCTGCTCTTCGGCGGGCGGGCCGACGCGGGGCGGGTCCGGCCGGGCGCCGAGCGTGCCATCGTCGAGGGCCGGCTCGTGCTGCCGCCGCAGCACCCGGCCATCGACCGTGCCCTCGATGCCGGCGCCGAACTCGACGACGGCGCGCTGCTCATTTCCCGCGCGGTCGGTGCCGACGGCCGCTCACGGGCCCATCTCGGCGGGCGCAGCGTGCCGGTCGGTGTGCTCGGGGAACTCGGCGAGCACCTCCTGGCAGTGCATGGCCAGTCCGACCAGCAGCGGCTGCTGCGCCCGGCAGAGCAGCGGACAGCGCTCGACCGGTACGCCGGTCCGCCGGTGCTGGACCTGCGCGAGCGGTTCCGGGCCGACTGGGCCCGCTGGCGCGACGGGCGGGCCACCCTGGCCGAGCTCACCGCCGCGGCCACCGAGCGGGCCCGGGAGGCCGAGATCCTCCGGCTGGGGCTGGCTGAGGTGGAGGCCGCCGAGCCACTGCCCGGCGAGACGTCGGAGCTGACAGCTGTGATCGAGCGGCTCGCGAACGCCGACGACCTGCGTACCGCTGCCACCACTGCCCAGCAGTCCCTGACCGGTGACGACATGGACAGCCCGGACGCGCTGGCGCTGGTGATCGCCGCCCGGCGAGCCCTCGACGGCGCCGCCCAACACGACCCTGCGCTCGCCGCCCTGGCCGCCCGCGTCGCGGAGGCCGGGCATCTGCTCGTGGACGCGGCGGCGGAGCTCGCGTCGTACGCCGCGTCGGTCGATGCCGATCCGTTGTGGCTGGCCAGCGCCCAGGAGCGCCTGGCGGTCCTGACCGCCCTCGTCCGCCGGCACGGCGTGGACGACATCGACGGTGTGCTGGCCTGGGCCGCCGATGCGGCGGTGCGCCTGGCGGAGCTGGACGGCACCGACGACCGGATCGCGGCGCTCACCGACGACGACGCCCGGCTCGAGGCCGAGCTGGGCACGCTCGCGCAGGAGTTGTCCGCCGCGCGGGCGGCGGCGGCGGAGCGGTTCGGCCTCGCGGTGACCGCCGAACTGGTCGACCTGGCCATGCCGCACGCGCAGGTGACCGCCTCGGTGGAGCAGCGTGAGGCCCCGGACGGGCTGCCCGTCGGGGACCGCCTGCTGGTGGCCGGTCCGGAGGGCGTCGACGAGGTCGAGCTCCAGCTCGTGCCGCACCCGGGTGCGCCTCCTCGGGCGCTCCAGAAGGGCGCCAGCGGGGGCGAGCTGTCGCGGGTCATGCTCGCGGTGGAGGTCGTGTTCGCCGGGTCCGACCCGGTGCCGGTGATGGTCTTCGACGAGGTCGACGCCGGCGTCGGGGGCAAGGCGGCGGTCGAGGTGGGCCGCCGGCTGGCCCGGCTGGCCCGCGACCATCAGGTCCTGGTCGTGACACACCTGCCGCAGGTCGCCGCGTTCGCCGACCAGCACCTGCTCGTGGTGAAAGGCAGCGAGGGGCCCGACGCCGGTGTGGTCACCCGCAGCGGTGTCGTTTCTCTCGACGACGAGGCGCGGGTCGCGGAACTGTCCCGGATGCTGGCCGGCCTCGACAGTGGTCTGGCGCGCGGCCACGCCGAGGAGCTGCTGGCCGCCGCTGCGAAGGCCAAGCGCTGACCCCACCCCTACGGCGTGATGGTGAACCGCAGCAGGCGGTCGTCGGCCGGCGCCGGGTCGCCGCGGCCGTCCCGGTTGGAGGTCAGCACCCAGATCGCCCCGTCCCGTGGGTTCTGCATGGCGGCGCGCAGGCGGCCGTAGGTCCCGGTGTAGAGCGGCGTGGCCTGCGTGATCGTCGTACCTGAGAACTGCAGACGCCACAGCCGCTGGCCGCGGAGCGCCGCGACGTACAGGGTTCCGCCCTTGATCGCGATGCCCGAGGGGGAGGCCTGGCTCGGCGACCAGGTCCAGGCCGGGTTGCGGAAGCGGCTGTCCGGGGAGCGGCCCTCGACCGTCGGCCAGCCGTAGTTGCCGCCGGCGACGATGACGTTGACCTCGTCCCAGGTGTCCTGGCCGAACTCGGTGGCCCAGAGGTGGCGGGCGCGGTCGAAGACCAGTCCCTGCACGTTCCGGTGGCCGAGCGAGTAGACGAGCGAGCCGGCGAACGGGTTGCCGGGCGCGGGCGTGCCGGCTGTCGTCATGCGCAGGACCTTGCCGCCGAGGCTGGCTCGGTTCTGTGCGTTGGCGCGGTTGCCCCCGTCGCCGGTGCCGGCGTACAGGTAGCCGTCGGGGCCGAACACCAGCCGGCCACCGTTGTGGTTGCTGCCGGCCGGGATGCCCGTGACGATCGGCCGCGGCCGGGCCGCCGACCCGCGGTGGATGACCGCGATCCGGTTGTCGGACGCTGTCGAGTAGTAGAGGTAGATCGCGCCGTCGCGCGCGTACGTCGGGCCCACGGCGATGCCGAGCAGGCCGGCCTCGCCCCGGGGAACCGCCTCGGTGACCGTGTAGATCCTGCGCGCGGGCGCCCCCGGCCGGACCGCCCAGATGGCGCGGGTGTCCCGCTCGGTGAACAGCGCGCTGCCGTCCGGCAGGAACGCGATCCCCCACGGGGCGGCCTTGCCGCTCGCCACCACCTGGGGCGCGGTCGCGGCGCTGGCCGGCGGGGCGGCCAGCGGCAGCGCGGCGCAGGCGGCGACGGCGAGGACGAGAGCGCGACGGAACACGGAGCCTCCAACGAGGAAGGGGTGGACCGGTATCACGACGGCCCGCACGCCGCCGCTCCTACCCCGCAAAGCAGGCGATTCCACTTCTCGTCGTGACGGCGGCGGCGGGCCTGACCGGGGCGCGCCGTTCGCTCTGGCAGACTCCGCGCACGATGAAGCGTGCGACCCGGCGCCGCGGCCGGCCGGCCGAGCAGTTGCCCGGCGTGTCCGGGGTCGCCCGACTCGACCGGCGTACGAAGGACCTCACGAAGCGGCTCCGGCCGGGCGACGTGGCGGTCATCGACCACGTCGACATCGACCGGGTCAGCGCCGATGCACTCGTCTCCTGCGGGGTGGGCGCGATCGTCAACGCCGCGCCCAGCATCAGCGGTCGCTACCCCAACCTCGGGCCCGAGATCCTGCTCGCCGCGGGCATCCCGCTGGTCGACAGCGTGGGGACCGGCGTGTTCGCGGCCATCAGGGAGGGCGCCACCGTCCGGGTCGAGGGCGACACGGTCTACCTCGGCGACGAGGTGGTGGCCAAGGGCACGCCGCAGGACGCCGGGACCATCGGCGCCGCGATGGCCGAGGCGCGCGCGGGTCTGCACACCCAGCTCGAGGCGTTCGCGGCGAACACGATGGAGTACCTGCTCAAGGAGCGGGCCCTCCTCCTGGACGGCATCGGGGTGCCCGACGTCCGGACCGACTTCACCGGCCGGCACGTCCTCGTCGTCGTACGCGGCTACGACTACCGCGAGGACCTTGCGACGCTGCGGCCCTACATCCGCGAGTACCGGCCGCTGCTCGTTGGGGTCGACGGCGGTGCCGACGCGCTCGTCGAGGCGGGCTATCGGCCGGACGTCATCGTCGGCGACATGGACTCGGTCAGCGACAGCACCCTGCGGTCCGGGGCGGAGGTCGTGGTGCACGCCTACCCGGACGGCCGCGCGCCCGGGCTCAAGCGGGTGCAGGACCTGGGCGTGACCGGCGTGGTCTTCCCGGCGGCAGGGACGAGCGAGGACGTCGCGCTCCTGCTCGCCGACGAGAAGGGGGCCGCCCTGATCGTCGCCGTCGGGACGCACGCGACGCTCGTCGAGTTCCTCGACAAGGGACGGCAGGGGATGTCCTCGACCTTCCTCACCCGGCTCCGGGTCGGGGGCAAGCTCATCGACGCCAAGGGCGTCAGCCGGCTGTACCGAAGCCGGATCTCCACGGGCTCACTGGTGTTTCTGGTGCTCGCCGCGCTGGCCGCGATGACGGCCGCCATCCTGGTGTCCTCCGTCGGGCGGTACTACGGCGTCTTCGTCCACGATCAGTGGCACAGCTTCGTGTTCTGGGTGTCCGGCCTGCTCTGACCGGCCGGCGCTCGTCAGGTGTGGGCGTACTCGCTCAACGGTTGCGGACGGCCGAACAGGTGACCCTGGGCGAGCGTCACCCCGTGGCCGGACAGCGCCGCCATCTGCTCCGTGGTCTCGACGCCCTCGGCGACGACGCGCAGGTTGCACGCCTCGGCCAGGTCGTGGATGGCGCGCACGATGTGCCCGCTGGTCGCGTGGCTGGGCAGCAGGCTGACGAAACTGCGGTCGATCTTGATCGTGTCGATGGGCAGCCGCTGGACGTAGCCGAGCCCGGCGAAACCGGTGCCGAAGTCGTCGATGGCGATCGGGACGCCCAGGGCACGTAGCCGGGCGAGCTGCTGCGCGCCCTCGGCGCGCTCCAGGAACCGGTCCTCGGTGACCTCGACGATGAGGTTGCGGGCCGGCAGGCCGCTGCGGCGGAGCGCCTCCGCGACGACCCGCGGCAGGTCGGTCCTGGCGAGCTGGAAGACGGTGAGGTTGACCGAGACGGTCGGCGTCGAGCCGTCCGGCCAGTGCGCCGCGTCCGCGGTGGCCTGCGACAGCACCCAGTCCGTGACCGGGGTCTCGTACTCGCTGTCGACGATGACGTCGAGGAACGCGGCGGGACTCAGCAGGCCGCGCTCCGGGTGCCGCCAGCGCAGCAGCGCCTCGTAGCCGATCGTGCTGCGGTCGGCCAGCCGGACGATCGGCTGGTAGTGCAGCTCGAGTTCGCCGCCGGCGAGCGCCGGCCCGACCTGGTTGCGCAGCGCCAGGTGCGACGAGGTCCAGGTCCGCTGGCTCTCGTCGAACAGCCGCCAGCCGCCGCGGCCGGACCGCTTGGCCGTGTTCAGCGCCTCGTCGGCGTCGGCGAGGACCTGCTCGGCCGTGGTGCCCGTGCCCCGGCTGTAGGCGATGCCGATCGACAGCGACGGCGAGACGGTGACCGGGCCGATCGTCAGCGGGCGGCGGACGGCGTCCAGGAGGCGGCCGGTCAGGGCGAGCACGTCAGCCGGAGTCCCGGCGTGCTCGGCGAGTACGGCGAACTCGCCACCGGACAGCCGGCCGACGAGGTCGTGCTCGGACAGCACGGCCTGGATCCGGCGGGACACCGCACGGATGTACGCGTCGCCCACCGCATGCCCGTGCACCTCGTTGACGACCTTGAGCCGGTCGATGTCGCAGTACAGGACGGCGACCAGCCGCCGGGTCTCGATCGCGTCGTGCAGCGCCTGGTCGAGCCGGGCGAGGACGAGCGTGCGGTTCGGCAGCCTGGTCAGTGCGTCGTGCAGGACGTCGAACCGCAGCCGGGCCTCGTGCCACTTGCTCTCCGTGATGTCCTCGGTCTGGGCGATCAGCGCCACGTCTCTGCTGTCGCCCGCAGGCAGAGCGGTCAGGCACACCCGGCCCCAGACGACGCTGCCGTCCGGACGCACGTACCGCTCCTCCACCACGACGGGGACCGCACCGTCGAGCGCCCGCGTGACGGCAGTCGAGGACGTCCCGATGTCCGCCGGGTGGGTCAGCTCGTGCCGGTCCAGTCCCACCAGCTCCGCCCCAGGTCGTCCGACGAACTCGCAGAAGGCGTCGTTGACGCGGAGCAGCCGGTGGTCGCCGTCGATCAGGGCGATGCCGAGAGGGCTGGCGTCGAACACGGCGTCGAACAGCTGTTCATCCAGGTCGACGCGCCGCCGTAGCCCAGCCACCTCGGCCGGCTCGGACACCGCCTGTTCGGGCTCTTCGGACACAGCGCCTCCGGTCTCGATGCAGGCGACGACCCGGGACGCCGGGTGGCAATCGGTCACGGCGCACATCCCGGCACGGCACCTGCTCCTTGCTGGACAAGATACGCAAAACACGCGGCCGGCGGCCCGTCGACCTGCGATGGCGGCTCCTGGCGGAGGGTGACCCCTAGGCTTCGCGGGTGCCCCTCGACCTCACGTGTCCATCGGCCGAGCACGCGGCGGGAGCGGCGCTCCGATGATCGACTTCCGGTACCACCTCGTCTCCATCGTCGCCGTCTTCCTGGCCCTGACCGTGGGCATCGTGGTCGGCACCACCACCCTGAACGGTGGGATCGTCGAGACGCTGCGGGTTTCCAGCGACAAGGTCATCCGGGACAAGCGGGCGCTGGAGGCGGAGGTCAAGGACCTGCGGACCGCGGTGACGCGCCGGGACGAGTTCGCCACGGCCGTCGGCGACCAGGTGATCGCCGGCCAACTGTCCGGCCGCCGGGTCCTGCTGGTCGCGACCCCCGACGCGCCCGCCGAGGTCGTGAATGGACTCAGCCGGCGGGTGGCCGCCGCGGGCGGTACACCGGGCGGCGTGCTCCGGCTCCGCAACGACTTTCTCGACCCGGCGAAGAACCAGGTGATCGACGACGTCGTCGTGAACGTCGTCCCTCCCGGCGTCACGCTGCCGAACGGCACCCCGAGCGACCGCGCAGCCGTCGAGCTGGCCGCCGCGTTGCTGCAGCTCCCGGGGTCGCCTGCGCTGTCCAGCGATGCCGCGGCCAGGGTGCTCGGCGGCTTCATGGGCGCGGATCTGGTGGCGTTCGAGCCGCCGGCCGGGGCGGATCCGGCGGTCGCCGCCCCACCCGCCTCCCTGGCGATCCTCGTGACCGGCGGGAGCGATGGCAAGCCGCTCGACGATGCCGGCCGCCTGCGCCAGCGGGCGGTACTGACCCTTGCGCGCGCGCTGGACCTGCGGTCGGCCGGCGTGGTCGTCGCCGGTCCCGCCACCGCGGCGGAGCCGGCCGGACTGCTGGCGGCCGTCCGGGACGACCGCAGCCTCAGCGACCGGGTCTCTTCGGTGGACACGGCGGACACGGCGTACGGCGAGCTCGTCGTCGTTCTGGCCCTGCGCGAGCAGGCGGCCGGGCGCTCCGGCCGGTACGGCCAAGGACCAGGTTCCCAGGCGGCCGTGCCGGGGTCGACGAGCCCGTGACGCCCGGCCTGGCGCGGCCGCTGGCGGGTGCGGCGGTGGCCCTGGCCGTCGAGCGTGCCCTCACCGCGCGTCCCCCCGGCGGTGCGGAACGCTGGCGGCGCACCAATCACCGGGGGTCGCCGGTGTCCCTGCTGTCCGGGCCGGCGCTCGCGGTCGCGGCGCTCGCAGCCGCCCGGCTGCCGCTCGGCGGTGCCGCTCTGGCCGGGCTGGGCGCCGGTCTGTTCGGCGCGTACGACGATGCCGCGGGCGGCACGGACGCCGCCAAGGGCTTCCACGGACATCTCGGCGCGCTGCGGCGGGGACGACTGACGGCAGGCGTCGTGAAGGTCGCCGGGATCGGAACCGCGGGGCTGCTGTCGGCGAGAGTCCTGCGCCCCCGGCGTCCGCTCGACATCCTGCTCGGCGGAGCTGTCGTCGCTGCCACGGCCAACCTGGTCAACCTGCTCGACCTGCGCCCGGGACGGGCGCTGAAGGCCGGCCTCCTGCTCTCCGTCGCGGCCGGACAGCCCGGGGTGGCCGGCGCCTGCGTGGCGCTGCTTCCGGCGGACCTGGCGGAGCGCACCATGCTCGGCGACGCGGGCGCGAACGCCCTCGGCGCCGTACTCGGCCTGGCGCTGGTCGACCGGCTGCCGTCCCGCCGCGCCCGGGCCGGGGCCTGCGCGGCCCTGGCAGGACTGACCGCTGCCAGCGAGCTCGTCTCGTTCAGCGCGGTCATCGACCGGACGCCGCCCTTGCGCCGGCTGGACCGGCTGGGCCGACGTCCGTGAAGCGCGTCCTCGTCGGGGCGGCCGCGGGCATCGCGGTCGTGACCGTGGCGAGCCGCGTCGTCGGCCTGGGCCGGACCGGCGTCCTGGCGCACACCCTCGGCACGTCCTGCGTGGGCGACACCTACCAGGTGGCCAACGCCCTGCCCAACGTCATCTTCGAGGTCGCCGCCGGCGGTGCGCTCGCGAGCGTCGTCGTGCCGGTGCTCGCCGGGGCGGTGGCCGCCGGTGACCGTGAGACGGCCAGCAGGACGGCCTCGGCGCTCCTGACCTGGACCGTCGCGGTCCTCACCCCGGTCGCGCTGCTGGGCATCCTCGTGGCGCCCCACCTCATGCGCGCGCTCGTCGGCGACGATCCCCGCTGCGGAGGTCCGATGCTCGACGTCGGCGGCCGGATGCTCGTGATCTTCCTGCCGCAGGTGGTGCTGTACGGCATCGGCATCGTGCTGGCCGGCATCCTGCAGGCGCACCGCCGTTTCCTCGGCCCTGCGCTGGCGCCGCTGCTGTCGAGCCTGGTCGTGATCGCGACCTACCTGCTGTACGCGGCGCGCGGGCCGGCCGCGCTGGCCGACCTGAGCCGCTCCCAGGAGCTCGTCCTCTCGGTCGGCACCACCCTCGGGGTCGCGGTGCTGGCGCTCGGCCTGCTCGTCCCGCTGCGCCGGGTCGAGCTCACCCTGCGGCCGTCCTTCGCCTTCCCGCCGGCCGTGGCGGTGCGGGTCCGCCGGCTGGCCCTCGCCGGAGTCGCGGGGCTCGCCGCGCAGCAGGTCGCGCTGGTGGTCGCGCTGCGGCTGGCCGCCCACGGTCCGGAAGGTTCGGTCGTGGTCTTCCAGGTCGCCACCGCCCTCTTCCTGCTGCCGTGGGCGGTGCTCGCCGTGCCCATCGGCACCAGCGCGTTCCCGGAACTGACGGCGCGCGCCGGAGCGGGCCAGGAGCGGGAGTACGCGGAGCTCGCGGGCCGGTCCCTGGCGGCCGTCGTCGTGGCCACCCTGGGCGCGGTCGCGGTCCTCAGCGTGGTTGCCGCGCCGGCCGCCGGGCTCCTCGTCGCGGGCGTCCCCGGAGCGCCGCAGGTGGGACAGCTCACCGCCGCCACGGTGGCGTTCGCCCCCGGGCTCGTAGGCTTCGGGCTCCTCGCGGTGGTGGGCCGGGCCCTCTACGCCCGGGGGGACGGCAGGAGGGTGGCGGTCGCCACGGTGACCGGCTGGCTGGCCGTCGCCGTCAGCGATGTGGTCCTCGTCGTCGCCACCTCGCTCGACCGCGTGGTCGCGCTCGCGCTCGGCAACACCGCCGGCATGACCGTGGCCGCCCTGCTCCTGCTGGCCGGCCTGCGCCGGGTGGCTCCGAGGGCGTTCGCCGGCCTGCCCCGGACCGCGGTCGTGTCCCTGGTCGGCTGCCTGCTCGCCGCCGCCGCCGGCCGGCTGCTGCCGCTCGGCGGCACCACCGTCACCGCGAGCCTGGTGGGCGGGCGGGTCGGGGCCCTCCTGACCGCCCTCGTGACCGCCCTCGTCACCGCCGGCGTGTACGTCGCCGTCGTACGGCGCTTCGAGCCCGATGCCCTGAAAGCGCTGGTCCGTGCCTGAGGCGACGGGGCTGGCGGGGCGGCGCGTGCTGCTCGTCCTGGCCACCAGCACCGGTGGGGTCGGCCAGCATGTCCGCGCCCTGGCCGACGGGTTGACCGGCCTCGGTGCGCACATCACCGTCGCCGGACCCGCCTCGAGCCAGGAGGTGTTCGCTTTTCCGTCGTATGCCGTCGTGGACATCGGCGCCCGGCCACGCCTCGTGCGCGACACCGCGGCGGTACGCGAGCTCCGACGGTTGGCCGCTGATGCCGACGTGGTCCATGCGCACGGGCTGCGCGCCGGCGCACTCGCGCCCGCGACCGCCCCGCTGGTCGTCACCTGGCACAACGCGCAGCTCGCCGGCAGCCGGCTCGGTGCGCTCCTCGAGCGGTACGTCGCCCGCCGCTCGACCGTGACGCTCGCCGCCTCCGAGGATCTGGCCCGGCAGGCGGCGCACCGCGGCGGCCGGGACGTCCGCCTCGCCCCGGTGGCGGCGCCGGACCGCCGGGCCACCGGCTGCGAGCCCGGGCTCGGCCATCCGCTGGTCCTCGCGGTCGGCAGGCTGCACCCGCAGAAGGGCTACGACGTGCTCGTCGACGCGCTGCCGTTCCTGGGCGACGCGGTGGTGGCGGTGGCCGGCGAAGGTCCGCTGCGCGCCGAGCTGGCGGCCCGGGCACCGCAGGTCCACTGGCTGGGCCGGCGCGACGACGTCGCGGACCTGTACGCCGCGGCCGACGTCGTGGTGCTCCCGTCGGTGTGGGAGGCCCGTTCCCTGACCGCCCAGGAGGCGATGAGGGCCGGCCGGCCGCTCGTCGTCACCGCCGTCGGCGGGCTGCCGGAGCTGGTGCGGGACGGCGCGCTCGTGGTCCCAGCCGGGGACCCGGCGGCGCTCGGTGCGGCCGTCCGGCGGCTGCTCGACCACCCGGGAGAGGCGGCTGCGCTGGCGTCACGGGCGAAAGCTGTCGCCGCAGCCTGGCCGACCGGGGACGACACGCTGGCGCAGGTAGCCGCCACCTATGCGGAGCTGCTCGGATGAAGCGCCTGCTGCTTCTGCTCCTCGCCGTGCCCGCGCTGCTGCTCGGTCAGCCGGCCGGCGCCGCCCAGGCCGGGACGTCGGCCGGCCAGGTGGTCGTGGTGGGCGTGCCGGGGCTGCGCTGGAGCGACGTGGATCCGGCCCGCACACCGCGCCTCGCCGCGCTGGCCCGTGCCGGCGCGGTGGGCGCGCTCTCGGTACGGACAGCCGGGCCGCTCGACTGCCCCGCCGACGGGTGGCTGACCCTCGGGGCGGGCAACCGCGTGGTCGCGGCAGGGGAGCGGGCCGGCACCTGTGCCGCCGGCCTGCCGGCCGCGTCCTCGCTGCCGGAGCAGATCCGGCTCAACGCCGACCGTCGCGAGGGTGCGCGGCCCGGTCTGCTCGGCGCGACCCTGCGGCAGCACGGCGTGTGCATGCAGGCGGAGGGGGCGGGCGCGGCTCTCGCAGCCGCCGGCAGCGGCTCCGGCACCGGCTGCCCGGTGTTCGTCCGGGAGGCGGCCGCCGTCGGCGGAACCGGCAGCGCGCGCGCCGCAGCCGCCACGCAGGCCGACCGGGCCGTCGCCGAGGCGGACCGCACCCGGGTCCCCGGCTCGACGTTGATCGTCCTCGGGCTGTCGGAGGCGGCCGGCGACGCATCCGGCCACCTGCACGTGGCGCTGGCCGCGGGCCCGGGATTCCGAACGGGCGCCCTCGTGTCCGCGAGCACCCGGCGCGCGCCGTACGTCCAGCTCGTCGACGTCGCCCCCACGGTGCTGGCCGTGTTCGGCATCCGGTCGCCCGCCGCGATGGTCGGGGAGCCCTGGCAGGCGACCGCCCGGCCGATCTCCCTCGCGGCGCTGCGCGACCAGGACACGAAGGCCACCGCGCAGCGGCAGGCGACCGTCCCGTTCTTCGTCCTGCTCGTTGCGGCGCAGCTGGTGCTGCTCGGGCTCGCCGCCTGGCGTCGCTGGTGGCGGACCGCTGAACTGGTCGCGCTCGCCGGCACCTGTGCCGTCGGGGCGTCGTACCTGGCGAACCTGCTGCCGTGGTGGCGGGTCCCGCCGCCGCTCGCCGGCCTGCTGGTGGCGACGGCCGCCTTCACCGCCGGGCTGACCGCGTTGTCCCTCCTCGGCCGCGGGTTGCTGGCCCGGGCCGGGATCGCCTGCGGGGTGACGGCGCTGATCCTGGTGGCGGACCTGGTCACCGGTGCGCACCTGCAGATGTCCTCGGTCGGCGGCTACTCGCCGCTCGTCGCAGGCCGGTTCGCGGGGATCGGCAACGTCGCGTTCGGCGTCCTGGCGGCCTCCGCGCTGCTCGCCGCGGCGAGCACCCGCAGCGCCACCGTGGCCGCGCTCACCGCGATCGTCGTGGTGGTCGACGGCGCGCCGCTCTGGGGGAGCGACGTCGGGGGAGTGCTGGCCCTCGTCCCGGCGTACGCCGTCCTCGTGCTGCGGCTGGCCGGCCGCCGGGTCAACCTCGCGCGGCTCGCGCTCGCCACCCTCGCCGGGATGGCGGTGGTGGCCGCCTTCGGCGTCGCCGACCACGCGCGGCCGGCGGATGAGCAGACGCACCTGGGCCGGTTCGTGGGCGAGGTGCTCGACGGGACGGCCGGGACGGTGCTGGTCCGCAAGGCAGACGCGAACGTCCTGCTGCTGTTCCACTCGCCGGTCACCGCGCTGCTGCCGGTGGTCGCCGCGGTCCTGCTGCTGCTGTTCCTGCGACCGCCGCCGGTCCTGCGCCGGACGTTCGAGCGGGACCCGTCCTGGCGGGCCGGGCTGCTCGCCGTCCTCACCGCGAGCGGCCTCGGCTTCGTCCTCAACGACAGCGGAGCCGCGGTCCCCGCGCTCGCGATCCTCGTCGCGCTGCCCGCAACGGTGGCCGTCACGGCGCGCCATGCACGCCAGGTGGCGGCCAACCGTTAGAGTGGACTTCCGTGCAGCGGGCCGCCGGCCCGCTCCGAGCACGGGAGCTTTCCTTGGCACGATCGAGCCAGCCGACCCGCCACCTGTTCGTCACCGGTGGGGTCGCCTCCTCGCTCGGCAAGGGCCTCACGGCATCGAGCCTCGGGCGGCTGCTGAAGGCGCGCGGCCTGCGCGTGACGATGCAGAAGCTCGACCCCTACCTCAACGTCGACCCCGGGACGATGAACCCGTTCCAGCACGGCGAGGTCTTCGTCACCGATGACGGTTCCGAGACCGATCTCGACGTCGGGCACTACGAGCGCTTCCTCGACGAGGACCTGCACGGCTCGGCCAACGTCACGACCGGCCAGGTCTACAGCGCGGTCATCGCGAAGGAGCGCCGCGGCGAGTACCTCGGGGACACCGTCCAGGTCATCCCGCACATCACGAACGAGATCAAGGAGCGCATCCTCGGTCTCGGCGGCGACGACGTCGACGTGGTCATCACCGAGGTCGGCGGCCCGGTCGGCGACATCGAGTCGCTGCCCTTCCTCGAGGCGGCCCGGCAGGTGCGCCAGGAGATCGGCCGCGACCGCTGCTTCTTCCTGCACGTCTCGCTGATCCCGTACATCGGCCCGTCCGGCGAGCTCAAGACCAAGCCGACCCAGCACTCGGTCCAGTCGCTGCGGGCGATCGGTATCACCCCGGACGCCCTCGTCCTGCGCTCCGACCGCGAGCTGAACCCGAGCCTCAAGCGCAAGGTCAGCCTGATGTGCGACGTCGACGAGGAGGCTGTCGTCTCCGCCGTCGACGCGCCCTCGATCTACGACATCCCCAAGGTCCTGCACGCCGAGGGTCTGGACGCGTACGTCGTCCGCCGGCTCGACCTCCCGTTCCGGGACGTGGACTGGACCGACTGGGACCGGCTGCTGCAGCGGGTCCACCATCCGGCCAAGCAGGTCACCGTGGCACTGGTCGGCAAGTACGTCGACCTGCCCGACGCCTACCTGTCGGTCACGGAGGCGCTGCGGGCCGGCGGCTTCGCGAACGACGCCAAGGTGGACATCCGCTGGGTCACCTCGGACGACTGCGAGAGCCCGGAGGGGGCGGCGCGGGCGCTCGAGGGCGTCGACGGCGTCCTGATCCCCGGCGGCTTCGGCGTACGCGGCATCGAGGGCAAGGTCGGCGCCATCCGGCACGCCCGCGAGTGCAAGATCCCGGTGCTCGGCCTGTGCCTGGGTCTGCAGTGCATGGTCATCGAGGTCGCCCGTTCGCTCGCGGGGATCGTCAAGGCCGACTCGGCCGAGTTCGATCCGGCGGCGCCGGACCCGGTGATCGCGACCATGGCCGACCAGCACGACGTCGTCTCCGGCGAGCGCGACATGGGCGGCACGATGCGTCTGGGTCTGTGGGAGACCGCGCTCACGAAGGACTCGCTGGCGGCCAAGGCGTACGGCGACGAGCCCGCGACCGAGCGGCACCGCCACCGCTACGAGGTCAACAACGCCTACCGGCCCGCGCTCGAGGCGGCCGGGCTGGTCTTCTCCGGGACCTCCCCGGACGGCCGCCTGGTGGAGATCGCCGAGCTGCCCGAGGACGTGCACCCGTTCTTCGTCGGGACGCAGGCCCACCCCGAGTTCCGGTCCCGGCCGACCCGGGCCCACCCGCTGTTCCGGGCGTTCATCGGCGCGGCGGTGGCCAACGCCGAGGGCCGGATGCTGCCGCTGTAGCGGTTCGTCCCGGCCCGCCTGGGAAGATCGCGGGCATGGGACGCCGACGTACCACCGCAGAACGCAACCAGGACCGCAAGCTGGCCTTCATGCCGATGTGGCCGCTGGTCGGCATCATGGTGGTGATCGCCATCGTCGTCTTCGTCGGCACCCGCTGATGTCCGCGCCACACGCGTACGACGTCGTCTCCAGCGAGCGCATCTACGGAGGCCGGGTCATCTCGTTGCGCCGCGACGAGGTGCGGATGCCCGGTGCTGTGACCAGCGTCCGCGAGGTGGTCGAGCACCCGGGCGCGGTGGCCGTCGTCGCGCTGGACGGGGACGACCGCGTCGTCATGGTCCGGCAGTACCGCCATCCGGTACGCCGGTACCTCGAGGAGCTGCCAGCCGGCATCCTGGACGTGGAGGGGGAACCCGCATACCGGGCCGCCGCCCGCGAGCTGGCAGAGGAGGCCGGCCTCGCGGCGGACGAGTGGCACACCCTGGTCGACCTGCTCACCACCCCCGGGATGAGCGACGAGGCGACCCGCATCTTCCTGGCCCGCGGCCTGCGCGAGGTCGATCGCGAGGTGCAGGAGCACGAGGAGGCCGAGATGACGTCCTCCCGGGTGCCGCTCCAGGAACTGGTCCGGCAGGTGCTGGCGGGCGAGCTGGAGAACGCGCTCGCCGTAGCCGGTGTCCTGGCGGCCGACCGGGCCGCCCGGGACGGCTTCGAGGGCCTGCGTCCGCACGACGCCCCCTGGCCGGCCCGCCCAGCGGCCTCCTGACGCACCCGCGCCTGCACTCCACCGTCGTGATCACGGGATCGCGAGGGCCTCGGGCCCGGCAACCCCATCATCACGGGCGCTGGCTGGTTGTGGGCGCACCGGGCCGGATCAGTGTGCGAGCGGAACGGTCACGCCGTACTGCCGCAGCTTGCGGTAGATGGTCGCCCGGGACATGCCCAGGGAGCGGGCAGCCTGCGCCTTGTTCCCGCCCACGTCCTGCAGCCCCAGCACGATGGCGTCCCGCTCGAGGGACTCCATGGTGCTCAAGCGCCGGCGGTTGAGCGATTGCACGGCGGGCGGGAGGTCGGTCAGCAGCACCGTGCCCGTGCGGCGGTGGCGCAGGACGTGGCGGAGGACCTCCAGCAGCTGGGCGACGTTTCCGGGCCAGTGCGAGCGCAGCAGCACCTGCATCGCCTCGGGCGAGCACGTGAGCTGCCCGGCTCCCAGCCGCTGCAGGAGGAAGGGCACCAGCTGTTGCAC
>JAOPWV010000032.1 GCA_025965475.1 Frankiales bacterium | reverse complement strand
TAGAGCTCGACGATCAGCTGTTCCTGAACCT
This sequence comes from Frankiales bacterium, assembly GCA_025965475.1. Lineage (GTDB taxonomy): Bacteria > Actinomycetota > Actinomycetes > Mycobacteriales > SCTD01 > RYN-124. The sequence continues at coordinate 21,174 of JAOPWV010000032.1, read as the reverse complement.
GCGTGTCGATCACCTGACGGGCCGGCAGCGAGTGGACCAGGATCTTCATGTCGCTCGGGATGGCCTCCAGCCAGGCCGGAACGATCCGGCTCCCGGCCTGGGCGTTCGCGACGACGAACGGCGTCATCTCACGCGACTTCTCGCGCACCGAGACGATGTCGTGCTCGCGAACCCGGTAGGACGGGATGTTGACCTTCTTGCCGTTGACCAGGATGTGGCCGTGCGTGACCAACTGACGGGCCATGTCCCGGGAGTGGGCGTACCCTGCCCGGTAGACCACGTTGTCCAGCCGCGACTCGAGGATCTGCAGCAGCACCTCACCGGTCTTACCCGGCTTGGACACGGCCTCCTCGTAGTACCCGCGGAACTGCTTCTCCAGCACACCGTAAATACGGCGGGCCTTCTGCTTCTCGCGAAGCTGCAGCAGGTACTCGGTCTCCTTCGGCCGACCGCGGCCGTGCTGGCCGGGAGGGAAGGGGCGCGACTCGAACGGGCACTTCGGCCCTTCGCACTTGCTGCCCTTGAGGAACAGCTTCATCTTCTCGCGACGGCAGCGGCGGCAGTCGGCACCCGTGTAGCGGGCCATAATTCGTAAGTCTCCTGGTCCTGTGGGGGCGTCAGACGCGGCGGCGCTTGGGCGGGCGGCAGCCGTTGTGCGGGACGGGGGTCACGTCCTGGATCTGCCCCACTTCCAGGCCGGTGGCCTGCAGGGAGCGGATCGCGGTCTCGCGGCCGGAGCCGGGACCCTTCACGAAGACGTCGACCTTCTTCATGCCGTGCTCCTGCGCCTTGCGGGCGGCGCTCTCAGCAGCCATCTGCGCGGCGAACGGCGTCGACTTGCGCGAGCCCTTGAAGCCGACGTGACCGGCGGAGGCCCAGCTGATCACGTTGCCCTGGGGGTCGGTGATCGACACGATCGTGTTGTTGAACGTCGACTTGATGTGCGCCTGGCCGTGCGCGACGTTCTTCTTCTCCTTGCGCCGGACCTTCTTGACACCGGCGCCGGTGCGGGTCTTGGGGGGCATTAGTCCTTCTCGATGCGGAGGTGGTCGGTGGCCGTGAGCACGCGGGTGATCGCGGCCACTACTTCTTCGGCTTCTTCTTGCCGGCGACGGTCTTCTTCGGGCCCTTGCGGGTGCGCGCGTTCGTGTGCGTCCGCTGACCGTGGACCGGCAGGCCCCGGCGGTGCCGGATGCCCTGGTAGCAGCCGATCTCGATCTTGCGGCGGATGTCCTGGGCGACCTCGCGGCGGAGGTCACCCTCCACCTTGTAGTTCGCGTCCAGCCAGTCGCGGAGCTTGACCAGGTCCTCGTCGGACAGGTCCTTCACGCGGACATCGGCGGAGACGCCGGTCTGCGCCAGGGTCTCCTTGGCGCGGGTACGGCCGATGCCGTAGATGTAGGTGAGCGCGATCTCGAGCCGCTTTTCGCGGGGGAGGTCGACGCCGGCAAGACGTGCCATATTCGGGCTAACTCCTTCTGCTTGCGGAGGTCGTACGCGACACGGTCCCCTCCTGCCCAGGAAGGGCCCCGGCCTCCGACCGGGGGTGTCCGCCCCGAGGGGCGGGTGTGCGCGTTGGCGGTGCGGTGCTAGCTGGTGCTGGTCTAGCCCTGCCGCTGCTTGTGGCGAGCGGTGGAGGAGCAGATGACCATCACGCGGCCGTGGCGACGGATGACGCGGCACTTGTCGCACATCGGCTTGACGCTGGGCTTGACCTTCACGTGACTGATTCCTGGCTCGTCATGCGCGCGGGCCCAGGGCCCCCGCGCGGCGGGGCTTACTTGTAGCGGTAGACGATCCGACCGCGCGTCAGGTCGTAGGGCGAGAGCTCCACGACGACGCGGTCCTCAGGGAGGATGCGGATGTAGTGCTGCCGCATCTTGCCGCTGATGTGGGCCAGAACCTTGTGGCCGTTCTGCAGCTCCACGCGGAACATCGCGTTGGGGAGCGGCTCGACCACCCGGCCCTCGATTTCGATGGCCCCGTCTTTCTTCGGCATGTCCTCCGCGATCCGTTGCTGGGTTGGTGCAGTCTGGTCGTGCTGGGCCCGAGGTGATGGACCTACGCGGACGTAGGGCATGGCGGGCAAGCCGGTACGCAGTCCGACCTGAGGAGTCTACGTCCTCGGACGGCCGGGGTCCAACCCCGGGGTCGGTGTGAGCCCACTCACGCCCCCGTCGAGCGCGGTCAGCACCCACGGCCCGTTCGGCGTGACGGCCACCGTGTGCTCCCAATGGGCGGCCGCCCTGCCGTCCAGCGTGACGACCGTCCAGCCATCCTCGAGTTCGGTGACGTCAGGGCTGCCGAGCGTCACCATGGGCTCCACCGCCAGGACGATGCCCGGCTCGAGCGCCATGCCGCGCCCGGGACCCTCCGGGGCCGTGTTGGGCACGGACGGCGGTTCGTGCATGGCGGTGCCGATGCCGTGCCCCGTGTAGCCGTCCACCAGGCCGTAGCCGTGCGGGCGTACGACGCCCTCCACGGCCGCGCCGATGTCGGACAGCCGGCCGCCGTCGCGGACTGCGCGCAGACCGGCCCACATGGACTGCTCGGTGACCGCGGACAGGTGGAGCAGTTCGGGGGCGCACTCTCCCACGGCCACCGTGACGGCGGCGTCCCCGTGCCAGCCCGCGACGATGGCCCCGCAGTCGATCGAGATCAGTTCTCCGTCGGCGAGCACCCGGTCCGGCAGCGGGATGCCGTGTACGACCTCCGGGCCCACCGAGGCACAGATCGAGCCGGTGAAGCCGTGGTAGCCCAGGAAGGAGGGGATGCCACCCTGGGACCGGATGGACTCCTCCGCGAGCGCGTCCAGATCCCCCGTGCTGATCCCCGGCCGTACCGCGGCCGTCAGTTTCTCGAGGGTGCGCCCGACGACGAGGCCGGCGGCCCGCATGAGCTGGAGCTGCTCGGGCGTCTTGACCGTGACGCCCCGTGGCCGGCGGGCCCTACGCATCTGGGGACGGCACCGCTACGCCTCGCCCGCCGGGAACGGCCGGAGAGCGTCGATGGCCCGCACGGTCACGTCGTCGACCGGGCCGGTCGCGTCGATCCCGACGAGCATGCCGCGGCCGGCGTAGTACGCCACCAGCGGCGCGGTCTGCTCGGCGTACACCTGCAGGCGGTTCGCGATCGTCTCGGCCTTGTCGTCGTCTCGCTGGAAGAGCTCGCCGCCGTCGATGTCGCAGACGTCCGGGACCTTGGGCGGGTCGAAGTCGACGTGCCAGATGTGGTTGCAGGTCCGGCAGGTGCGCCGACCGGACAGACGACGGATCACCTCGTCGTCGTCGACCACAAGTTCGAGCACGACGTCGAGCTTGGTGTCGGCCGTCTCGCGCAGGATGTCGTCGAGGACCTCGGCCTGCGGGACGGTCCGCGGGAACCCGTCCAGCAGGAAGCCGGTGATGGCGTCGGGCTCGGCCAGCCGGTTGCGGACCATCTCGATGGTCACGCCGTCGGGCACGAGGTCACCCCGGTCCATGTACTCCTTGGCCTCGAGCCCGAGCGGCGTGCCCTGGCTGACGTTGGCCCGGAAGATGTCACCGGTACTGATCTTGGGCACGCCGACGTGCTCGGCGATGAACTGGGCCTGCGTCCCCTTGCCCGCTCCGGGTGGCCCGACCAGGACGAGGCGCACTACCGCAGGAAACCTTCGTAGTTGCGCAGCATGAGCTGGCTCTCCACCTGCTTCACCGTCTCCAGGCCGACACCGACGATGATCAGGACTGCCGTGCCGCCGAAGGGCAGCCGGTTGGCGCCACCCGTCACGCTGAACAGCAGGTACGGAAGCACAGCCACGCAGCCGAGGTAGAGGGCGCCGAAGGCCGTGATCCGGGACAGGATGTAGTCGAGGTACTCGGCGGTCGCGCGGCCCGGCCGGATGCCGGGGACGAACCCGCCGTACTTCTTCATGTTGTCGGCGACCTCGACCGGGTTGAACGTGATCGCGACATAGAAGTACGTGAAGAACACGATGAGGCTGAAGTACAGCAGCAGGTAGAGCGGATGGTCACCCGTGGCGAGGTATCGCGTGACGAACGAGCTGAAGCCCCGGTTGCTGGCCCACACGTTCGCGAGCAGCTGCGGCAGGTACAGCAGGGACGACGCGAAGATCACCGGGATGACGCCGGCCTGGTTGACCTTGAGCGGGATGTACGTCGATGTGCCGCCGTACATGCGCCGCCCGATCATGCGCTTGGCGTACTGCACCGGGATGCGTCGCTGCGCCTGCTCGACGAAGACGACCAGTGTGATGACGACCAGAGCCAGCAGGGCGATCGCCGTGAGGACGAACAGGCCGTTCTGCTGCTGCGCGAGCCGGTAGGCCTGGGCGGGGATCGAGGAGATGATCGAGGTGAAGATCAGGACGGACATCCCGTTGCCGACGCCGCGGTCGGTGACCAGCTCGCCGAGCCACATGATGACCGCGGTCCCGGCGGTCAGCGTCACGACCAGCACGAGGATCCGGAACAGCGAGTCGTCCGGAATGATCGGCGCGTTGCAGTTGGGGAACAGCCGCCCGGAGCGCGCCAGGGCGATGATGCCGGTGGACTGCAGGACGGCCAGCGCGACCGTCAGGTAGCGGGTGTACTGCGTGAGCTTGGCCTGGCCGGACTGCCCCTCCTCCTTGAGCGTCTCGAGGCGGGGGATCACGACGACCAGCAGCTGCACGATGATCGACGCCGTGATGTACGGCATGATCCCGAGCGCGAACACCGACAGCTGCAGCAGTGCGCCGCCGCTGAACAGGTTGACCAGGCCGTACAGGGAGTTGTCCTTGACCTGGGCGAGGCAGCTCTGGATCGCGACGTAGGACACACCCGGACCGGGGACGACCGAGCCAAGCCGGTAGATCCCGATGATCGCCAGCGTGAACAGCAGCTTCCTGCGCAGGTCGGGGGTCTTGAAGGCCCGGCCGAAGGCGGTGAGCACGGTTCCTCCTGGCGTCCATCCCGCGATGCGGGACGGGTCATGTGGCACTCGGTTCGCGCGGACGGAAACCGAGGATCAGCAACTGGGGAAGAGCATGAGGGCAACAGCGTCAGGCAGGTGGAGACGGGGTGCCGTCCTCCGCGTGGAGGGCCGGCCTTGCGCACCGGTCCTCCGCAGCCGACTGTAACAGCCCGCTGAGAGCGGTCCCGACGCGGCAACCTCGCACAGGGTCGGCTCCGGACACGACAAGGGCCGCCCGTCCTCGCGGACGGACGGCCCCTGACGACGTCCGGGATGCCCCAGGCAAGGGGCAGCCGACGACGGAGCCCTAGAGCTCGGTCACGGTGCCGCCGGCGGCGGCGATCTTCTCCTTGGCGGACGAGGAGAAGCGGTGCGCGGTGACCTGCAGCGCGACCGACAGGTCGCCACCGCCGAGCACCTTCACGAGCCGGTTCTCGCGCACAGCACCCTTGTCGACGAGCTCGTCGATACCGATCGCGCCGCCCTGCGGGAACAGCTCGGCGATACGGTCGAGGTTGACGACCTGGTACTCGGTGCGGAAGCGGTTCTTGAAGCCCTTGAGCTTGGGCAGCCGCATGTGCAGCGGCATCTGCCCGCCCTCGAAGGCGACCGGCACCTGGTACCGGGCCTTGGTGCCCTTGGTACCGCGACCGGAGGTCTTGCCCTTGCTGGCCTCACCACGGCCGACGCGGGTCTTGGCGGTCTTCGCACCCGGCGCGGGGCGCAGGTGGTGGACCTTCAGGGTGGAGTCACCCATGGCTTACTCGACCTCCTCGACGGTCACCAGGTGCGTGACCGTGTCGACCATCCCGCGGATCTCGGGACGGTCCTCCTTGACAACGACGTCGGAGATCCGCTTGAGGCCCAGCGAACGCAGCGTGTCGCGCTGGTTCTGCTTGCCACCGATCCCCGACTTGATCTGGGTGACCTTCAGGCGCCCCATCAGCCCTGCCCCGCAGCCGCACGGGCCCGCAGCATGGCTGCCGGCGCGACGTCCTCGATGGGCAGGCCGCGCTTGGCGGCGATCTCCTCGGGCCGGACGAGGCCCCGGAGGGCCGCCACCGTCGCGTGCACGATGTTGATCGGGTTGGAGGACCCGAGCGACTTCGAGAGCACGTCGTGGATGCCGGCGCACTCGAGCACGGCACGCACCGGGCCACCGGCGATGACGCCGGTACCGGGGCTGGCCGGCTTGAGGAGCACGACGCCCGCGGCCGCCTCACCCTGGATCGGGTGCGGGATGGTCGCGGCGATCCGCGGGACGCGGAAGAAGTGCTTCTTGGCCTCCTCGACGCCCTTCGCGATCGCGGCGGGCACCTCCTTGGCCTTGCCGTAGCCGACACCGACCTGGCCGTCGCCGTCGCCGACGACCACGAGGGCGGTGAAGCTGAAGCGACGACCACCCTTCACGACCTTGGCGACGCGGTTGATCGCGACGACGCGCTCGATGTACGCGGTCTTCTCGGGGCCGCCGGCACCGCCACGGCCGCCGCGTCCGTCACGACGGTCGCCGCTGGCACCCGCGGGGGCACCTCCGGCCTGCCCGCCTCGGCGCTGCTGTCCTGGCATCAGACGGTCCTCTTCTCAGTACGGATAACGGTCATCAGAACTCGAGCCCGTTCTCGCGGGCACCGTCGGCGAGGGCGGCGATGCGACCGTGGTAGCGGTTGCCACCGCGGTCGAAGACCACCGTGCCGATGCCCTTGTCCTTGGCGCGCTGCGCGACCAGGGCGCCGACCTGGCGGGCGAGGGCGCTCTTGTCGCCGTCCGCCGTACGCAGGGTCGGGTCGAGCGTGGAGGCGCTGGCGAGCGTGTGCCCGGCCAGGTCGTCCACGATCTGCGCGTAGATGTGCCGCGCGGAGCGCGTGACCACCAGACGCGGGCGCGCCACAGAGCCGGCGACCTTCTTGCGGATGCGGAAATGACGGCGGGCCTTGCCGAGTCGGCGCTTGGCCGAGATGTTGCCCTTACTGGCTGCCATTACTTACCCGTCTTCCCGACCTTGAGCTTGATCTGCTCGCCCTCGTACCGGACACCCTTGCCCTTGTACGGGTCAGGCTTACGCAGCTTGCGGATGTTGGCGGCAACCTCGCCGACCTTCTGCTTGTCGATGCCGCGCACGACGAACTTCGTCGGGCTCTGCACCTCGAACGTGATGCCTTCGGGAGCGGCCACCGGAACCGCGTGGCTGTAACCGAGCGCGAACTCGAGGTCCGAGCCCTTGGCGGCGACGCGGTAACCGACGCCGCGGATCTCCATGGCCTTCGCGTAGCCGTCGGTGACACCGAGGACCATGTTGGCCACCAGGCTCCGGGTCAGACCATGCAGGCTCCGGCTCTCTCGCTGGTCGTCGGGCCGGGTCACGGCGAGCGTGCCGTCCTCGGCGCGCTCGATCCGGATCGGGTCGGCGATGGTGTGCGTGAGGGTGCCCTTGGGGCCCTTCACGGTGACCAGCTGGCCGTCGAGGGAGACCTCGACGCCACTGGGGACAGGAATCGGCAGGCGACCGATGCGGGACACGTCAGCCTCCTAGTAGACGTAGGCGAGGACTTCCCCACCCACGCCCTTCTTGTTGGCCTGACGGTCGGTCAGCAGGCCGGACGACGTCGAGATGATCGCGACACCGAGACCGCCGAGGACCTTGGGGAGCTGGCCGGCCTTGGCGTAGACGCGCAGACCCGGCTTGGACACGCGGCGAACACCCGCGATGGACCGCTCACGGTTGGGTCCGTACTTGAGCTCGATGAGAAGGATCTTGCCCTTCTCGCCGTCCTCGCTGGACCAGCCGGCGATGTAGCCCTCCTGCTGGAGGATCTCCGCGATGTGCGTCTTGATCTTGCTGTGCGGCATGCGGACGCTGTCGTGGTACGCCGAGTTGGCGTTCCGGACGCGCGTCAGCATGTCCGCGATCGGGTCGGTCATCGTCATGTCGTTGTCATTTCTGTAGGCCTGAGGCCTTTCCCGCCGGGGTTCCTCGCCCACGAGTGTGGACAGGGCCTACGACGAAGAGGGAACTACCAGGAGGACTTGGTGACGCCGGGCAACTCGCCGGCGTGGGCCATCATGCGCATGCAGATGCGGCACAGGCCGAAGGTACGGAACACGGCGCGCGGGCGGCCGCACCGGTTGCACCGGGTGTAGCCGCGCACCGCGAACTTGGGCTTGCGGTTGGCCTTCTCGATCAGGGCCTTCTTCGCCATGGTCTAGCTCTCCTTGAACGGGAAGCCGAGCGCCCGCAGCAGCGCGCGACCCTCGTCGTCGTTGGTCGCGGTGGTCACGACCGTGATGTCCATGCCGCGCTGGCGGTCGATGCGGTCCACGTCGATCTCATGGAACATCGACTGCTCACTGAGGCCGAACGTGTAGTTGCCGTTGCCGTCGAACTGCTTGGGCGACAGGCCCCGGAAGTCACGGATGCGCGGGAGCGCGACCGTCACGAGACGGTCGAGGAACTCCCACATGCGGTCGCCGCGAAGGGTGACCTTGGCGCCGATCGGCATGCCTTCACGGAGCTTGAAGTTCGCGATGGACTTGGTCGCCTTGCGGACCTGGGGCTTCTGGCCGGTGATGGCCGTGAGGTCGCGCAGCGCGCCGTCGATGAGCTTGGAGTCCTTGGCGGCCTCGCCGACGCCCATGTTGACGACAACCTTGACGACGCCGGGGATCTGCATCGGGTTCGAGAAGGAGAACTCCTCGGACAGCGCCGACTTGATCTCCTCCCGGTACCGCTGCTTGAGCCGCGGAAGAGGGCGGGCCTCAGTGGTGGGGGCGGTCATATCAATCCAGTCCTCAGATGTCGCTGCTGCAGCGCTTGCACACGCGGACGCTGTGGGTCTTGCCGTTGGCGTCCGGCTCACTGCGCCGGTGACCGATCCGGGTCGCCTTGCCACACGTCGGGCACACGACCTGCACGTTGCTCACGTGCACGGGGGCCTCCTGGGTGATGATGCCGCCCTGCTGCGAGCCACGCGTCGACTGCGTGACCTTGGTGTGCTTCTTGATGCGGTTCGCACCCTCGACGAGCACGCGCGAGCTGTCGGGAGAGGCCGTGATGACCTTGCCCTTGAGGCCGCGGTCCTTGCCGCCGATGACGAGGACGGTGTCGCCCTTCTTCACGAACAGGCCGGCCATGGCTACAGCACCTCCGGTGCGAGCGAGATGATCTTCATGAAGCGCTTGTCGCGCAGCTCGCGGCCGACCGGGCCGAAGATGCGCGTGCCACGCGGGTCGCCGCCGTCCCGGATCAGGACCGCCGCGTTCTCGTCGAAGCGGATGTAGGAGCCGTCCGGCCGACGGCGCTCCTTGACGGTGCGCACGATGACCGCCTTGACGACGTCGCCCTTCTTCACACCCGCGCCGGGGAGGGCGTCCTTCACCGTGCCGACGATGATGTCGCCGATGCCGGCGTAGCGCCGCCCCGAGCCACCGAGCACCCGGATGCAGAGAATCTCCTTGGCACCCGTGTTGTCGGCGACGCGCAGTCGCGACTCCTGCTGGATCACTGCTTCTCCTGAGCTCTAAGACGTGCTGGTCGGCCGGCGGGGTCGCCGTACGGCCCTTACTTGGCCTTCTCGAGGATCTCGACGACGCGCCAGCGCTTGCTCGCGGACTGCGGACGGGTCTCCATGAGGAGGACCCGGTCGCCGACGCCGCAGGCGTTCGCCTCGTCGTGCGCCTTGAGCTTGTTGGTGCGTCGCAGCGTCTTCTTGTACAGCGGGTGCTGCACCCGGTCCTCGACCGCCACGACGACGGTCTTGTCCATCTTGTCGCTGACGACGAGGCCCTCGCGGACCTTGCGGAAGCCGCGCGCCTCCTTGTCGGCAACGTCGGGGTTCTGCTGTGTCATCCCACTCGCCTCGGTCATGCCGCACCACCTGTGCGGACGATGCCGAGCTCGCGCTCGCGCATCACGGTGTAGATGCGGGCGATGTCGCGCCGCACCGTCTGCAGCCGGCGGTTGTTGTCCAGCTGTCCGGTCGCCACCTGGAAGCGGAGGTTGAACAGCTCCTCCTTCGACTCGCGCAGGCGGGACACGAGGTCCTCGTCGCTGAGCTCGCGGAGCTCGGTCACCACATCCACCTTCGTCGCGTCAGCCATCAGTCGCCCACCTCTCGGACGATGAAGCGGCACTTCATCGGCAGCTTGTGCATGGCACGGCGCATGGCCTCACGAGCCAGCGGCTCCTCCGGACCGGCGAGCTCGAAGAGCACGCGGCCCGGCTTGACGTTTGCGACCCACCACTCCGGCGAACCCTTACCGGAACCCATGCGGGTCTCGGCCGGCTTCTTCGTCAGCGGACGGTCCGGGTAGATGTTGATCCAGACCTTTCCGCCACGACGGATGTGGCGCGTCATCGCGATACGCGCGGACTCGATCTGGCGGTTGGTGACGTACGCCGGCTCGAGAGCCTGGATGCCGTACTCACCGAACGTGAGCTGCGTGCCGCCCTTGGCCGCACCACTGCGGTCGGGGTGGTGCTGCTTACGGTGCTTGACCCTGCGGGGGATCAGCATGGTCAGGCCTCCGTCTCGGTTGTCTCGGAGGCCGGAGCCTCGGTGGTGGCAGGGGCGGCCGCGGGAGCGGCAGCCGGAGCCTCGGTCGGTGCGGCCAGCGCGGCGTCCACGATCGGAGCCTCGACGGCGGGCGTGCCCTCGACGGGAGCGTCGGCCGGGGCGTCGGCGGGACCGCCCTCGGCCTGACGACCGGCCTCGGTGCCGCCGGCGGTGGTGCCGGTGGAACCGGACCGCGGGCCCCGGCGGGCCGGACGGTCACGACGCTGCTGACGCAGCGTGGCCTCCTGCGCCTCGCGCTCGGCGCGGCTCATGACCTTGTCGCCCTTGTAGATCCAGACCTTCACGCCGATACGGCCGAAGGTCGTGCGGGCCTCGTACACGCCGTAGTCGATGTCCGCGCGCAGCGTGTGCAGCGGGACGCGACCCTCGCGGTAGAACTCCGAACGGCTCATCTCGGCACCGCCGAGGCGGCCGGCGCACTGGACACGGATGCCCTTGACGCCCGGCGACTTCATGGCCGACTGCATGGACTTGCGCATCGCGCGGCGGAAGGAGACGCGGCTGGACAGCTGCTCGGCGACACCCTGCGCGACGAGCTGGGCGTCGGACTCGGGCTGCTTCACCTCGAGGATGTTCAGCTGGACCTGCTTGCCGGTCAGCTTCTCCAGGTCGCCGCGGATGCGGTCGGCCTCGGCGCCGCGACGGCCGATGACGATGCCCGGGCGCGCCGTGTGGATGTCCACGCGGACGCGGTCACGGGTGCGCTCGATCTCGACCTTGGAGATGCCGGCACGCTCCATGCCCTTGGACATGAGCTTGCGGATCGCGACGTCTTCCTTCACGTAGTCCGCGTAGTTCTTGTCTGCGTACCAGCGCGAGGTCCAGTCGGTGGTGATGCCGAGCCGGAACCCGTGCGGGTTGACCTTCTGACCCACTAGCGGGTACCTGCCTTCCGAGAGGTGGCCTTCGAGCCCGAGCCGGCGGTGGCCGGGACGGCTGCCTCCACCACGATCGTGATGTGGCTGGTGCGCTTGCGGATGCGGAACGCGCGACCCTGGGCCCGCGGCCGGAACCGCTTGAGGGTCGGGCCCTCGTCGACGTACGCCTGGCTGACGAAGAGGCTGCGCCGGTCCAGGTTCTTGTTGTGCTCGGCGTTCGCGACGGCACTGGCGAGCACCTTCGCGACCGGCTCGCTCGCCGACTGCGGGGCGAAGCGCAGGATGTCGAGGGCCTCCTGGACGTCGAGACCCCGGACGAGGTCGATGACGCGGCGGCACTTCATCGGGGTGGTCCGCACGTAGCGGGCCTGCGCCAGGGCGGCGTTGGCCGGCAGGTGCCGGGTCTTGTTCTCAGCCACGACGGGCCCTCCGGTCGTCCTTGATGTGACCACGGAAGGTGCGCGTGGGCGCGAACTCGCCGAGCTTGTGCCCGACCATCGCCTCGGTCACGAAGACCGGCACGTGCTTGCGACCGTCGTGCACGGCGATCGTGTGACCCAGGAAGTCCGGGATGATCGTCGAGCGACGCGACCACGTCTTGATCACGTTCTTGGTGCCCTTCTCGTTCTGCACGTCCACCTTCTTGAGCAGGTGGTCGTCGACGAAGGGACCCTTCTTCAGGCTGCGCGGCATCGCTGCTTACCCCTAGCGCTTCTTGTTGGTCTTGCGGCGGCGGACGATGAGCGCGTCACTCGGCTTGCGGCGGCGCGTACGGCCTTCGGGCTTACCGGCCGGGTTGACCGGGTGGCGTCCACCGGAGGTCTTGCCCTCGCCACCACCGTGCGGATGGTCGACCGGGTTCATGGCGACACCGCGGACGGAGGGGCGCTTGCCCTTCCAGCGCATACGGCCGGCCTTGCCCCAGTTGATGTTCGACTGCTCGGCGTTGCCGACCTCGCCGACCGTCGCGCGGCAGCGGATGTCGACGTTGCGGACCTCGCCCGACGGCAGGCGGAGCTGCGCGTAGGGGCCGTCCTTGGCGACCAGCTGCACGCTGGCACCGGCGGAGCGGGCCATCTTCGCGCCACCACCGGGACGGAGCTCGATGTTGTGCACCGTCGTACCGGTCGGGATGTTGCGCAGCGGCAGGGCGTTGCCCGGCTTGATGTCGGCCGTGGGACCGGCCTCGACCACGTCGCCCTGCGACAGACCGCGCGGCGCCACGATGTAGCGCTTCTCGCCGTCCGCGTAGTGCAGCAGCGCGATGCGGGCGGTGCGGTTGGGGTCGTACTCGATGTGAGCGACCTTGGCCGGCACGCCGTCCTTGTCGTGACGACGGAAGTCGATCACCCGGTAGGCGCGCTTGTGGCCGCCACCCTGGTGTCGCGTCGTGACCCGTCCATAGGAGTTGCGGCCGCCCTTGCTGTGCAGGGGGCGGACCAGCGACTTCTCCGGCGTGTCGCGCGTGATCTCGGCGAAGTCGGCGACAGACGAACCACGGCGGCCCGGCGTCGTCGGCTTGTACTTGCGGATACCCATGTCAGTCCCTCAGCTCGTAGGTCCGGCCGCCTAAGCGACCGGGCCCCCGAAGATCTCGATGCGGCCTTCGCGCAGGGTCACGACCGCGCGCTTGCTGTCGGCGCGCTTGCCGAAGCCGGTCTTGGTGCGCTTGCGCTTGCCCTGCCGGTTGAGCGTGTTGACGTTGCTCACCTTGACGCCGAAGACCTTCTCGACCGCGATCTTGATCTGGGTCTTGTTGGCATCCGGCCGGACCAGGAACGTGTACTTGTTCGCGTCCAGCAGGCTGTAGCTCTTCTCGGAGATGACCGGTGCGAGCAGCACGTCGCGCGGGTCGGTCAGGTCGGTCACTGCGAGCTCTCCTGCGAGTCGGTGGCCGCGCTGGCCTCGGTGCCGGTGGCGGAGGCCTTGGCCGTCTTGCCCTTCGGCGGGCCCGCGATGAAGGCCTGCAGAGCAGCCTCCGTGAACACGACGTCGTCGCTGACGAGGACGTCGTAGGTGTTGAGCTGGCCCGGCGAGAGCAGGTGGACGTTGTCCACGTTGCGCAGCGACTTCCAGCTCACGGCGTCCGTGCGCTCGGCGATGACGAGCACGTGCTTGCGCTCGCTGATCGCCGAGAGCAGGCTGATCGCCGTCTTGGTGGAGGGCAGGTCGCCGCCGGACAGGCTGTCGACGACGTGCACGCGGCCGTGACGCACCCGGTCGGAGAGGGCACCGCGCAGGGCGGCGACCTTCATCTTCTTGGGCGTGCGCTGCGCGTAGTCGCGCGGCTTGGGGCCGTGCACGACGCCACCGCCGACGAACTGCGGCGCGCGGGTCGAACCCTGACGGGCGCGGCCGGTGCCCTTCTGGCGCCATGGCTTCTTGCCACCACCGCGAACCTCGCCGCGGGTCTTGGTCGAGTGCGTGCCCTGCCGCGCGGCGGCGAGCTGCGCGACGACGACCTGGTGGATCAGCGGGACGTTGACCTGCACGTCGAACAGCTCCGCGGGGAGCTCGACCGTACGACCGGCGGGGCCGGTCGCGGTCCGGACGTCCAGCGTCAGCGTGGCCGTGGGGGTGGTCACTTGGCCACACCGCCCTTCGCGAGGCCGTTCTTGACGGCAGTACGGACGAGCACCATGCCGTTCGCGGGGCCGGGAACGGCACCCTTGATCAGCAGCAGGCCGCGCTCGGCGTCCACCGCGTGGACGGACAGGTTCTGCGTGGTCGTGCGGGCGTGGCCCATGCGACCGGCCATGCGGGTGCCCTTGAAGACACGCGCCGGCGTGGCGCACGCGCCGATCGAGCCGGGCTTGCGGTGCGCACGGTGGACACCGTGACCCGCGCCCAGGCCGCGGAAGTTGTGTCGCTTCATGACACCCGCGTAGCCCTTGCCCTTGCTGGTGCCGACCACGTCGACCTTGACGCCGGCCTCGAACAGCTCGGCGGTGATCTCCTGGCCGAGCGTGTACGACGACGCGTCGCTGGTCCGGATCTCCACCAGGTAGCGGCGGGGCGGGACGCCGGCCTTGGCGAAGTGGCCCGTCTCGGGCCTGTTCACCTTGCGCGGGTCCACAGCGCCGTACGCGATCTGGACGGCGGAGTAGCCGTCCTTCTCGGGCGTACGGATCTGGGTGACCACGCAGGGGCCGGCCTTGACGACGGTCACCGGAACGATCCGGTTGTTCTCGTCGAAGACCTGGGTCATGCCGAGCTTCTCGCCCAGAACACCCTGCGAGACGCGGGGGGTGTTCTTGGGGGAACTCAGGTAACTGGCTGCCATGTCAGAAGGTCCTCTAGAGCTTGATCTCGATGTCGACGCCCGCCGGCAGGTCGAGCCGCATGAGCGAGTCGACGGTCTTCGGCGTGGGGTCGAGAATGTCGATGAGGCGCTTGTGGGTGCGCATCTCAAAGTGCTCGCGCGAGTCCTTGTACTTGTGCGGCGAGCGGATGACGCAGTACACGTTCTTCTCGGTCGGCAGCGGCACCGGTCCCGCGACCTGCGCGCCCGTACGCGTCACCGTCTCGACGATCTTGCGCGCCGACGAGTCGATGACCTCGTGGTCGTAGGCCTTGAGCCTGATGCGGATCTTCTGTCCCGCCATGGTGGCTGTACGTCCTGTCTCTGGTGGTGCCGCTGCTGACTAGGTGGTGCGGGGCGCAGGGGTGCAGGTCCTGCGAGTCGCGGTGCGGCGGCCGGGCCTCAAGGGCCCGGCCGCCGAACCGCGGTACTACTTGAGGATCTTGGTGACGCGACCGGCGCCGACGGTGCGGCCGCCCTCGCGGATGGCGAAGCGCAGGCCCTCCTCCATGGCGATGGGCTGGATGAGGGTCACCTTCATCTCGGTGTTGTCACCGGGCATGACCATCTCGGTGCCCTCGGGCAGGTCGACAACGCCCGTCACGTCCGTGGTGCGGAAGTAGAACTGCGGGCGGTAGTTGTTGAAGAACGGCGTGTGCCGGCCACCCTCGTCCTTGGACAGGATGTAGACGTTCGCCTCGAACTCGGTGTGCGGCGTGATCGACTTGGGCTTGCAGACGACCTGGCCGCGCTCGACCTCTTCGCGCTTGATGCCGCGGATGAGCAGACCGACGTTGTCACCGGCCATACCCGAGTCGAGCAGCTTGCGGAACATCTCGACGCCGGTGACCGTGGTGGTCATGACGCCTTCCTTGATCCCGACGATCTCCACGGTCTCGTTGACGTTCACGATGCCGCGCTCGATGCGACCGGTGACGACGGTGCCGCGGCCGGTGATCGTGAAGACGTCCTCGATGGGCATGAGGAACGGCTTCTCGGTGTCGCGGGTCGGCTCCGGGATGGCGGAGTCGACGGCGGCCATGAGCTCGAGGAGCTTGGCCCCCCACTCCTTGTCGCCCTCGAGCGCCTTGAGCGCCGAGACGCGCACGACCGGCAGGTCGTCGCCCGGGAACTCGTACTCGGAGAGCAGCTCGCGGACCTCGAGCTCGACGAGCTCCAGGATCTCCTCGTCGTCGACCATGTCGGCCTTGTTCAGCGCGACCACGATGTAGGGGACGCCGACCTGGCGGGCCAGGAGGACGTGCTCCTTCGTCTGCGGCATCGGACCGTCGGTGGCGGCGACCACGAGGATCGCGCCGTCCATCTGTGCCGCGCCGGTGATCATGTTCTTGATGTAGTCGGCGTGCCCGGGGCAGTCGACGTGCGCGTAGTGCCGGTTCTCGGTCTGGTACTCGACGTGCGCGATGGAGATCGTGATGCCACGAGCCTTCTCCTCCGGCGCCTTGTCGATCTGGTCGAAGGCCGACGCCTCATTGAGGTCCGGGAACGCGTCGTGCAGCACCTTGGTGATGGCCGCTGTCAGCGTCGTCTTGCCGTGGTCGATGTGACCGATCGTCCCGATGTTGACGTGCGGCTTGGTGCGCTCGAACTTCGCCTTGGCCATGAGGCCTGTCCTCCTGTGAACGGGGTTGTCGCCGGGGCGGCTTGGGGGGTGAAGCAGATGGGGCGGGTACTGCTGGGGCTACTCGCCCCGGACCTTTGCGACGATCTCCTTCGCGACGTTCGCAGGAACCTCCGCGTAGGAGTCGAACTGCATCGAGTAGCTCGCCCGGCCCTGCGTGCGGCTACGAAGGTCGCCGACGTAGCCGAACATCTCGGAGAGCGGTACGAGCGCCTTGACGACGCGCACGCCGCCACGCTCCTCCATCGCCTGGATCATGCCGCGACGGGAGTTCAGGTCGCCGATCACGTCGCCCATGTTCTCTTCGGGCGTGGTGACCTCGACGCTCATCATGGGCTCCATCAGGGCCGGGTCCGCCTTGCGGGCGGCTTCCTTGATGGCCATGGAGCCGGCGATCTTGAACGCCATCTCGGACGAGTCGACGTCGTGGTACGACCCGTCGAGGAGCGTCACCTTGACGTCGACCAGCGGGTAGCCGGCGAGGACGCCGAACTGCAGCGCCTCCTGGATGCCGGCGTCGACGGAAGGGATGTACTCCTTCGGGATGCGACCACCGCTGACGGCGTTCT
Source organism: Frankiales bacterium (assembly GCA_025965475.1). GTDB lineage: Bacteria > Actinomycetota > Actinomycetes > Mycobacteriales > SCTD01 > RYN-124. The sequence goes on along the minus strand of JAOPWV010000032.1, from coordinate 4,258 downwards.
CGAAGAGGTAGCCGCCACCCGGTTCGGTGTTGGGCTCGGCCGTGATGACGACGTGCGCGTACTGGCCCCGGCCACCGGACTGCTTCGCGTACTTCAGCGAGTGCTTCTCGACCTTGCCGCGCAGCTTCTCGCGGTAGGCGACCTGCGGCTTGCCGACGTTGGCCTCGACCTTGAACTCGCGCTTCATGCGGTCCACGAGGATGTCGAGGTGGAGCTCGCCCATGCCGGCGATGATGGTCTGGCCGGTCTCCTCGTCGGTGTGGACCTTGAACGTCGGGTCCTCCTCGGCGAGGCGCTGGATCGCAGTGCCCAGCTTCTCCTGGTCGCCCTTGGTCTTCGGCTCGATCGCGACCGAGATGACCGGGTCCGGGAAGGTCATGGACTCGAGGACGATCGGCTTGTCGGCGTCGGACAGCGTGTCGCCGGTGGTCGTCTGCTTGAGGCCGATGACGGCACAGATGTCGCCGGCCTTGACCTCGCTGATGTCCTCACGCGAGTTCGCGTGCATCTGCATGAGGCGGCCGATCTTCTCCTTGCGGTCCTTCGTCGAGTTGACGACGGCCTGGCCGCTCGTGAGCGTCCCGGAGTAGACGCGGATGTAGGTGAGCTTGCCGACGTGCGGGTCCGTCTGGATCTTGAAGGCGAGCGCGCTGAACGGCGCGTCGAACTCCGGACCGCGGGTGTCCTCGACGGTCTCGTCGCCGGGCTTGTGGCCCGTGACGGCGCCGATGTCCAGCGGCGAGGGCAGGTAGTCGACGACGGCATCGAGCATGGGCTGAACGCCCTTGTTCTTGAACGCCGAGCCGCACAGCACCGCGGTCACGGTGTGCTCGGTCGTGCTGGACAGGATCGCGCGGCGGATGCCGGCCTTGATCTCGGCCTGGGAGAGTTCCTCGCCCTCGAGGTACTTCTCCATGACCGCGTCGTCGACCTCGGCCAGCGTCTCGAGCAGCTTCGCGCGGTACTCGTCGGCCTTCTCGGCGAACTCGGCCGGGATGTCGACGACGTCGTAGTGGTCACCCTTGCTCGTCTTGTCGTCGTTGGCCCAGAGCAGGCCCTTCATCTGGACGATGTCGATGACGCCGGTGAAGTCGCCCTCGCCGCCCCACGGCAGCTGGAGGACCAGCGGCGTCGCGTTCAGGCGGTCGACGATCATGTCGACGGTGCGGTAGAAGTTCGCGCCCGTCCGGTCCATCTTGTTGACGAAGCAGATGCGCGGGACCGAGTACTTGTCGGCCTGGCGCCACACCGTCTCGGACTGCGGCTCGACGCCGGCGACCGAGTCGAACACCGCGACGGCACCGTCGAGCACGCGCAGCGAGCGCTCCACCTCGACGGTGAAGTCGACGTGGCCGGGCGTGTCGATGATGTTGATGCGGTGGTCGTTCCACTGACACGTCGTGGCGGCCGACGTGATGGTGATGCCGCGCTCCTGCTCCTGCGCCATCCAGTCCATCGTGGCCGCGCCGTCGTGGACCTCACCGATCTTGTACGCCTTGCCGGTGTAGTACAGGACGCGCTCGGTCGTCGTGGTCTTGCCCGCGTCGATGTGCGCCATGATCCCGATGTTGCGGGTCCTGGCGAGGACGTCGTTGCTAGCCACTGCAGCTTCTCTTCTTCCGGGGTCTCGGGTGCTGGTGCGATCGGCGGGGGTGGTGCTCCTGGCGCGCCCGGTGGATCAGGCGCGCACTGTCGCTACCAGCGGTAGTGGGCGAAGGCCTTGTTGGACTCGGCCATCTTGTGGGTGTCCTCGCGGCGCTTCACGCTGGCACCGAGGCCGTTGCTGGCGTCGAGGAGCTCGTTCATCAGGCGCTCGGTCATCGTCTTCTCGCGACGGGCGCGGGAGTACTGGATGAGCCAGCGCAGCGCGAGGGTCGTGGAACGACCGGGGCGCACCTCGATGGGCACCTGGTAGGTGGCGCCACCGACGCGGCGGCTGCGGACCTCGAGGGTCGGCTTGACGTTGTCGAGCGCGCGCTTGAGCGTGATCACCGGGTCGGTGTCGCTCTTCGCGCGGCAGCCCTCCAGGGCGCCGTAGACGATGCGCTCGGCGACGGAACGCTTGCCGCCGACGAGCACCTTGTTGATGAGGCTCGTGACGAGCGGGGAGCCGTAGACCGGGTCGACGACGACCGGGTGCTTCGGGGCGGGGCCCTTGCGAGGCACTAGCTCTTCTCCTTCTTCGCGCCGTAGCGACTGCGCGCCTGCTTGCGGTTGCGGACGCCCTGGGTGTCGAGCGAGCCACGAATGATCTTGTAGCGGACACCGGGCAGGTCCTTCACGCGGCCACCGCGCACGAGCACGATGGAGTGCTCCTGCAGGTTGTGACCGACACCCGGGATGTAGGCCGTGACCTCGACGCCGCTGGTGAGGCGCACGCGCGCCACCTTGCGCAGCGCGGAGTTCGGCTTCTTCGGTGTCGTGGTGTACACGCGCGTGCAGACGCCACGACGCTGAGGTGAGCCCTTGAGGGCAGGCGTCTTGGTCTTTTCGACCTTGTCCTGCCGGCCCTTACGGACCAGCTGCTGGATCGTGGGCAACGCGTCTCCTGCTCGTCCCTGCGTGATGGTGCCTGACCGTGCGTGGTGTTCTCCGCCCCCCGCGGTCGGGTGTGTCGCCCGGCCGGGGCCCTGCCCGCGACGGATCGCGGAAGCGTGGGCGGAGGTCATGCTGCGCCCGCCTGCCACCCGAGGAATCCTCGCAGGGCGCGCGGGGCGACCCGGGTTGCCCCAGGCACAAGAGGAGACCTTACCTGCCCTCCGCCGGGGGGTCAAAAGCGGGGGGCTATCCGCGTCGCCTGTCACAGCGACACGCCGAACCGCCGGGTACAAGGACGGGACGGAACCGGACATTCCCGTACGCGAGGATACCCCCCGCCGCGCGACGGGGTAAGGGGCATCCTGAGCAGCGGCAGGCTGACAGCGGACGGGGGCGCCGGTGCCGGGACGGGTGAGCGTGGCGGGACGGCCGACGAGGGACGAGCTGCAGGCGGCATACGGCGCGCTCGTGCCGGATCTGGTCGGACCGGGGCTGCGGGTGCTGCTCTGCGGCATCAACCCGTCGCTGTGGTCCGGCGCCGTCGGACTGCACTTCGCCAACCCCGGCAACCGGTTGTGGCCGACGCTGTCCGCGTCCGGCTGGACCTCCCGCCGGCTCGATCCGGCGGAGACCGGCGAACTACTGGCCGCGGGGATCGGCATCACCAACCTGGTGGGCCGGGCCACCGCCAGGGCGGACGAGCTGACCGCCGCGGAGCTGCGCGCGGGTCTGCCGCAGGTCTGCGCCCTGACCGGGCACTGGCAGCCGCGGTGGGTCGCGTTCCTCGGGATGACGGCGTACCGGACGGCCACCGGGCACCGGGGCGCGGTCGTCGGCCCGCAGGACCGCACGGTCGGCGGCGTCCCGGTCTGGCTGCTGCCCAACCCCAGCGGGCTCAACGCGCCCTGGCAGCTGCCCCGGTTGGCGGCGGCATACGGCGCCCTGCACGACGCCGCGCGGTGAGCGCGCCGGCCCGGAGCGTGGCTCAGGGGCTGGTCGTCCCGCTGTTCAAGGCGAAGAGCCCACCGACGACGACCACGAGGACGAGGACCCCGACACCGATCCAGCCGAGCACGATGCCGGCGGTCGCGAGACCCGCGCCGTCCTCCCCGCGCTCCCGGATCTGGCGCTTGGCCAGGTAGCCGAAGACCAGCGCCAGCACGCTGCCGATCCAGTAGATCCACAGGATGCCGAGCACCAGCGAGGCGATGGCCATCCCGTTCGTCCCGCGGGCCTGCGCGGGCCCACCCCAGCCGGGCTGGCCGGAGCCGGGCCGGTCCCACCCCGGCGGGGACGTCCCCTGCGCCGGGGGAGGCCCGTACCCGGGCGGCGGGGGGAACGGCTCGTCGGGTGTCGTCACGCGCCGAGGGTAAGCCCGGAACAGGCCGGAGGCCGCCCCCTTTCGGGGAGCGGCCTCCGGGACGTGCGGCGGTGCGGACTACCGGTACGAGTCGCGCCCGTAGTCGTAGTCGTCGAGCGGCACAGCAGCGCCACCGCCCTGACCGAACGCGAAGTCCGGGTCGTCGTACCCGGCCATCGAGTAGACCTGCGCGCGGGCCTCCTCGGTGGGCTCCACCCGGATGTTGCGGTAGCGGCTGATGCCGGTACCCGCCGGGATGAGCTTGCCGATGATGACGTTCTCCTTCAGGCCGAGCAGCGAGTCGCTCTTGGCCTGGATCGCCGCGTCGGTGAGGACGCGGGTCGTCTCCTGGAAGGAGGC
>JAOPWV010000093.1 GCA_025965475.1 Frankiales bacterium | reverse complement strand
GCGATGCTCATCCAGCAGCTGCAGGACCAGATGCACGACGCCGCGCGGGATCTGCAGTTCGAGCTGGCAGCCCGGCTGCGGGACGAGGTCGGGGAGCTCAAGAAGGAGCTGCGCGGGATGGACGCGGCCGGGATCAAGTAGCGCCGGACCCAGGCGGCTGCAGCCTGGGGGTATCCAGCGGGCCTCCCGCTGCTCTGGACTCTGACAACGCCGAGTCTCCTGCTCTCGGTGCCTGCGACCGTCCCGGTGCATCGCCTTGCCGGGGAAGGAGCGCCCACGTCGTGGACCGTGCGACCGCGCCTGAACCGAGTCGGTTCAGGCGCGGCGGAGGGCGCATCGCCTGCGCACCGCCGCGGCGTGCATCCCGACGTCGGATCGGGCGAGAGCGGGTCGGTCCCCGGGAAGCGCTCTGCAGACCGGGATCCTCCAACAGCTCCTACGACCGGCAGGCCTCCGCCTGCGGAAGCGAGGAGCCCGAGGCCATGACAGCAACCCGGGACCTCATCAGTCCGAAGTCGCCGCGGTGGTCGAGAGTGCTGGAGCGGGTGGAGCACCAGGTTTATCACCTGCCGGAGTACGTGACCTTCGATGCCGAGCTGTGCGCCGGGCGTCCGCTGGCGTTCGTGTACGAGGAGCCCGGCGGGGTCTGGTTGCTGCCGCTGATCGTGCGGTGGGTCCCGGGCACCGACCGGATCGACGCGGTCTCGCCGTACGGGTATCCCGGGCCGGTGAGCGACCGGCGCGACGAGGCGTTCTGGGAGCGGGCGCTGGCCGCGCTGCTGGGCACGTTGGCCGAGCAGGGGGTGGTGTCGCTCTTCGTGCGGCTGGATCCGCTCGTCGACGTGCCGTACCGGGCCTTGCAGACGGTCGGGACGCTGGTGACGCACGGCCCCACCGTGTCGATCGACCTGCGGCTGAGTTACGAGGCCTGGTGGCTGCAGCTGCGCAAGTACAACCGTCGGACGATCCGGCAGGCCCTGCGCAACGGTTGGGAATGCGTGGTCGACGACTGGTCCTACCTGGACGACTTCCTCGCCGTCTACGACGAGACCATGACACGCAAGGGGGCTGCTCCGGCGTACCGGCTCGAGCGCGACTACTTCGAACGGCTGCGGGCGGCCCTCGGTGACCGCGCCCATCTGATGCTCCTCCTGGCCGACGGCCAGCTCATCGACGGCAACGTGATGCTGTCGACCGGAACGGTCCTGCAGGCCCATCTCGCCGGGACGCGGACCCGCTACCTGCCCCACGCTTCCCGGCTGTTCTTTCACGAGGCTTTCCGCTGGGCCCAGCTGCAGGGGTTCGAGGTCCTCCACCTCGGGGGCGGCGTCGGTGCGAAGGAGGACTCGGTGCTCCGGTTCAAACAAGGCTTCTCGCTGCAGCAACATCCCTTTCGCAGCCTGCGGGTCGTCGTCGACCCCGGGTGCTACCGCCGTCTGACGCTCATGAGACCGGCGGGCTCCGTGGTCGATGACGGCACCGGTTTCTTCCCGAGTTACCGCATCCCCTCCGGCAGCCCCACGAGCCGCGGACCCCGTCTCGACGACGAAGGAGCGAGGTCATGACAGGAACCGCAGAACTCATCGGCCCGGAGTCAACGCGCTGGCGGGAGGTGCTGGGCCGGGTCGCGCATCAGATCTACCACCTGCCGGAGTACGCGGTCTTCGACGCCGAGCTGTCCGGGGGGAGGCCGGTGGCGTTCCTGTACGAGGAGGACGGCGGGAGCTGGTTGCTTCCGCTGGTCCTGCGTTCCGTCCCGGGGACCGACCGGCTCGACGCGGCATCGCCGTACGGCCATCCCGGGCCGGTGAGCGACCGTGCGGACGAGCAGTTCTGGACGCGGGCGGTCACGGCGCTGGTGCGGACGCTGGCCGCGTCGGGAGCGGTCTCGCTCTTCGTGCGGATGGACCCGCTCGCCTGGCTGCCGCACGGTGCTTTCGAGCAGGTGGGCACGCTCGTCCCGCACGGCTCGACGGTGTCGATCGACCTGCGGCTGTCGAAGGAGGAGTGGTGGCCAGAGGTACGTCGGGACCACCGCAGCGCCATCAACCGGGCGGTCCGGCTCGGCCGGACCTCGGTGATGGACGACTGGAGCCACCTGGACGAGTTCGTGGCGATGTACCACCAGACGATGACCCGGGTGGGTGCGACCGAGGACTATTTCTTCGACCGCGCCTACCTCGAGCGCATCCGCGGTGCGCTCGACGGCCGGGTGCACCTGATGATGTCCCTCGCCGCCGACGAGCCCATTGCGGGCAGCGTGTTCCTCGAGACCGGCGGCGTGGTGCAGGCCCACATCGTGGCCACGAAGCCCAGCTACCGGCGGGAGGAGCCGACGCGGTTCCTCGTGTCCGAGTGCGTCGAGTGGGGCCGGCAGCGAGGCTGCACCGACCTCCACCTCGGGGGTGGGGTCGGCGGCCGGGAGGACTCGATCTTCCATTTCAAGAAGGGCTTCTCCCGACGGCGCCACGAATTCTTCACGTTCCGCGCCGTGCTCGATCCGACGGCGTACGCGGAGCTGACCTCCGCCAGCCAGGAACCCTCCCCGGATGTGACGGGCTACTTCCCGGCCTACCGCCGTCCCGGCGAGCAGCCGGCACGCCCGGCCTGACGCCTCCCGCGCGAGTACGCCGCGGTATCACCTGGTCGTGGGGTGACTCCGTGGCTACAAGGGATCATCCACGACGAGGGAGGCCGTCCGCTGAACACACCCGTTGATCAGCAGCCCGAGCGGCCGGCAGTGCTGGACGTCCTGCGGTCCGGCTGGCGGTGGATGCTCGGTCTTCTCGTGCTCGGTGTGCTCGTCGGTGTGGGCTACGTGGCGGTGACGCCACCCACGTACCGGGCCACGACCCAACTCGTCGTGTCACCCAGGGCGCCGGTTCCGGACGTGACCGCGGCTTACCAGTCCAGCCTGCTCGCGACGCGCCTGGCCTCGACGTACTCGACCCTGTTGCAGGGACGCGACTTCGCCGACCTCCTGGTGACGCGGCTGAGCTTGCCGATGACGCCGGACGAACTCCGAGCAGCGCTCGCCGTGTCACCCCTGCCGGACAGCAATCTCATCACCGCCACTGTCGACGCACGCGACCCGCGTACCGCGCAGCAGGTGGCCAACGCCCTTGGTCCGATGTTCGGCGCCTTTCTGCTGACGCTGGACGTGGACCAGGCGGCAGCGCGTACCGGTGGACGGGTGGCCGTCGCGGAATCGGCTGCCCGGCCGACGTCTCCGGTCGGGCCGCAGCCGGTGCAGGACATCGGACTCACCGGCTCGATGGGACTGCTCCTGGGGGTGACCATGGCATTGTCCCGCCAGCGCCGCCGGACCGTGGCCCAGCGGGCGGTCGAGTTCGAGAGCCGTACCGGGATCCCCGTCCTCGGGTTGCTCTCCCGAAGGTGGGGGCAGGAGGAGATCCGCGAGTTGCGGACGATCGTGCAGGCGGTCCCGGAACAGGCGAAGCACACGTCGCTGGCTCTGGCCGGGATCCGGGCCGGGCTCGGGACGCCTGAGCTGGTGGAGGCGCTCGCGGACTCCTTCGCCGATCTCGGCGACAGGGTCTTGGTGATCCGGGCGGATCAGGCTACGTCGCTCGGGTCGTCCGGCCCGGAGTCGTTCGGGGTGGCCGACGTCGTGTCCGGGCGGATGAGCCTGGCGGAAGCCGTCCGCGAGGGTGAGGGGGACCGTCCGGACGTGCTCGACCGCGGCGGGCAGGTCCCTGCTTTGGACGTTCTCGGCTCCCCGGGCATGCGCCAGGTGCTCGAGGACGCGGAATCCCTCTATGACCTCGTCCTGGTCCACTGCCCGCCGACCAGTCAGTCCGCCGCCGCGATCTCGGTCGGCAGTCGGGGAGCGCGGTTGCTCGTGCTGGCTGCCGAGCGCGACCTGGGGAAGGAGCCGCTGGACGCGGCGCTGCGCCGGTTGGAGCAGGCCCGGGTCCGGGTGGTCGGTGTGGTCGTGGTTGCCGGACGGGCCAAGGCGGGAGGACGGCGTCGGCGACAAGCGCGGCATGAGGCGCCCGCGGTCCCGCGGGTCGCCGCGAGAGAAGCACGGTGATCCTCCGCCAGGCCTCCGCTCGGCTGCTGCCTCCCGGAACGGTGACGTACGCCGCGAGCAAGGTGCTCCCGGGTGCGGCGGGATTGCTTGCGGTGGTGGTCTTCCTCCGGCTGGCGGGGGCACCGGCGTACGGCGTCTACAGCGTGACGCTCGCCGTGGCCGTCTTCAGCGGCAACATCGCGGTGGGCTGGCTTCGGCAGGCCGCACTGCGTTTCGCCGGCGACGAGCAGGCGGCGTTCAGATGCCTGCCGGCCTGGGTCACGTGGGCCTCGCTGGCTGGCGCGGCCTGCTGCACCGCCGTCGTCGTGCCGCTGGTGCTCGGGGGGACGGGAGCCCACGTCATGCTCGGCGCGTTCTTCGTGGCCGGCGCGTTCGGCTGCCAGGCCCTCGTCGTCACCCTCCTGCAGGCTCGCCTCTCACCGCGCAAGGTCTTTCAGGCCGAGACGTCCCGGGCCGTGCTGCAACTGGCCATCCCCTGCCTGGCCCTGCTTCTGCTGGGGCCTTCCCCCGCGGTTCTGCTGTTCGCCGTGGCTCTCGCCGTCATGCTGTCGGTCCTGCCCGTCCGGTCGGAGCTGCCCGCCTGGTCGGCCGTGCCGGGCCTGGGAGCGCGGGGTCGGGACGTGCGGGCGCGTGAACGGCGCGTCCTTCGGGCCTGGTGGTCCTACGGCTGGCCCATGTCCCTGTGGCTGTCGACCGCGACCGTGCTGCAGCTGTCGGACCGCGTGCTCATCGCGCGTTGGCTGGGAACGGGGGCCGCCGGCGCCTACGCAGGCCTGTACGACGTCGTGAACGGGGGCTTCGCCATCTGCCTGTTCCCGGTCACGATGGCTGCTCATCCACGTATCTCGACACTGTGGAACCAGGGTCGGGGCACCGAGTCGCTTGCGGAGAACAGCCGCGCCCTCCGCGTGCAACTGGTCATCTTCGTTCCGCTGCTTGCGGGAGCGGCCCTGTTTCGGGACCCCCTGGCCGGGCTCGTGCTCCCGGCGGGACCGCAGGACTACGCGCCCCTGGTGATCCCCATCCTGCTCGGCGCCTTCCTCTGGCAGCTCGCGCTCACCGTGCACAAGCGGCTCGAGCTGGAGCGAAGAACGAGGACGATGCTGCTGTTCCTGCTCGTCGCCACCGTCGCCAACCTCGTGGCGAACGTCGTGCTGATCCCTGTCTACGGGCCCGTGGCGGCGGCGTGGACCACCTTGGGGGGCGCGGCGGTCTACCTGGCCCTCTGTGTTGCCTGGCGCCTGCGGCACCGGTACGTGGAGGTCGGGCATGCCCGCTGACGTCCTCGTGGTCACCGTGAACTACCACACCGAGACCGACGTGCAGGCCCTCGTGCGCTCGCTCGAGAGACAGAGCGCCCCATGGCGGCTGGTCGTGGCGGACAACGGTTCGGACGCGGAGGGCGCGTCGCTGATCGCCGACCTCGCGGGCCGGCACGACAACGTGCGGATCTGGGGTACCGGTAGGAATCTGGGCTACTTCGGGGCGGCGGCTGCGGTGATCAGGGATATCGGGGAGCAACGTCTCCCGGACTGGGTGGTCGTCAGCAACCCGGACATCACGCTGGCGGAGGACTTCGTCGAGCGGTTGACCTGCGTTGATGCCGACGTCGTCGCCCCGTGCGTGCTGGACGCGGCGTCGGGCGCCGACGTCAATCCGTTCCTGGAGTCCAGACCAGGCCGGTTCCGCACCTGGTCCCGTCAGGTGATCTTCGCGCGGCGACCGATCGCGGCGCTGTGGGTCCTCGCGTCGATCCTGCGCTCGCGGACGGCCACGGCCCCCACGGCCAGGGCACCCGGGCGCGCCCGGGACGTCTATGCAGGGCACGGGGCGCTCCTGGCTTTCCGCCGGTCGTACTTCGACCGCGGCGGGAGCCTGCGCCACGAGCCCTTTCTGTTCGGTGAGGAACTGACCGTGGCAGAGAACGTCCGGCGGACCGGTGGCCGGCTCGTCTACGCGCCGGACGTCCGCGCGGCTCACGTGGGACACGTGGCGACCGGACGCTGGCCGAGCAGGCAGATCCTGAGCTATCAGCGGGACGCCACGCGCTATGTGCATCGTCTGCTCAGTCAGCAGCTGCCGTGACGACGCGCTCCCCATGACGGCGGTGGTGCTGACCCTGGTGGCCATTGCCGCCTGGGGCCGGCACGTCGAGGGAACCTGGTTCGCCGCCGGACCGATTTTCGCCGCGTACTGGGCGGTGTGGCTGGGCGCGGCCGCCGTCTGGGGGACGGACTACGCCATCCCGCTGGCCGGCCCCTGGTTCATCGTCGCGGCAGCCTTCGCCGTGGCGGCGGGAGGCTATGCCGGTGCGTTCGGCGGGGGAGGGTCAGGGGGCCGTCCCGGTGGGGTCGTGCGCCCGAGGGTGCTCAGGGGCGCGGCTGCGGCGGGCGGGGCCGCCGGCGTGGCGGCGGCCCTGGTGACACTGATCAACTACGGGTTCTCCGCAGCCGGCATCACGTCCGAGCAAGGGCTGTTCGCGGCCGGCAGCCAGATCTCCGTGGCGCGGTACACGGGCACCCAGGGTCCCGGCCTGGTGCCCTGGATGCTCGGCATCTGCTACGCGGCGGCCCTGGCCGGGCCGTTCCTGCTCGTAGGACGAAGCAGCTTGAGAACACGGCTGCTCGTGCTGTTGCCGTTCCTCGGGGTGCTCGCGTTCGGACTCGTCTTCACGACGCGCTTCCCGCTGGTGCTGACCGCCACGTTCACGGCGCTCGCGAGCATGTTGGCGCTGGCGATGCGCTCCGGGCGCCCGCCTCGCGCCCGCGCTCGGCACGTCGTGCTGGCCCTGGGTTGCGCCGTCCTGTTCGCAGCGCTCTTCGCGGTCATCTCCTTCGTCCGCGTCGGGACGAGTGAGAGTGCTGTTCGCCCGATCATCTACAACAAGCTCAAGGTCTACGCGCTCGGCGAGATACCCGCGTTCTCACAGTGGCTGGACCAGTCGGAGCTCCGGCAGTCGGTGCCCCGGGCCCCGGCCTTCGGCCAGGCCACGTTCGGAGCGCCCGCGCGGATCCTGGGGTTGAATGCCAGCCTGAGCCTGGCCTACGTCGATCGGCGCCAGCTCCGGTCGCACGCCACCGGCGAGTCCACGAACATCTTCACCGCGTTCCGAGCCCTGATCACGGACTTCGGCAGGGGCGGCGCCTTGCTCTTCCTCGGCCTCCTCGGATTCGTCGCGGCGCGGTTGCAGCATCGGTTGCTGAACGGGGGACCCGTCCTGCTCGCTCCGGTACTCCTCGCCTGCTACGCCTACCTGCTGAACAGCAACACGGCGAGCATCTTCACGTTCACCAACGTCTGGCTCGGACTGGTTCTCGCCGTGCTGGTGCTGTGGTGGTCCGACAGGACGCCCGGCCGGATGCGCAGGCCTCCCCGGCGGGGCTGACCTGCGACTCGATCACCGGCCCAGGAACTTCGCGTTGAGCGCGCCCTGGGCGTAGAAGTCGCTGACCCCTCCGCGGTTGTCGAGGATGCTCCCCGTGAACGACTCCAATCGTCGCTGGAGTGCCCCGTCGTAGCGGCCGAGTTTCATGAAGCCGTCGAAGATGGTGCCGTCGCCCTTTCCGCTGCCTCCGACGTTCAGTGCGTAGGTCCCGTTGGGACGCCAGATGACCGAGGTCAGCGTCTTGGTGAAGGCGGCGATGTCGGCCGAGGTCCACTCCCGCTTCATGCCGTAGGCCGCGACGACATAGGCGATGACGCCGTTGGCATGGTCGACGTCCTCGTCGTCCTGGAGCGAGTTCCAGGTGGCGCTCCAGAAGTACGCGCCGGGCGCGTCGGTGCCCAGCCGCAGCTGGCCCCGCAGGGACGCGCCGCCGTAGGCCGGCATCTTGTGAGCGATGTTGTTCGCGACCGTCTGGGCCTGTCCCCTGCGGATCGGGTCCGCGGTCAGCTGGGCGATCTGCGTGGCGATGAAGGCCCAGTGTGAGGCGAGGTGGGTGTTGACCCGGTACATGTGGGGGCTGGCGCCTCGGGAGTACCACTTGTCCCACATGTTCTTCTCGGTGAACTGCAGCAGGCGGTCGTACCGGCTGCGGTACGCCGGGTTGCCGGCGACCGTCGGACTGGTCTTGATGGTCCAGAGCAGGTCGGTCACATACCTCCAGAGGAACGACTCGAACAGGGGCACCTCCTCGCCCTTGACGTCGGCGCGCTGGGACACCCAGCCCAGGTAGGAGTCGTGGAACTCGCTGGTGGCGAAGCTGTTCGACGGGCGGGCGCTGGCGACGACGTTCTCGACGTAGAGGAGCGCGCGATCGAGGTATTCCGTCTTGCCGGTCGCGCGGAACATGGACGTGTTCGCGTCGACCCCGAACACGAGGCTGTAGTAGTCCCAGCTGTCCTTGCTCTTGCTGAGGGGCAGGTAGATCCGGGTGTGGTCGCTCTGCCAGTGCTGCAGGAACAGGCTCTCCCAGCCGGCCACGGAACGGCTCGGAGTTGCCGCCGGCGGCACCGGGGCCGAGGTCGCCGGTGGCGTGCGGACTGCCGATGGCGGGCTGTGGGGGAGGAGCAGGACGGTCCCGGTCAGGGTCACGCCGACGGCGGCGACCGCGTACCGCACCGAGGGCGTGCCGAATCGCGAGCGCCCGGGTCGAGGGGATCCCATGTATGGGCCGAGGGCCCCGCGGAGCCTGGGATACCGCCGTACAGCCGTCGGGAGCCTGACCCGGCCGCAAGCATCAGCTGCCTCACAAGGAATCCGGCCGCGGTATCTCCAGGATCCGCGCCCGCTCCCTCTTGCGTGGTGTGCGTGCCGCGCCGGAAGACCGAACGACGAGGGGAGCCTGATCATCTCCAGGTTCGAGCAGCTTCTTGCCGTGCTCCTGCTGCTGCTTCTGTCGCCCGTCCTCCTCGCGGTCGCGGTGTGGATCGTGGTGACGGACGGGCGCCCGGTCCTGTTCGTCCAGCCCCGCACGGGGCTCGGGGGCACCCCGTTCGCGATGTACAAGTTCCGGACCATGGTCCCGGATGCGATCGCGCTCGGGCTGCGTGCCGGTCTGCAGGACCCCTACGGGCTGGTCGTGGACGATCCGCGGATCACCCGGACCGGCCGGGTGCTCCGGCGGACCGGGCTGGACGAGCTGCCCCAGCTGTTCAACGTGGTCAAGGGCGACATGAGCCTCGTCGGCCCGCGGCCTGACGTGCCCGAGCAGTCGGCGCACTACACGGAGCGGGAGCGCGGCCGGCTGGCCGTGAGACCGGGGATCACCGGCTGGGCGCAGGTGAACGGGCGAGAGAACGTCACCTGGACGGAGCGGTTCGATCTCGACCTGTGGTACGTCGAGCATCGATCGACGTTGCTGGACATCGGGATCCTCCTGCGGACACTGGGCCAGGTCGGCAGGCCAGAGCCGGTGGTGCACGTCGACGAGCTCAACGTGGCCCGGCGGCAGGCGCACCGCCTCGGGTCCTGAGCGTGCTCCCCGCCTGGGAGGTCGGCTCGGAGTCGCACTGGGATGCCACCGCGTTGCGTCCCTCGGATGCCGACGAGGCTCCATGGCTTCCGCAGCCGCACTCCCTCTACGCCACGGGAACAGCGGCACTGGTGGCCCTGATCAAGGAGCGGCCCGGTCGGACCCGGCTCCATCTCCCGTCCTACTTCTGCCTCGGCGTGGCAGCAGTCCTGGCCCGGTACGCCGAACTGCGCTGGTACCGCGACCTTCCAGGTCGGCCGGGACCCGAGGCCGCCTCGCTGCTCCCCGAACCGGGCGATGTGGTGCTCGCCGTCAATCTGTTCGGCCGCAGCAGCCGGGCGCCCTGGGAGGTGTGGCTCCACGAGCACCCGGAGGCCAGCCTCGTCGAGGACCACACCCACGACCCGCAATCGGTCTGGGCGCGCACCAGCGGCGCGACGTACTGCCTGGCCTCCCTGCGCAAGACCCTGCCGGTCCCTGACGGCGCCCTGCTCTGGTCACCGGCGGGGCAGCCGCTGCCCGTACCCGCGAGCCCGGCGAACGGCGCGTCCAGCCTGAAGCTCGCCGCGATGGTGCTCAAGGGCGCCTGGTTGGAGGGAAAGGCCGTCGCCAAGCCCGACTTCCGGCGGCTGCAGATGCTCGGCGAGGCCGGGCTGATGGACGTGCGCGGGGCATCCTCGGATTTCACCCGGCTCGTCCTGCCCGGTCTGGACGTCCGGGGGATGCGGGCGGTCCGGGCAAGCAACGTGGCGGCGTTGGCAGAACGCGTCGGCGAGGACGGCGTGCTGGGCGGGTACGCGAGGCTGCTGCCGGACGCCCCAGTCGGCTCCGTCCCCTTCCAACTGCCGGTGATCTGCCGTTCCTCGCAGGTGCGCGACCACCTGCTCGCGCACCTGCTGAGCAACGGCGTGTACGCGGCCGTGCACTGGCGCCAGGACGGGGAGGAACTGTCACCAGGGGACCACGAGGCCCTCGACCTCTCCCGTCGCATCCTCACCCTGCCGGTCGACCACCGCACCAGCCCGCCGGACGTCGAGCGGATCAGCGCGGTACTCGCGGCGTTCCCTCGCCGGTCGCTGCCCTGAGGAGCACCCGCTCGAAGCGCTCGAAGAGCATGTCGCGCGAGAACTCCTCGCGAGCGAGGACACCTGCTGCCTGACCTGCCTGAGCCAGCCAATCGGGGTCCTGCACGCGCTTGACGAGCCAGCCGGCGGCGACGTCCGGGGAGCGGGGGTCCAGAACAAGGCCCGCGCCGGACCGCTCGAGCAGGTCGGCCTGCCAGCCGCCGTAGTTGATGGCCACCGGCCGTGCCGCAGCGAGTGCGTCGAAGAACTTGTTCGCGGAGTTGTGCTCGAGGCTCGGCAACGGGATGAACAGCGACGTCGCGATGTCGGCGGACGCCACGACCACGGGGATCTGGGACTTGGGGACCAGTGGCAGCATGAAGAACGTCTCGTCGAGCACGTGCAGCTTCGCCGCGAGCTGGCGCACGCACTCGGCCTGCCGGCCGTCCCCCACGACGGCGAAACGGATCTCGGGGTCGAGCGGGCGCACCGCCGCGGCCAGGTGCACCAGGTAGTCGACGCCGTTCGCGAGGCCCACGGATCCGGCGTAGAGGACGAGCGACCGTCCTTGCAGCCAGGGCAGTGAACCGCGGAAACGGGTGACCTCGGCCTCCGGTACGGCGAACAGTTCCAGGTCGCAGCTGTTGGGCACGACGGTCACCCGGTCCGCCGGGTACCCCTGGGCGATGACCCCCGCGGCCATACCCGGCGACAGCGCGACCACCTGGTCCGCACCGTTGTAGGCCAGCCTGGCGAGCCACTGGGCCAACCGTTTCGTCACGGGGTTCTTGAGTGCGCCGATGTCGATGGGGATCTCCGGCCAGAGGTCGCGGACCTCGAACACGAACGGCTTCCGTCGCAGCCGTGACGCGACGATCCCCGGGATCGCGACGGTGAGGGGGGTGCTCGTGGCGAAGACGAGATCCGGTGCCACCTGGGTGGCCCGGGCCGAGACGGCGAGGGCGAACGCCGCGAAGGCGACCAGGCGGCGGCCGTAGGACATGTGGTTCGAGTAGGCGACGGGCAGACGGTGCACATGCACGCCCTGCTCGATGGTGACGTGCCACCGCCGGGAGCGCCCTGCCGATTCGAGATCGGTCGTAAGGATGTGGACCTCGTGCCCGCGTTGGGCGAGGCGGCGTGCGAACTCGTAGGAGCGTGTTCCTCCCCAGACCTCAGGCGTCAGGTAGTACTGATGGATGTAGGCGATCCGCATGACGTCCCTCGCAGCTTCCCGTAGCGGCAGGTCGTGGCTTCAGCTGCTGGTGCGTCTCCGAGGAGTCGAGAGAACCGTCTGCACCACGCGGGCCTGGTCCGACTCGCTGAGGCTGGATCCGCTGGGCAGGCACAGGCCGTGGCGGAACAGGTCCTCGCAGACGCTGCCTCCCACCATGGTGCTGCCGGCGAACACCGGCTGCTGGTGCATGGGTTTCCAGACCGGGCGAGACTCGATGTCCTGCGCCGCGAGCTGCCTCAGGATGTCGTCGCGGCTCGCCCCGAACTCGGCCGGGCCGACGACGACGCAGGTCAGCCAGGCGTTGGGCTCGCCGTACTCGGCAACAGGCATGACGCGCAGACCGGGTTGCCGGCCGAGAAGCCCGCGGTAGACCCGGTTGACGTCGCGCCGGGACTTGACGCGGTCGTCGAGCGCGACCAGCTGCGCGCGGCCGAGGGCGGCGAGCAGGTTGCTCAGGCGGTAGTTGTAGCCAATGACCCGGTGCTCGTAGTAGGGCGCCGGCTCCCGCGCCTGCGTGGCCAGGTGACGCACCTCGTCGGCGAGCCGGTCGTCGTCCGTCAGGAGCATGCCGCCGCCACTGGTGGTGATGATCTTGTTTCCGTTGAAGGAGAGCGTGGAGACCACACCGAACGATCCGGCCTCCTTGCCCTGGTAGGTGGCCCCGAGCGCCTCGGCCGCGTCCTCCACCAGGGGCACCCCGTGCCGCGCGCAGGCCGCCAGCAGGGGGCCGTAGTCGCAGCACTGGCCGTAGATGTCGACGGCCAGGACCGCAGCCGGCAGCCGCCCGGTCCGGGCCCCGCGGTCGAGTTCGTCGGCGACCAGCGCCGGGTCGAGGGTCCAGGTGGACGGATGGCTGTCGACGAACACGGGCCGCGCGCCGACGTACGTCACCGCATTGGCGGGTGCGGCGAACGTGAACGACGGGACGAGCACGGTGTCCCCCGGCCCGACGCCGAGCACCTGCAGGGCCAGGTGGAGGCTTGCCGTCCCGCTGGACAGGCCCACGGCCCGGCGCCTGCCGACACGGTCGCCGACGGCCTGCTCGAACGCGTCGAGATCGGGGCCGACCGGCGCTACCCAGTTGGACGCGAGCGCCTCCAGCAGGAACTGCCGCTCCAGGACGCCGATGTGGGGTGGTGACAGCTGGATCCGCGGCTGCATGGCTCAGCGGCTCTGCAGCGGGGGATGCGCGGCTGTTGCGCGGCGCTGCGTCAGGTCGAGGACGTTCACGGCGGCTGTCACCTCACAGAGCGACCGGAGCGTGCGCATCAACTCCTGCGGCGTGCCACAGGAGTTCAGAGCGGCGAGCTGGAGCCCGCGCAGGGGCGAGACGGGCACGTGGGAGACGAGCGGATGCGCCGGACGATGGTCCGGCTCGTCCTTCGCGAACAGCACCTCCTGCAGCTTCTCGCCGGGGCGCAGCCCGGTGTAGACCACCTCGATGGGTTGTTCGGCCGAGGCGGCCAGCCGGCGGGCGACATCGGCGATCAGGACCGGCTCGCCCATGTCGAGGACGAGTGCCTCTCCCGACTTCCCGATCGCGGCGGCCTGGATGGTGAGGCGGACCGCTTCCTCGACCGTCATGAAGAAACGGCTGACGTCGGGATGGGTCACGGTGATCGGGCCACCTGCGTCGACCTGCGCGCGGAACGCCGTGAGGACCGACCCTCTGCTTCCGAGCACGTTGCCGAAGCGGACGCTGACGAAGGTCCCGAAGGCGGTGTTCGCGACACCAGCCGTCAGCCGTTCGCCGATGCGCTTGGTGTACCCCAGCACGCTGGTGGGGTCCGCCGCCTTGTCGGTCGAGATGTTGACGAACCGCTCGACGCCGTAGTCGGCGGCGATCTGGAGCACGTGGACGGTTCCCCAGATGTTGGTCTTGACCGCCTCGAACGGGTGCTGCTCGAGGAGGGGCAGGTGTTTGAGGGCCGCTGTGTGGAAGACGACCTGTGGCTTGTACTGGGCGAAGACCTCAACCAGCCGCTGGCGGTCCCGGATGTCGGCGACCACGAGATTCGAGCCGTCGAGCAGGCCGTTTCCGGTCAGGGTGAGCTGCACGCCGTGCAGCGCCGACTCGTCCCGGTCGAGGAGGACTAGGCGCTCGGGCTCGTACCGCATCAGCTGGCGGCACAGCTCCGAGCCGATGGATCCGCCGGCGCCGGTGACAAGAATCCGCCTGCCCTGCACGTAGCCGGCGACGGCCGCAATGTCGATCTCGATCTCGTGTCGTCCGAGCAGGTCCTTGTTGCTCATGGGGCGCATGTCGCTGAGACGGACGTCGCGGTTCAGCAACTCCGATACCGGCGGCAGCACCTTCACATCCACCCCGAGGGGATCGGTGAGTTCGGCGATGCTGCGCACGAGTGCCGCGGTCGCGCTGGGGATGGCGATGAGGACCGTGTCGCAGCCGTGGCTCGCGATGGCGGTGGCGAGGGCGTCCCGCGTCCCTACGACGGGCACGCCGCGGATGCGCAGTTTCGCGTTGGCCGGATCGTCGTCCACGATCGCCACGGGGATGTACGCGCTGTCCGGGTTGCGGAGCATCGCCCGGATGGCCTGTCCGCCGCCTTCGCCGGCGCCGAAGACCACGACCCGGTGCAGGACGTCCAGTCTCGGTCGCAGGCGCCTGTCCACGACGAGACGTGACGCGTAGCGGATGCCGCTCAGGAGGACGAGGACGATCATGCCGCCCGCCACGACCGCGCTGAGCGGGATGAGCCGTTTCAGCGCCAGGTCCACTCCGAGCAGCAGCAGCGTCGTCGTCGACAGGCTGCCGGTGACGGCGGTCATCTCCTCGAAACTGCTGAATTCGAAGCGGCCCGAGTACAGGCCGGCCCCCGTGCCGAGAGCCAGGTGCGCCGCCACCGCGATGCCCAGGAAGCCCAGCAGCGGCGACACGTGCACCGCATCCGCCCGGAGGCCGAAACGCAGCAGTGTCGCCATACCGAAGCCTGCGACCACGGCCAGAGAGTCCACGGCTGCGGCCACCGCATGGCGATGTCTTACGAGCGCGACGGCTATGGACGGGTTGGCACCGTGGTGCCGGTCGTGCACGCGAGCAGGCGGCGTCATAGGTCGGCCCTTGCTGTCGGCGATGTGGGGCAGCGCGGCCCGGCGCGTGCCGTGAGCGCACGGCGCCCTGGGGCGGATGATCGCGGGGGACGCATGTCGTGGGGTTGAGCAACTCCCGGTGGCGTTGATGCGTTGATGCGTTGATGCGCTGGCTCAATTGCCGCCACGGGTGCAACCAGGTGGTCCTCGGCGGTGCGCCGGGGCGGTTCGACGGGGCCTGCTACCGCGGGTAACACCCTCGACTACGCTCAGCCTCCGAGAGGGGGCCCGTTGACTGACCCGATCCCGCACGCGGCCGACGGCGGCC
>JAOPWV010000091.1 GCA_025965475.1 Frankiales bacterium | reverse complement strand
GGCTGACCGGGCTGGTCGGGATCGTGGCGTTCCTGCTGCTGGTGGCGTTCCTGATCGGCCGGGTCGGGCCCGCCTGACGGGTCCGGCTCATCCGTTCGCCCGGTCGATACGGTGGTGCGGTCGAGATGGCAGACAGCCCCCGGATCGCCGAGCGGCGTGCGGTGAACCAGCAGAAGGAGGACCTGGAGTCGGTGGTCAACACGTGGATGGCGCGGGGCTGGAAGCTGGCCCATGCCTGAGTACGCCGACGCGGTGCAGCAACTGCGGGACGGCCGGCTCGATCCGCCCGGCTTCCTCGAGGTCCTGGCGCGCACGCAGCTGTGGGTACCGGTCGGGGCGACGGCCACCGACGGCAGCGGCGGAATGCAGCTCTGGGTGTTCGACTGGCAGGGCCGGCCGCACGGGGCGGTCTTCAGCAGCGCCGAGCGGATGGCGGGGTTCGGGAACACCCAGGCGCACGTGGTGCTGAGCGGGCAGGAGCTGGCTGCGACCTGGCCGCCCGACCTGGCCGTCGCCGTGGACCCCGGTTCGCCCGAAGGGCTGGTGCTGCCCGGCGAGGCGATGGCCTCGGTAGCGGTGGCCGCCCGCGAGGCGGTCCAGGGCGGCAGCCCGGTGGTGATCGGTGAGCCGGCGACCCGGCCGCCTGAACACGTCCGCGACGCGCTGCTCGCCGCGTGCCTGCAGACGGACGGCGTACGGCAGGCCTGGTTGTTCGAGCTGCATCAGGAGCGGCTGGGCTCCAGGCTGGTCGCCGGGGTCCAGCTCGCGGAGGGGGCCGAGGAGGCGGCGGTGATGCCGGCCCTGGCAGAGGTGGTGGCCAGCGGACTCTCTCCGCAGGAGCCGCTCGACCTGCTGGTCCTGTCCGGCGCGATGCTCGACGACGTCAGGCAACGGATCGAGCCCGTGCTGGCGAAGGACATCGCCTAGCCAGCCCAAGCCGGAGGGGACCGCGGTCAGCACGGCAGCGCGACCTGGAGCGGCTCGACCTGGCCGCGTACCGCGAGCAGACCACGGCCGGGCACGACGTCACCGCCGGTCGCCCGCGACAGCCGGACGCCGAGCAGGTCGCCGTCGGCGGCCGACTGCGGGGACAGCAGGACGCCGGTCCGGGCGCGCCGCAGGTCCACGACGAACCCGCGGAAACCGGCGACGAGTTCGTCGGTCGTCCCCGCGGCGACGACGACCACGCCGGTGTCGCGGGCCGTCCGCACGGCCCGCTCCAGGACCGGGGCGAGAGCCGAGTCCGTGAGCAGCTCCGCGTCGTCGACGAGCAGCGCTACGGGTCCCGACCCGAGCAGGGCTTGCAGGTCGTACGACGCGTCGGGATCGGTGTGGCAGTCGGGGAGCGCGCGCAACGGCGACGGCCGGGGGGCCACCGCGACGACGCGCCGACCGGCCGCGCGCAGCTGGGTGGCGACCGTCAGCAGGGCCGTGCTGCGTCCCGACCGGGGCGGACCCGCCACCACCAGTCCGGTCGCGGCCAGGTCCAGCGCGATCGGGACCAGCTCGTCGCCGCCGACGCCCAGGATCACCTGCGGCGCGGCGACCGCGGGTAGGGATGACAGGCACAGGCTGGCCGGCAGGGGGGTGATCCGCCGCGGCGGCCGGACTGTCGCCGACGGAGCGGAGGCGGCGAGCCGCTGCAGGGCCAGGGCCTGGGCGGCTCCGGAGGGATCGTCGTCCAGGAGGGCGACCTGGCTGACCTGCGGTGCACCGGCCAGGGACCAGCCGCGCCCCGGCGGCAGGTCGCCGGGCACCAGGCGGGGCGCGAGCCCTGCGAGGGCGTAGTCGCCAGGGTCCGCGAGCCGCAACAGCAGCCGCTCGGGGATGAGGGAGGAGACCCGTCCCACGAGCGCGCTGCGGTCGGCGGTCAGGAGGACGTGCAGCCCGGCCGCCGGTCCCTCGCGCAGCAGCCGGAACACGAGGTCGACGAGCCGGCCGGCGTCGAGCTCCTGGTAGTTGGCCAGAAACGCCTCCCAGCGGTCCAGCAGGAGCAGCAGGTGCGGCAGTCGTTCGGCGGCCGGCGCGGCCGCCCGCTGCTCGCCCGGTCCGGCGTAGCCCGCCTCGGCCAACAGCGCCTGCCGCCGGCCGACCTCGCCGGCTAGGAAGGTCAGCACCCGTGCGAGGCGGTCGGGCTGGTCGAGGGCGACCACCGCCCCCGTGTGCGGCAGCGCCGTGAGCACGGCCAGTCCACCGCCACCGTCGACGGCGTACAGGTGCACGTCGTCGGCGGTCGCGGTGCGGGCCAGGGCGCCGGCCAGGGTCCGTAGCGTCGTCGTACGGCCCGACCGTGGGGCGCCGACGATCATCAGATGGGTGCCGGTGTCGACGTCGAACGTCAGTGGGCGGCGCGCCTGCTCGTCCGGTATGTCGCACAGGCCGAACACCAGCCCCGGAACCGTGCCGGGCTGCGGCGGGGCCGGTGCCGGTGCCGCCAGCGTGACGAGCTGCGGCAGCGGCTGCAGCCAGGGTGACCGCGGCGAGGGCAGCCCTAGCCGGGCCACGGCTGCCCGGCAGGCCTCGACGACGAACGCCAGGTCGGAGGACTCGTCGGTGGCCGGGCCGTCGTACGACGCGTGCACCGGTTCGCCGAGCTCGGCCGCCGGGACCAGCGTGACGGTGGGAGCCGTGTCCTCGCCGACCGCTGCCGGGCGACGGCCGCCGACCCGCGCCGTCTGGAACGGGATCGGGGAGCCGTGGCCGGTGCGGGCGTAGCCGCGGCCCGGCGTCGTCCGGCTGATGCCCGTGGCCACCGGTGAGCCGAGCACGTCGCGCGACTCCGCCTCGCCCGCGACCGCCAGGCAGATGCGCAGGTTGGTGTTGGCGCGGATGTCGGCCGACACCACGCCCTCCGGTCGCTGGGTGGCCAGCACCAGGTGCACGCCGAGCGACCGCCCGCGCTGCGCGATCCCCACCAGGCCGCGGACGAACTCGGGGAGTTCCTCGGCCAGCGTCGCGAACTCGTCGACCACGATCACGAGCCGCGGCAGCACCGCATCCGGCGCCGTGATCCGTCGATGGTCCTCGATGTCCTTCACGCCGGCGGCTGCGAGCAGGGCCTCGCGCCGCCTGAGCTCGGCCGTCAGCGAGATCAGGGCGCGTTCCGCGAGTGGGCCGTCGAGGTCGGTGACCAGCCCGACGGTGTGCGGCAGCCGGGCGCACGGGCCGAAGGCCGCGCCGCCTTTGTAGTCGACGAGCACGAACGTCAGCTCGTCCGGCCGGTTGCCCGTCGCGAGGGAGGCGATGAGGGCCTGGAGCAGCTCGCTCTTACCGGCACCGGTGGTACCGGCGACGAGGGCATGCGGCCCGTCGGCCGCAAGGTCCACGCGGAACGGGCCGTCGGGTCCCAGGCCGAGCAGGGCGGACGTCGTACGGCCCGATGCCGCCCAGCGGGCGAGCACCCGCTCAACGTCCTCCGGCGTTCCGGCCAGGGGCAGGCCGACCGCTTCGGTCCAGCGCACCGACGCGGGCAGGTCCTCGCCGCCGGCCCTGTCGCGGCTGACGTCACGGACGGGTGCGAGTGCGCGGGCGACGGCTTCGGCGTACGACGGTGAGACGAGGTCCGGCGCCGCGTCGGGGATCCGGGACCGGCCGGCGACCGTGACGTCCAGTCGGGTGGCGACGGGGCCGGCGATGACGGCTGTCGCGCCGCACTCGCCGGGCAGCAGTCGCGGGTCCTCATCGAGCGCCACCGCGTAGATGCCCACCGCAGGACCGTGCGCGAGCACGTCTGCCAGTCCTGGAACGCTCCTGAGCGCGCGGGCGCCGTCGACCACCAGCAGCACCGGCCGCTCCGCGCGTCCGGTCGGCGCGCCCCGTGCCTGCCGGGTCTCGACCAACGCGTGCAGCTCGGCGATCCGGACTGCCGCCTGCCCGGTGCCGAAGCCCAGGGTGGCCTGGCACCGCTGGCTGTCGCTGGGGGCGCAGTGCGGCAGCCAGCGGGCCCACTCCCAGGCCGTCGCCGCAGCCGGCTCGGCGAGGACGACGATCTGCAGGTCGCGCGGGCTGTGCAGGACGGCTGCCTGGGTCACGACGCAGCGGCCCAGAGCCTGCACGCGTTCTCGTGGGCCCGCCAGGCCGAGAACACCGGCCTCGCGCAGCGATACGACGACGGGTACGGTGCGTGCCGTCGTCGCACCCTCGGTCAGGTCGCCCGCCTTCTCGACCGTGACCTCGACGGCGGCCTCCTGATCGGCCAGTCCGAGGCGAACGTCGAGCAGGTCGTCGTCGTCCCGCCGGCGTTCCCACAACCGTGTCCGGGGACCGAGCGCCGTGAGCAGTACGAGCGCCGGATCCGGCGCCGCCGTACGCCGCACCTGCTCGTCGTTGCGCACGGCCGCGGCCAAGGTCCGCTCGGCGACCTCGCGCTGTGCCTGCCAGAGCGCCTTCTGCCGGCGGTTCTGCCGACGGCCGGTACGCCGCTCGGTCACGACGTTGCCCAGGACCATCACGGGCGAGAGCAGGCTGAACAACAGGAACGTCGGGTTGCCCATCACCCGCCACACGACGAGGGCGAGCACCAACGGGACCAGGACGGCCAGCAGCGGGATCGGGCCGCGGTCCGGCTCGGATGGTGGCGCCGGGACGACGACCTGTGCGAGCCGGCGTGGCGGCTGCAGCCGCGGCGGGCGGTTGTACGCGACATGGCCGTCGCCCGTCGGGGTCAGCGGGACGGGCTGCTCGTCCGCAGCCGCCAGTTGCAGGGTCGAATCGCCGACCTGCAGGAGGGCGTCGTACGGCAGCGCCGCCCCGGCCGGCCCGACCTGTGCACCATCGACGAACGTGCCGTTGGTGGAGCCCAGGTCCGTCACGGTGATCCCGTCGGGAGCGACGTCGAGCCGACAGTGCGACCGGCTCACATCCGGGTCGTCGAGGCGGATCCCGCCGGTCCGGCCGAGCACCACCTGACCCGGGGCGAGGGCGTGCACGGTGCCGGCGGCCGGGCCGCCGACGACCCGCAGCTCGGCGGGCCCGGCCGGTTGGCGTGGGCGCGACGGTGCGCCGACCTCGAGCAGCGCGCCGGCCAGCAGGGGCGGGACGCCCAGCACCGCGGAGGGCGCAAGCCGCACACCCGCGACGGCGACTGACGCGGCCGCTCCGTCGGGCAGCACGGCGGCGAGCAGCTGGTGGGCGACCTCCCCGAGAGTGGTCCCGGC
The DNA here is from genome assembly GCA_025965475.1 of Frankiales bacterium. Taxonomy (GTDB): domain Bacteria; phylum Actinomycetota; class Actinomycetes; order Mycobacteriales; family SCTD01; genus RYN-124. Next base: position 25,690 of record JAOPWV010000091.1, on the reverse strand, counting down.
AGGACCCCGTACGACCACATCGGTACGGGCTCCGCCCGCGGCCGCGACGAGACCCAGAGTCAGCTGCACCTGGCCCCCCGTCCCGCGTCCGCCCGGCCGTTCTATCAAGTGCGACGGCCTGTTCCGGGCTTGTCCACAGGGCCACGTGGCGCCGGCCTCGAGAGCTTGACAAGCAGGGCTGGACTCGGGAGTGTTGCGTGCAGTCCAACGTGTTGCGTGAGCTGCAACAACCGAGCCCAGGGTGAGATGTGAGCGGTGGCGAGGTCCGGACGGCCGATGCGGTGATCATCGGCGCCGGGGTGATCGGCTCCGCGGTGGCGCTCGAGCTCAGCCGGCGCGGGTTCCGCACGGTGAGCGTCGACAAGGCCCCGGCCGCCGGATACGGCTCCACGAGCAGTTCGTCCGCCGTCGTCCGCGCGCACTACTCGTCGCGGGACGGCGTGGTGATGGCCTACGAGGGCTTCGCGTACTGGGCCGAGTGGGAGGACTACCTCGCCGTCACGGACGAGCGCGGCCTGGCGAAGTACGTCGGCTGCGGCAGCGTCCTGCTCAAGAGCGACGACGGGCTGTGGCCCAAGGCCCTCGCGCACTACCGCGAACTCGGCGTCGAGCACGAGGAGTGGGACACCGCGACCCTCGCGGCTCGCGTGCCGTACTACGACCTGGGCCGGTTCGGGCCGCCGAGCCGGCCGGACCAGGACGCGTTCTGGCAGGAGCCGGACGGCGAGCTGGAGGGCGCGCTGTACACGCCGGGCTCGGGCTACATGAGCGACCCGCAGCTCGCGACGCACAACCTGCAGCGGGCCGCCGAGGTCGCCGGTGCGGAGTTCGTGTTCCGCCGTACGGTCACCGAGATCCGCCACGGGGAGCGGATCGAGGGCGTCACGCTGGACGACGGGACGCGGATCCACAGCCCGGTCGTCGTCAACGTCGCCGGGCCCCACTCGGCGCGGGTCAATGCGCTGGCCGGGCTGACCGGGACGATGCGGATCAGCACCCGGCCCCTGCGCCACGAGGTACACGTCGTTGGCGCGCCCGAAGGGGTCGACATGGCCACCGAGGGCATCCACACCGCCGATGGCGACCTCGGCATCTACTTCCGGCCCGAGGGCGGCAACACCATCATGGTCGGGAGCGAAGACCCGCCGTGCGACCCGCGTGAGTGGGTCGACGACCCGGAGGATCTGAACCGCGGCCTGACCCGCGCGCACTGGGAGACGCAGGTGTACCGCCTGGCCCGCCGCATCCCTGGGCTGCGCATCCCGCCGGACATGCGCGGGGTCGCCGACCTGTACGACGTGTCGGACGACTGGATCCCGGTCTACGACCAGACCGACCTGCCGGGCTTCTACGTCGCCATCGGCTCGAGCGGCAACCAGTTCAAGAACGCCCCTGTCGCCGGGCACGTCCTGGCCGAACTCGTCACCGCCTGCGAAGCCGGCCTCGACCACGACCGGGACCGGCTCCAGCTGAAGATGCCGCACACCGGGCTGCAGCTCGACGTCGGCTTCTTCTCCCGCAACCGCGAGATCAACGAGGGCAGCAGTTTCTCGGTCAACGGCTGACGCCCGCTACGGAGGACACATGAGCACGGTTCCGATGAGCACGGTTCCGCCGCGAGCACGCGCGGTCCTTGTCGGAGCCGGCATCGTCGGCAACAGCCTGGCCTACCACCTGGCGCGGCTCGGCTGGCGGGACATCGTGCTGCTCGACAAGGGTCCGCTGCCCAATCCCGGCGGCTCCACGGGCCACGCCTCGAACTTCATCTTCCCGGTCGACCACTCCAAGGAGATGACCCGCTTCACCCAGGACAGCGTCCGCCAGTACACCGAGCTGGGGGTGTTCACCGCGTGCGGTGGGATCGAGGTGGCGCGTACCGAGGAGCGGATGGAGGAGCTGCGCCGGCGGATGGCGTCGGCCCGCTCGTGGGGTGAGGACGCCGAACTGCTGACGCCGGCGCAGGTGGTGAAACTCGTCCCGTACCTCGACGAGAGCGTCATCCTCGGCGGCTTCTATACATCGGGCGCCGGCGTCGTGGACTCCCTGCGGGCCGGCACCCTGATGCGGGAGAAGGCCATCGAGCTCGGCGCCCTGACGGTGTCGGCCGGCACGGAGGTGCTCGGCATCGATGTGGAGGACGGCGTCGTACGCCGCGTCCGCACCGACCGCGGGATCATCGAGACCGACGTCCTCGTCGTGTGCTGTGGGGTCTGGAGTCCGCGCATCGCGCGGATGGCCGGCGCGACCATCCCGCTGGTCCCGGCCGTGCACCAGATGATCGACGTCGGCCCGGTGCCGGCGTTCGCAGGAACGGTGGGCGAGATCGCCTTCCCGATCGTGCGCGACATGGACACCGGGATGTACGAACGCCAGCACGGTGGCGAGCTGGAGATCGGCTCCTACGCGCACCGGCCGATCCTCGTCGACCCGGACGACATCCCCTCGAACGCCGCCGCGGCACTGTCGCCGACCGAGCTTCCTTTCACACAGGACGACTTCGACCCGCAGCTCGAACACGCCCTCGAGCTCATGCCGTCCGTGCTGTCAGACGAGAGCGTCGGCATCAAGTACGCCATCAACGGGCTGCTGTCGCTGACCCCTGACGGCCTGCCGGTGCTCGGAGAGACGCCCGAAGCGCGCAACCTGTGGTGTGCGGCTGCCATCTGGATCAAGGAGGCGCCTGGTATCGCCCGCGCCGTCGCCGAATGGATGACGGACGGCTGCCCCGAGATCGACCCGCGGGCCGCCGACGTCGCGCGGTTCTGGCCGCACCAGCGGACGCAGTCGTTCGTCCGGGACCGTGCCGCCGAGGCGTTCAACAAGACGTACGGGATCGTGCACCCGGCCGAGCAGTCGATGAGCGCGCGCGGCGTACGCCGTAGCCCGATGTACGCGCAGCAGGTGGCGCTCGGGGCGGTGTTCACCGAGACGGCGGGCTGGGAGCGGCCCAACTGGTACGCCTCCAACGCCCCTCTCCTCGAGCGGTACGGCGACCGCGTGATGCCGCGTGTCGCGGAGTGGGAGTCGCGCTGGTGGTCGCCGATCATCAACGCCGAGCACCTGGCCCTGCGGGAGAGCGTCGGGCTGGTCGACCTGTCGGCGTTCGCCGTCATCGACGTGACAGGCCCGGGCAGCAGGGAGTTCCTGCAGAACCTGTGCGTCTCGCAGGTCGACGTACCGGTGGGCCGGGTCATCTACACGTCGCTGCTCGACGACCACGGCCGCCTGCGTGCGGACCTGACCGTGATGCGGCTCGGCGCCGACCGGTTCCGCGTGGTCACCGGCGGCGCGACCGGCTGCAGCGACCTGCAGTGGTTCAGCCAGCATCTGCCGGCCGGTGGCGGCGTGACGCTGACCGACGTCACCTCGGCGTGGACGACCATCGGGGTCTGGGGGCCGCGGGCCCGCGACCTGCTGGTGGCCGTGACGTCCGACGACGTGAGCAACGAGGGCTTCCCGTTCGCGACCTGCCGCACGGTCGATCTCGGGGCGGCCCGGGTGCTCGCCTCGCGCATCTCCTACGTCGGCGAGCTCGGGTGGGAGCTGCACGTGCCGATGGAGACCGGCGGCCAGGTCTGGGACATGTTGTGGGAGGCCGGCCAGCAGTTCGGCGTCGTGCCGGTCGGGATCGGCGTCTACGCGACGACGGCCCGCCTCGAGAAGTGCTACCGCGCGGTCGGTGCCGAACTCGAGGCCGACTACGACCTCGTCGAGTCCGGGATGGCCAGGCCGAAGGTCAAGAGCCAGCCGTTCGTCGGACGGGAGGCGTACCTCGCGCACCGCGGGCAGGAGCCGGTCGCCCTGTTGTGCACGCTGACCGTCGACGATCCGACCTCGGCTTCCGGGGTGGCGCGCTACCCGCTGGGAGGGGAGCCGGTGCTGACCCGCGACGGTGCACCGCTGGTCGACCCCAAGGGACGGCGGTCGTACGTGACCACGGCCGGCTCGGGCCCGTCGCTCGGCCGGCACCTGCTGATGACCTACCTGCCCCGGGAGCACGCCGAGATCGGCACCGGCCTGGCCGTGGAGTACATGGGCGAGCGCTACCCGGTGACGGTCGCGGGCGTCGGAGCCACGCCGGTGTTCGATCCGGACAACGCGCGGATCAGGGCGTAGGGGCGGCGTGATGCGCATCCTCGTGTGCGTCAAGCGCGTCCCCGCGACGGCGGGCAGCATCACGCTGACCGCCGACGGGCAGGCCATCGACACCCGGTTCCTCGGGTTCACGATCAGCCCGCACGAGGAGTGCGCCGTCGAGGAGGCGGCCCGGCTGGTCGAGACCCTCGGTGGGGAGGCGGTGGTCCTCACCGTCGGCCCGCCGGACGCCGAACGGCAGCTGCGCGACGCGGTGGCGGTCGGCATGACCTCGGCGGTCCTCGTGGAGACGGACGGCGGGGAGGTCGATCCCGCCGCTACGGCGCGCGAGATCGTGCGGGCAGCGGCGGAGACCGGCGAGCCGTTCGACCTGCTGCTGTTCGGCCACGAGGCGGCCGACAGCGGCGACGCGCAGGTCGCCGTACGGGTTGCGCACCTGCTCGACCTGCCCGTCATCACGGGGGTCAAGGGACTGCGGGTCGAGGACGGCGCGGTCGTGGGCAGCCGGCAGGCCCCCGGCGGCTGGGAGGACTACGAAGCCACGCTGCCGGCGGTCGTCTCGGTCCGGGAGGGGCTCAACCTGCCCCGCTACCCGTCGTTGCCGGGCCGGCTCAAGGCGAAGCGGCAGCCGGTCACCCGGGTGCCGGCGCGGCGCGAGCCCGCGCAGCAGCGGTTGGTGCGGCTGGCGCTGCCGGAGCAGGAGGCCCACTCCGCCCAGCTGCTCGGCACCGGCACGGACGCGGTGCCCGCGATCGTGGAGCTGTTGAAGCGGCTGGGGGTGCTGGAGAAGTGATTCTCGGACTGCTCGACCACGACGCGGGTGCGGTCGATCCGCTGTCCCTGCAACTGCTCGCCGCCGGCCAGGCGCTCGCGGCGGAGTACGGCGCGACGTTCGAGGTGGTCGCGGTCGGCGAGCCGGCGCGGGCGCTCGCGCCGCTGCTGGGCCGGCACGGCGTGCGTCGGCTGCGCCTGGTGACCGCTCCCGGGGCGGACGGCTACCTGGCGGCCGTCTGGGCAGGAGCGGTGCTCGACGTGGTCCGGGCCGTGGGCGCCACCCTCGTCCTCGGGCCGGGTACGGACCGGTCGCACGAGGTGCTCGCGGGGGCGGCGGCCAGGGCGGAGGCTCCGCTCGCGGCGAACTGCATTGCCATCGTGCCGGGCTCTCCCTGCCGGGTCACCCGGCTGCGGTGGGCGGGCAGCCTGCTCGAGGAGGCGGAGCTGACCGGCCCGCTCAGCTTCGCCACCCTTGCCCCGCATGCCTTCGCGGCCGGCCCACCGCAGGCCGAGGCGCCGCAGCCGGAGGTCGTCGAGCACGCGTACGCCGTACCGGAACGCGACCTGCGGGTCCGGCTGCGTACCCGCACGGAGAGCAGCCAGGGGATCTCGCTCGCCGAAGCCGCCGTCGTCGTGGCGGGTGGCCGCGGGGTGGGCGGCGAGTTCGGCGCTCTGGAGGAGCTCGCCGCACTGCTAGGCGGCAGAGTGGGCGCCTCCCGGGTGGCCACCAGCCTCGGCTGGCGGCCGCATGCCGACCAGGTGGGCCAGACCGGCACCCGGATCGCACCGGACCTGTACATCGCCTGCGGCATCAGCGGCGCGATTCAGCACATGGCCGGCTGCCGCAGTGCCAAGCGGATCCTGGCGGTCAACACCGACCCGGAGGCGCCGATCATGCGGCTCGCCGACTACGTCGTCGTCGGGGACGTGCACGACGTGCTGCCCGCGCTGGTGGACAGCGTCCGTGGCGCCCGGGCACCAGCCGTCTAGACGAGGGCCGCCCGGGCCCTCGCCCAGTCGTCCGCGGCCAGGACCAGGCGGGTGTTGGTGGCGAGGTACGCCAGGGAGATGTTCACGCCGGCGTCGCCGAGCTTGCGGGCGACCTCGCCCAGCGCGCCTGGCCGGTCCTCCACCGGGATGACGGCGACCTCCTGCTCGGAGGCGACCTGGAAACCGGCCGCCGCCAGCTGTTCGAAGGCCGCTGCCAGGTCCTCCACGAGCACGTGTGCCTCGGCCTTGCCGCCGCCGGAGGTCAGTACGCAGAACCCGTCGATGTTGACCCCGGCTCCGCCGAGGACCTCGCCGAGCCGGGCCATCTCGCCGGGCGCGTCGTCGAGGTGGACAGTCAGGTCGATCGCCATGGCGGGCTCCTCGGGATGCGCTGCCGTCCCCCCGCCGATTGTGAACGCCGGGTGACCAGCCGTCATCCGCGCGGCGCGGCAAAACCCGTGAGGGTGCCGACTCCGGAGCCGACGTCCGGCCAGTCGCCGGCGAAGGTGAAGACCGCAGTGCCACTCGTCGGATACCCGTCCCGCAGGTCCGTGCGGGCCGCTGCGTCCCCCTCACCGTCGTCGAGGGTGAGTGCCAGGCCGTGCATGGACGGGTTGTGCCCGACGAGGACCAGCGTGCCCACGTCGGACGGTGTCTCCCGGATCACCGCCAGCAGGTCCTCGAGGGTGTTGTCGTAGATGCGGTCGTCGACCACGTGCGGCGGAGTCACGGGCAGCTCGGCCGCAGCGAGCGCCCAGGTCTGGGCCGCGCGACGCGCGGGGGAGACGACGACCCGGTCCGCGACGATCGCCTGGTCCGCGATCCACTGGCCGACGGCGGTCGCGTCCGACAGACCGCGGTGGGCGAGGGGCCGCTCCGCGTCCACCCCGCCGTGCGAGGCCGCCTTGGCGTGCCGGAGCAGGACGAGGCGTCGTGTGGTCATGCCGGAAGTCTCCCGCAGCGCAGGCAGAGCGCGGTCAGCACTCGATGACGTTGACGGCCAGGCCGCCCCGCGAGGTTTCCTTGTACTTGTCCTTCATGTCCGCGCCCGTCTGGCGCATCGTGCGGATGACCTTGTCCAGGGACACCCGGTGGGTTCCGTCCCCCATGAGCGCCATCCGGGCGGCGGTGATGGCCTTCACCGAGGCAACCGCGTTGCGTTCGATGCAGGGGATCTGCACCAGGCCGCCGATCGGGTCGCAGGTCAGCCCGAGGTTGTGCTCCATGCCGATCTCGGCGGCGTTCTCGACTTGCTGCGGTGTACCGCCGAGGACCGCGCACAGACCGGCCGCCGCCATCGAGCAGGCCGAGCCGACCTCACCCTGGCAGCCGACCTCCGCGCCCGAGATGGACGCGTTCTCCTTGAACAGCAGGCCCACCGCGGCAGCCGTGAGCAGGAACCGCACGACGCCGTCCTCGTCGGCCCCCGGGAGGAACCGCGTGTAGTAGTGCAGGACAGCCGGCACGATGCCCGCGGCACCGTTGGTCGGCGCCGTGACCACCCGCCCGCCTGCAGCGTTCTCCTCGTTCACGGCCAGCGCGAACAGCATCACCCAGTCCATGACCCGCAACGGGTCCGCCGGTGCGGATTCCCGTTCGAGCTGCTTTCTCATCAGCCCGGCCCGGCGCGGCACCTTCAGCCCGCCGGGCAGCACTCCTTCGCCGGCACAGCCGCGTTCGACGCACTGCTGCATGACCTGCCAGATGTCCAGTAGCGCACGGCGTACCTGCGCCTCGCTGCGCCACACGAGTTCGTTGGCAAGCATCAGGTCGCTGATCGACAGCCCGGTCAGCCGGGTGTGCGCGAGCAACTCGGCTGCGCTGTGGAACGGGTACGGCTGGGGCGTGCTGTCGGCCGCGACCCGGTCCGCGCCGATGGCGTTCTCGTCGACGACGAAACCGCCGCCCACCGAGTAGTACGTGTGCTTGACGAGGACGTCGCTGTTGCCGTCGTACGCCGTGATGCACATCCCATTGGGGTGCGCGGGAAGGCTGCGCCGCCGGTGCAGGACCAGGTCGTCCTCCTCGCAGAAGGCGATCTCCTGACGGCCCAGCAGTCCGAGCCGGCCGTTCGCCCGGACCGCCGCCACGGCCGCCTGGGCCGCGTCGATGTCGACGGTCTCGGGTTGCTCACCCAGCAGCCCGAGCAGGACGGCGTTGGCGCTGCCGTGACCGCGCCCGGTGGCGCCGAGGGAACCGAACAACTCGGTTCGGACGCGGGTCGTGGTCGAGAGTTCGCTCTCACTCAGCCGGCGCACGAACATCCCTGCCGCGCGCATCGGGCCCACGGTGTGCGAGCTGGACGGGCCGATGCCGATCGAGAAGAGATCGAACACGCTGACCGCCATGGCGCGACTCGCTTCTGGGATCAGGTCCCGGTGGACGCGGCCGACTGCACGCGCAGTTCCTTGCGCAGTCGGGTGAAGGGACGGGGGGCTGCCATCGCGAAGGCGGCGACCGTCCGGCCGTCGCGTTCGTAGACGGCGGCGAACGAGCGCTCCTCGACGTCGCCGTGCACGATCCGGACGGTGTCCTGCGCCCGGCGGTGACCGGCGAACTGCAGCATCCGCCCGTACTGCGAGGACCAGAAGTACGGCACCGCGGTGTACGGCTGGGCGGTGCCGTCCCGGTTGAGCAGGGTGGCCACGGCGGCCGCCGGCTGTTCCAAGGCCCGGGTCCAGTGCTCCGACCGGACGACCTCCTGGGCGTGGACGTCGTACGACGCGGCGCAGTCGCCGACGGCCACGATGCCGGGGATGTTCGTCGCGCACGTCGCGTCGGTGACCACGCCGTCCGCGATCTCGAGCCCCGAGCCGGCCAGCCAGGAGACGTTGGGCTGCGCGCCGATCCCGACGACGACGAGGTCTGCGGCGAGGCGGGTCCCGTCGCTGAGCACGACCGCTTCGACGGCTCCGTTGCCTTCGAGGCCGGCGACCCCGACGTGGGTGCGCAGCGCGACGCCGTGGTCGGTGTGCAGCCGGGCGCAGAGGGTGCCCATCTCGACGCCGAGCGGTACCGCCAAGGGGGTGGGCGCGGCCTCCACCACGGTGACCTCCAGGCCGAGGGATCGAGCGCTGGACGCCACCTCGGCCCCGATGAAACCAGCGCCGACCAGGACCAGGTGAGCCGCCCGGCTCATCGCGTCGCGCAGGGCAAGGGCGTCATCGAGAGTGCGGACGACGTGGACGCCGGCGAGGTCGTCGGTACCCGGCAGCCGGCGTGCCCGCGCTCCGGTGGCGAGCACCACCCCGTCGCCGGGGACCACGTCGCCGTCCGCCAGGGTGACCGCGCGGGTAGCCGGGTCGAGGGAGACGGCGGCGGTACCCAGCCGCCAGTCGACGTCGAGGTCCTCGTCGTCGTCGAGGAGGTTGATGTCGTCGGCCGAGTAGGTGCCGCTGAGGATCTCCTTGGACAGCGGGGGCCGGTCGTAGGGCAGGCGCTGCTCGTCGCCGATGACCACCAGGCGCCCGTCGAAGCCCTGCGCCCGCAGCGCCCGGGCCGCCGACAGTCCGGCCAGCGAGGCCCCGACCACGGTCACCCGGCGGAGCGGACCATCCGACACCCGGACCCTCCGTTGCATAGTCCACAACCTGTCGTGTATCCCGCAACAGCGTGGTGTGCGCGGCCCTCGTGCGTCAAGTGTGCCCCACGCCGGACGACCCGGGCGGTTTGTTGCCTTCAGCGCAACAAGGCGCTTAACATGCAACAGCAGTCCTCGGTAGAGAGGTGAGCGCGTGAGCACGCAGCCCCGGCCCGATGTGCTTCCCCAGGACCTGCCCGGAAGTCCCGTGTGCGGCGACCGCGTCGCCGCTCCCGCCCCCGCAGGCAGCCTGGTGCCGACGCTCGCAGGCACCTACTACACGGATGGCGCGGTGTTCGCCGCCGAGCAGGAGCGCGTCTTCGAGACGATGTGGTTCTGTGCGCTGCGTTCGAGCGAGCTGGCGAAGCCGGGCGCCTTCCGGTCCGTCGACGTCGGACGCGAGAGCGTGCTGCTCGTGCGCGGGGCAGACGGTGCCCTGCGGGCCTTTCTCAACATCTGCCGGCACCGTGGCGCCCGGCTCTGCGCCGAATCGGCCGGAGAGGTCACGCGTGCGCTGCAGTGCGTCTACCACGCCTGGACGTACGGCCTGGACGGCAAGCTGATCGCGGCGCCGAACCTGACGAAGATGCCGGACGTGGACCGGAGCCAGTACGGCCTGGTGGCTGTGCACCTGCGGGAATGGCTCGGCTACGCCTGGGTCTGCCTGGCCGACGAGCCGCCGTCCTTCGAGGAGGACGTCATGGGGGCCGCGGTCGAGCGGCTGGGACACCTCGACGCGATCGAGCGCTACCGGCTCGCCGATCTCGACGTGGGTCGCCGCATCGTCTACGACGTGCGGGCGAACTGGAAGCTCATCGTCGAGAACTTCATGGAGTGCTACCACTGCGCGACGATCCACCCCGAGCTGACCGAGGTGCTGCCCGAGTTCGCCGACGGCTATGCGGCGCAGTACTACGTCGGGCACGGCGCGGCCTTCGCTCCTGAGGCGCAGGGCTTCACGGTGGACGGCAGGGTCGGCTTCGAGCGGTTGCCCGGGGTGACCGAGGAGCAGGACCGGCGCTACTACGCCATCACCGTGCGGCCCAACGTGTTCATCAACCTGGTGCCGGACCACGCCATCGTCCACCGGATGTACCCGGTGGCCGCGGACCGGACCATCGTCGAGTGCGACTGGCTGTATGCCCCGGACGTGGTCGCCGGCGGCCACGACCTCACCCACTCCGTCGAGCTGTTCGACCGGGTGAACCGCCAGGACTTCGACGCCTGCGAGCGCTGCCAGCCGGCCATGTCGTCCCGCGCCTACGTCAACGGCGGCGTGCTGGTGCCCGCCGAGCACCACATCGGTGCCTTCCACGACTGGCTGACGACCAAGCTCGGCCACCACTAGCCCGACGTTATGCGAGCGCCACCCGGCCGAGGGGGAACGGCGCGCGCAGCCGCAGCTCGACATTGCGGTCCGTCACGGCGCCGGCCCGCGGCGAGTCGAACCCGGACCAGGGGACGTTGGCGGCCAGTTCGCGGTGCAGTGCGGCCAGGTCGTCGACCGTATCCAGGGCAGCCGCCGACGCAGGACCGTCGTGGTCGAGCATCGTGCACAGGATCGACAAGGTGCCGTCCTGGGCGTCGGCGAGCTCCACGATCCGGGTCTGGCACGGCCAGTCCATCACCGCACAGGTCGTGACCTCCCAGAAGCCGCGCCCCGGCTCGTCCGGGTCCGGCCGTGGCCGCACGCTGTTGGTGTGCGTGTGTCCGTTCAGCCACAGCACCACGTTGGGGAAGCGGTGCAGGAGCGCCAGGATCTCGGACACCTCCAGGAGGGGCAGCCGGTCCGGACCGGTGTGTGAAAGCTGGTTGGTCAACGTCTCGATCCCGTGATGCGAGAACAGCACGACGAGCCGGTCCTCGTTGCCGGTGCGGACCGTGCCACCGTCGTGGGTGCGGTACGAGCCGTGGACCTCGATGAGCCGCTCCTCCAACCAGCGCGCCTGGTCCCGGTCCAGGCAGCCCGCGGAGGAGCCGGCGAGGCAGTTCGTGTCCAGGGAGATCAGCCGGGCGGCCGGCTCGTCGTGGAGGTAGTAGACGGTCCCGCCGGTCCGGTTCTGCTCGGTGAAGCCGTGCCCGTAGGGACGGGAACCCGCGCGGAAGTGCGCCTCGACGAACTCGGCACGGCTGACCGCCCGGCGGTCCGGGTCCGGCGTGATGGCGAGTGACGGTCCGTCCAGGAAGGCGTCGGGTCGCTCGATGAACGTCGCCAGCGCCTGGTCGTGGTCGAAGGGCTCCGTCAGCCGGTACGGCTTGCGGTCCCCGACGAGTGCGGCCCGCATCTCCTCCGTGAACAGCCCGACACCCTGGTCGAGGATCTCGTGATTGCCGAAGCAGGCGAGCCAGGGCACCTGGAGCCCGGCGGCGCTGAAGTCGGCCAGTGCGCGCTCCAGAAGCCCGGGATGGTGCGGGAAGCCGTAGTCGCGACGGAACAGGTCGGGCCCACCCTGCCCGTCCCCGTCAGGACGCCAGAAGATGTCGTCCGGCCAGCTGAGGGACTGCACGCCGTCGTACCGCGAGCCGCCGGACGCCGACCGGACGCAGCCGCCGTCGAACAGCGCCAGGAACATCTGCAGCTCGTTCCACTGCGCGTTGTCGATCGCGTCGCCCGTGGTCACCACGAGCTGCAGGGGTGCGCCGGTGACGGGAGCGCCGACCAGCCGGTTCAGGGTGCGCAGCGTGGCGTCGATCGCGTGCGCGGTCAGCGCCTCCTGCGGGCGTTGCACAGGCACCAGACGCGCATACCGGGGATCGGCGAACTCGCGGTTCAGGAACTCGAACCGGCCGGGGGACTGGACGTCGGCCAGCTGCAGGTCGGTCACGTGCGCCAGCACGAGGAGCGGTCGCCGGCGGCCGGGCGGCTCGGTGGCGTCGCCGAGGAGGTCGTCGCGTAGGACGTGCGGCTCGCCGGGGGTGATGGCGACGGCGCGGTACGAGGAGACCGCGCCCGAGCGCAGGACACGGCCGGGCCCGAGACGGCGGTGCAGTGTCAGCGGTGGAAATGCTGTCACGCCGTCACACCTGCGGCCTCGCCCACTGCCAGGGGTGTGACGAGTACCGGATCGGGGCGCAGCGTGAGGCGGACCCGGCTACCGGCGGGATGGTCGGCTGCCTCTGAGGTCGGCAGCTGCGCGAGCACGAGGGCCCCACCGCCGAGGTCGACGGTGACGCGGCTGATGGCGCCCAGGAAGGCCGTGGCGACGACCGTCCCGACGAGGGCGTCCTGACCGGTGTCGTCAGGAACGTTGCGCAAACCGACGGCCTCGGGCCGCACGATCGCTGTCACGCCGCCGTCCGGGGTGGTGGGGTCGACCAGCGGGAGCCGGAGTCCCAGGATGTCGACGGTTCCGCCGTTCACGTGCCCGGCAAGGCGGTTGGACAGGCCGACGAACTCGGCGACGAACGGCGTGCGCGGGCGGGCGTAGACATCGCTCGGCGAGCCGAGCTGCTCGAGCCGGCCGGCCCGCATCACACCCACCCGGTCGGCGATGGCCAGCGCCTCCTCCTGGTCGTGGGTCACGAACAGCGTCGTGGTCCCGACCTCGAGCTGCACCCTGCGGATCTCGTCCCGCAGCTGGGCGCGCACCCGCGCATCCAGCGCAGAGAGCGGCTCGTCGAGCAGCAGCACGGTCGGCCGGATGGCGAGTGCGCGCGCCAGCGCGACCCGCTGCTGCTGGCCGCCGGACATCTGGTGGGCGTACCGGTCGGACTGGGCGGACAGACCGACCAGCTCGAGCATCTCGCCGGCCCGCTTCGTGCGCTCACCGGCACCGACGCCGCGCAGCCGCAGCCCGAAGGCGACGTTCTGGCGGGCCGTCATGTTGGGGAACAGCGAGTACGCCTGGAACACCATGCCCATGTCGCGCCGGTTGGCCGGCAACCCGGTCACGTCCTTCCCGCCGACGACGATCCGGCCGCTGTCGGCGTCCTCGAGGCCCGCGACGAGGCGCAGGGCGGTCGTCTTGCCGCAGCCGGACGGGCCCAGCAACGCGACGAGCTCGCCCGGCTCCATCGTCAGGGACAGGCCGTCGAGCGCGGTGACCGTGCCGTAGCGCCGCTGGAGGTCCTCCAGTCGCACCTCCACGCCCGCGCGCGTGGTCGTCGGCGCACTCACCTGGACCTCGGTCACCTCACCCCTCCTCGACAGTTCGTGCGCCGTGCCGGCGAGCGCCGACGACGGAGATCGCCACGAGCAGGACGAAGGCGAACAGCAGCGAGCCGAGCGCGACGGCGATGGAGACGCCCGCGTTCTCGCGGCCCAGCATGTTGATTGCGACCTGCAGGTTCGTGTAGTTCAGCAGCGAGGCGATGGTGAACTCGCCGAGTACCAGGGCCACCGACAGCAGCCCGGCGTTGAGCAGCGCGCCCGACATGTTGGGCACGATGACGCGGAAGATGACGGTGGGCCAACCGGCCCCGAGGCTGCGTGCGGCCTCCGACAGGGTGGCGACGTCGATCGCGGACAGGCCGGCGTCCAGGGCGCGCGAGGCGTAGGGCAGGACGAGCACGGCGTAGGCGAAGGCGAGCGTCAGTGACGAGTCGCCGAAGAAGTAGGTGACCCACAGGTAGATCGGGGCGAGCCCGACGACCAGCACGATGGCGGGGATGGCCAGTGGCAGCAGGCACAGGAACTCGATGACCCGGCGCAGCCTCGGCAGCCGCAGGCGGACCCAGACGAGGGTCGGCAGCAGCAGGGCCAGCAGGGCGATCGACGTGATGGCCGCCAACTCGAGCGAGATGAGCAGCGCCCTGGTCAGGTCCGGGTAGCTGACGATGGCCCGCCAGGCGTCCAGTGAGCGGTGCGCCTGTGCGCCGGCCCCGCGGGTCGTGAACTCCGCCATCGAGTACAGCGGCACGAGGAAGAACAGTCCCAGGACGACGAAGATGACGCCCCGTACGACGTTCAGCCGGCGCCTGCTCCGGGCGTTGACCCCGCGGCGCGCGGTGCTCACTTCAGCCATCGGGCGGCGCGCCGCTGGAGCAACGCGTACAGGGACATGACGACCGTGACCACGACGATCATGCCGAGCGCGAGGGCCTTTCCGAAGTTCTCCCGGCCGAGGATGACCTCGCTGGACAGTGCGGTGCTGATCTGCAGCGGGACGATGATGCCCCCCTGGTTGATGAGGGCCGCCGCGGTGGCGTAGGCCGAGAAGGCGTTGGCGAACAGCAGCAGGGTCGCGCCGAGGAACGCCGGGGTCAGGAGCGGGATGGCCACGTGGCGCCAGTACTCCCACGTGGATCCGCCGAGGCTGCTCGCGGCCTCCCGCCATTGCGGCCGGATGCCGTCCAATGCCGGCAGGAACACGAGCACCATCAGGGGGATCTGGAAGTACGTGTAGACGAGGGTCAGTCCGTTGAGCTGGTAGAGCCACACGCCGTTGGCGTAGATGTCGAGCCCGTGGGTGCGCAGCCACACCGTGATGAACCCCTCGCCGCCGATGGTGGCGATGAAGGCGAACGCGAGGGTGACGCCGCCGAACTGGGCGAGGACGCCACAGGCAGAGGTGGACACCCGCCGGAGGAGCCCGTCCTTCTTCCCGGTCGCGATGGCGTAGGCCAGGAGTCCGCCCACGACCGCACCGATCAGTGCGCTCACCGCGGACAGGACGAAGCTGTGCACGAAGGCGTCGACGACGTAACCGTCGCCGAGCGCCTTGACGTTGGCCATGGTCGGCCCGCCCGTGCCCGCGAACGCGCCGAACACGACGATGCCGGTCGGGAGCAGCAGGAACAGGAACACGTAGGAGAGGAAGGGCACGGCGCCCAACCAGCTCATCGGCAAGCGACGGCCGCCCCGCGCGGGACGGCCGTCGCTTGCCGAAGGGGCTTCGATCACGGTTAAGCGATGGCCTTCGCCCAGCGGGTCGCGAGATAGGTCTGCGCGGCCTTGGCGTCATCGGGACTCAGGAACTGCGGGGTCCCCGACACCGGCGGCAGCGCGGCGGCGGCCGTCTTGTCGATCGTGCCGGCCTTCGTCAGGGCCTCCATCTGGACCGGGCGGGCGCCGCCCTTCAGCCACAGGTTCTGGCCCTCGGGGGAGTACAGGTACTCCTCCCAGAGCCGGGCCGCGGCCGGGTGGGGTGCGCTCTTGTTGATCGCCTGCGCGTAGTAGCCGCCGAGAACGGCGTCGTTGGGCAGGAAGACCTTCCAAGTCGGCACGTCCTTGCCGTGGCCGGCGGACAGGTAGTCCCAGTCGAGGACGACCGGCGTCGTGCCGTTCTTGACGGTCGCCGTGGTCGCCTGCACCGGAACGAAGTTGCCGGCCTTCTTCAGCTGGGCGAAGAAGTCGACGCCCTTGCTGATGTCGCCGGTCGAGCCGCCGTTGGCGAGCGACGCCATGACCACGCCGTTGAGCGCGGCGTTGGCCTTCGTCGGGTCACCGTTCAGCGCCACCTTGCCCTTGAACTCCGGCTTGAGCAGGTCCTTGACGGAGGTGATGGCCGGGAGCTTCGCCGAGTCGTAGCCGATCGACATGTAGCCGCCGTAGTCCTGGAACCAGAGCCCGGTGCTCTCCTTCTGCGCGTCCGGGATGTCGTTCCACGTGGCGACCTTGTACGGCGCGAACAGCGAGGTGTTGGCAAGCGCGACGGCCATGCCGATGTCGAGGACGTCGGGGGCCCGGCTGGTTCCGGCCTGCTGTTTGATGGCATTGACCTCGTCCTGGCTCGAACCGGTGGGGTTCGCCGAGTTGACGGTCAGCCCGTACTTGGCCTTGAAACCGCTGATGATCGCGCCGTAGTTGGCCCAGTCCGGCGGGAGCGCGATGACGTTCAGCGCGCCTTCCTTCTTGGCGGCGGCGACCAGGGCGTCCATACCGCCGAGGTCGGCTGCGCTGGTCGCGGTGCCGGCGGATGCGGCGCCCGCGCTCGCGCCGCCGGAACCGCTGCTGGCGGCAGGCGTCGCCGACTTGCTCGGCGGGGCGCAGGCCGCTGCACACAGAATGGCGCCGACGACCAGGCCGATCCCTGCGTAACGCTTGGACGCTCTCACGTGCATGTCTCCCGGGGGTCAGACAACGCTGATAGGGCCGCAGACGGGTGCTGGATCCGGCCGCGTCGTACGTCCCGCATGCGGGCGGGAATCCGGCCTGAAACGATGAGGAGCCGGATGCTTACGCAACGCTAGGGGGGTGTCAAGAAGACTTGGGCACCTGGCAGTGACCGCAACATGAACGTTGCGCTATCGAGTTGCGGGGACGGGCAGATCACCCATTTTCGTCGGCCGCAGCGCCGCCAACCGTGACTCGTCGGCCGGCTGCAGCGACGCCGCTCGATGAGCTCGACAGGCGCCACGTGGTCCCCGTGGATACCCGGCTCCAGAAGCCGGGTCATCAAGGCGCGTCCCATGGCGCGCCGGTCCAGCCGGAGTGTAGCCAGCGCCGGATCCAGCAGTTCGGACGTGGGCGAGTCGTCGTGACCCACCATGGCGTGTAGTCGGAGTTCATGAGGAACGCCGTCGGCGGGTGTCGGCCGGCAGGAGGCTGGTGGCGGCGCCCTGGACCGCGCTGAGGGTGAGCGGGGTGTACGCCACCAGCGGCCGGATCCCCAGCCGCCGGGAGCAGCGTGGCTCCGGCCGCCCAGGCAGGCGAAACGGCGACCGTTCGATGAATTCCTGGTCAGCCAACCAACTAACCGGTGCCGACGCCCGACCGTGGATGACGGTAGAACGCGACCTCGTCCGCCGCCAGAGGGCTGTTGCCGAGAATCAGGTCCGCGGCCTTCTCGGCGACCATCATCACGGGGGCGTAGATGTTGCCATTGGTGACGTACGGCAGGACCGAGGCATCGACCACCCGCACGCCTTCGACACCGTGGACCTTCATCGTCGTGGGGTCCACGACGGACATCGGGTCCGTTCCCATCCGGCACGTGCACGACGGATGCAACGCGGTCTCGCCGTCCCGCGCGACCCAGTCGAGGATCTCCTGGTCGGTCTCGACCGCCGGACCGGGCGACAGCTCGCCGGCGTTGTACGGGTCGAAGGCCGGCTGGGTCAGGATCCGGCGGGCCACGCGGACCGCCTCGATCCACTCACGGCGGTCCTGGTCCGTCGACAGGTAGTTGAACCGCAGCGCCGGTTTCACGGTCGGGTCCGCGGAGCGCAGCGTGACCGAGCCGCGGGCATCGGAGTACATCGGCCCGACATGGACCTGGTAGCCGTGGCCGCCGGCAGGCGACGATCCGTCGTAGCGGATCGCCACCGGCAGGAAGTGGAACATGAGGTTCGGGTAGGAGACGTCGTCGTTGCTGCGGACGAAGCCACCCGCCTCGAAGTGGTTGGTCGCCCCCGGACCGCTGCGCAGGAACAGCCATTGTGCCCCGATGAGCGGCCGCCTCCACGCGGCCAGTGCGGGGGCCAGGGACACCGGCTGTTTGCAGCCGTACTGGACGTACACCTCGAGGTGGTCCTGCAGGTTCGCGCCGACGCCCGGCAGGTCGTGGACGACCTCGACGCCGACGGCCCGCAGGTCGTCGGCGTTCCCCACGCCGGACAGCTGCAGCAGCTGCGGTGAGTTGATGGCGCCGCCGCAGAGGATCACCTCCCCGGCGTACGCCGTCCGCAGGGGACCGCGGTCGAGCCGATACTCGACGCCGACGGCGCGGCGGCCCTCGAACAGCACCCGCGTGACGAAGGCGCGCGTGCGCACGGTCAGGTTCGGCCGGCGCATCACGGGGTGCAGGTACGCGCGGGCGGCACTCAGCCGACGCCCCCGTCGGATGTTGCGGTCGAAACGGGCGAAACCCTCCTGCCGGTAACCGTTGACGTCGTCGGTCAGCGGATAGCCGGCCTGCTGCACGGCGGCGAAGAACGCGGCGAACAAGGGGCTGGTGGCCGGCCCGCGTTCCAGGACGAGCGGACCGTCGTCACCCCGGAAGGCATCGCCCCCGGCGAGGCACGTCTCCATCCGCTTGAAGTACGGCAGGCAGTGCGCGTAATCCCAGGCGCCCATGCCCGGATCCGCGGCCCAGCGCTCGTAGTCCAGCGGGTTGCCGCGCTGGAAGATCATGCCGTTGATGCTGCTGGAGCCGCCGAGGACCTTTCCCCGCGCGTGATAGATCCGCCGCCCGTTCATGTGCGGCTCGGGCTCGGACTCGTACCGCCAGTCGTAGAAGCGGCTCCCGATGGGGAACGGCAACGCGGCGGGCATGTGGATGAAGACGTCCCACGGGTAGTCCGAGCGGCCGGCCTCGAGGACGAGGACGCGCGCACCTGGCTCAGTGCTGAGGCGGTTGCCGAGCGCGCTGCCGGCGGACCCACCGCCGACGACGATGACGTCGTACTGCCCGTTTCGGGTCATGGCGTCGTGACGACCACGTCGACCCGCACGATGCCGGCCGCGATGGTCACGGGGTGGGTCCGCACCGGCCGCTTGGCGGGCGGTCCGGTGCATTCGCCGGTGCGCAGGTCGAAGGTGGAGGCGTGCAGGGGGCATTCGACGTGGCAGTCTTCGACCCAACCGTCAGCGAGCGACGCGTCCTGGTGGGTGCACGTGTCGTCGATGGCGTAGACGGCACCCGCGACGTTGAACACGGCGACGGGCACCGGCCCGTCCAGGCGCAGGGCACTGCCAGGGGGGACGGCCGCCAGCGGACAGGTCAGGGACACGGCCCTCCGTTGCATGATGGACAACTGGATGTAGCTGAAGCAACAGATTCCTCATGCCCGCGGGACCCTGTCAAGAGCCGCGCCGCCGGCGCTTGACGGAAACCCCGCCGCGAGAGAATGTTGCGAACAAGGCGACTCGTTCCGCCTTACGCAACGCATCCGCAACGGGGATGTGCGCGGCGAGGGCTGCCGGGAGGAGGCGTCGTGCCGACTCAGTACGTCGACGGTGCCTGGGTCGCCGGATCCGGCGGTGGGCGGCGGGAGATCGTCAACCCGGCGGACGGCAGCGTCGTGGCGACGGTGGCCGAGGGCACCTCCGCCGACACGCACCGGGCGATCGCCGCCGCCAGGAAGAGTTTCGACGCCGGTGACTGGGCCTTCGGGCCGGTGCAGGAGCGGGTCGCCGTCCTCAACCGGATCGCGGACCTGCTGGCCGCGGATCGGGCCGCGGTGGCGCGGCTGGAGACCCTCGACACCGGCAAGACGCTGCGGGAGAGCGAGGACGACGTGGACGACGTCGTCGCTGTGTTCCGGTACTACGCCGGGCTCGGCGACAAGGACGGCGGCCGCGTGGTGGCTGCGGCGTCGCCCACCGTCTCGAGCCGCATCGTCTACGAACCGGTGGGCGTCTGCGGGCTGATCGCGCCGTGGAACTATCCGTTGCTGCAGGTGTCCTGGAAGCTCGCACCGGCACTGGTGGCCGGCAACACCGTGGTGGTGAAGCCGAGCGAGGTCACGCCCCTGACGACGATCCGGCTCGTCGAGATGCTCGAGCAGGCGGGGGTGCCGGCGGGAGTGGTCAACCTCGTGCTCGGATCCGGCCCGGTCGTCGGGGCGCCCCTGGCCGAGTCGCCGGATGTCGACCTCGTCTCCTTCACCGGTGGGCTGGCCACCGGCCAGACCCTGATGCGGGCCGCCGCCGGCAACGTGAAGAAGGTCGCGCTCGAGCTGGGCGGCAAGAACCCCAACATCGTGTTCGCCGATGCGGATCTCGAGGCTGCCCTGGACAACGCCCTGACCGCGGCCTTCCTCCACTCCGGGCAGGTCTGTTCGGCGGGCGCGCGGCTCCTGGTCCAGGACGAGATCCACGACGACTTCGTGGCGGAACTCGGGCGGCGCGCCGAGCGGATCCACCTCGGCGACGGGCTGGACCCCGCGAGCGAGAGCGGGCCGTTGGTCAGCAGCGCGCACCGGGACAAGGTCGAGGGATATGTGCGCCTGGGCCTCGCGGAGGGAGCCCGCCTCGTCGCCGGTGGGCGGCGGCCCGAGGAGGCCGACCTGCAGGGCGGTTTCTTCTACCGGCCGACGGTGTTCGCCGACTGCCGCCGCGACATGCGGATCGTGCAGGAGGAGGTGTTCGGACCGGTCGTCACCGTCGAGCGGTTCCGCACCGAGGACGAGGCCGTGGCGCTCGGCAACGACACCGCGTACGGGCTCGCCGGTGCGGTCTGGACGAGCGACACCGGCAGGGCGCGGCGGGTCTCGGGCCGGCTGCGGCACGGCACGGTCTGGGTCAACGACTACGGCCCGTACCTTCCGCAGGCCGAGTGGGGCGGGTTCGGCCGGTCCGGTATCGGCCGGGAACTCGGGCCGGCAGGGCTTGCCGAATACCGCGAGGCCAAGCACATCTACGAGAACACCGAGCCGGCTCCCGCGCGCTGGTTCGCCGGCTGAGAGCGAGCGCCTGCGATGACGACCGTGACCGCGGCAGCGACGGTGGTAGCCGGTACGGCGACGGCGGAGCCCGTCATCTCGGTGCGGGACCTGTGGAAGATCTTCGGTCCGGGCGCCTCCCGCGTCGTCGGCTCGCCGGATGCCGACCTGTCCCGGGCCGAACTGCGGCGCAGGACGGGCTGCACCGCAGCCGTCCGGCGGCTGTCGTTCGACGTGGCCCGCCGGGAGGTTTTCGTCGTCATGGGGCTGTCCGGCTCCGGGAAGTCGACCCTCGTGCGCTGCCTGACGCGCCTCGTCGAACCGACCGCAGGGCAGGTGCTCTTCGAGGGCGAGGACGTCCGCGGCATGGACGACCGTCGGCTGCGCGAACTGCGTCGCCGGAAGTTCGCGATGGTGTTCCAGAACTTCGGCCTGCTGCCGCACCGCCGCGTTCTGGACAACGTCAGCTACGGGCTGGAGATCCGCGGGGCCGGCAAGCCGGAGCGGTACGCCCGGGCGCAGGAGGTCATCGACCTCGTCGGGCTGCAGGGCTACGAGACCGCGTACCCGGACCAGCTCTCCGGCGGCATGCAGCAGCGGGTCGGTCTGGCCCGGGCGCTCGCGGTCGACCCCGACGTCCTGCTCTTCGACGAGCCGTTCTCGGCCCTGGACCCCTTGATCCGCAGGGGGATGCAGGACGAGGTGATCCGGCTGCACCACGAGGTCGGCAAGACCATGCTCTTCATCACCCACGACCTGTCCGAGGCCCTGAAGCTCGGCGACCGGATCCTCATCATGCGGGACGGCGAGCTGGTGCAGTGCGGTACGCCGGACCAACTGGTCGGTGCGCCCGCCGACGACTACGTCCGCGACTTCGTCCGCGACGTCGCCAAGTCGCACGTCCTGACGCTGCGCTGGATCGTCCGGCGGGTGACCCCGCAGGACGCGCTCGACGGCCCGGAACTGAGTCCCGACGTCGTGATCCGGGACGCCGTGCGCCAGGTGATCCAGGCCGGCCGGCCGGTGAAGGTCGTCGAGAACGGCGCGCTGCTCGGTGTCGTGGACAGCGCCGGCATCCTCGGTGTCATCGCCGCCGAACCCCAGGGCGACCCGCCATGACGGTCCTGGTCGCCGCGCCCGGCCTGCGGCGGCCCTCCCGCGGCGTGCTCGTCGGGGCGGTCCTCGCGGCGTGGCTGCTGTTGTTCGTCGCCCTGCGCGGACAGTTCACGTTGAGCGCCGGCGGCCCCACCGTCGTCCCTACGTGGCTCCAGCACCTCAAGGACGGCGCGGACGGGCAGCGCAACACCAGCCCGCTGTTCCTCTACGGCTTCAACGAGATCCGGGTCGCGATCGACCCGCTGTTCACGAACGTCCAGGGGTTCTTTCTGCGGCTCGGGTGGCTCGGCTGCACCGTGCTGGCCGCGGCGCTCGGCCTGGTGTTCGCGGGTTGGCGGATGATGCTGCTGGCCCTCGCCGGCTTCCTCGCGTTCGGCGTGCTCGGTCTGTTCGGCGAGAGCATGGACACCCTGGCCCTGACGCTGACGTCGGTGCTCATCGCGCTGGTCATCGGCATCCCGCTCGGGATCGTCGCGGGCAACAGCGACCGGTTCCAGCAGGTCCTGACGCCGGTCCTGGACCTCATGCAGATCCTGCCGACCTTCGCGTATCTGCCGCTCATCACGCTGTGCTTCCTCATCGGCCCGGCGTCCGCTGTGATCGCGACGGTCATCTACGCCGCGCCGCCGGTCATCCGCCTGACCAGTGCCGGGATCCGCAACGTGGCGCCCGCGACCACGGAGGCGTCGAGGTCGCTCGGCGCGACTCGCTGGCAGACCGTCCGCCACGTGCAGCTCCCGATGGCCAAGCGGACCATCGTGCTGGGCATCAACCAGACCATGATGGCCGCGCTGTCGATGGCCACCATCACGGCGCTGATCGACGCGCCAGGCCTGGGCAAGACGGTGCTCAAGGCGCTGAGCCGCGAGGACGTCGGCGCAGCCTTCGACGCCGGCCTGTGCATCGTGATCCTCGCCGTGGTCCTCGACCGGGTGACGACGGCCGCCAGTCAGCGGGCCGCGGACATCGGCCGCTCGGGACGCGCTACCTCCGTGACCGCGCGCCCGGCGATCGCTCTGCTCGCCCTCGTCGCGGTCGTGGTCGCGGCGCAGCTGCCCCGGTTGACGGCCCGGGTGTCGCTGCTGTTCCCCGATGGCTGGGTGCACCCGATCCGACCGGCCGTCAACACCGCGAGCCGCTGGATCGAGCTGCACCTGTTCAGCACCACCGAGGCCATCAAGAACGGCGTGACGTACCGCCTGATCAATCCGCTGCAGACCCTCCTGGGGGACTCACCCTGGTGGTTGCTCGTGCTCGTCGTGGCGGCGCTGGGCTACGTGCTCAGCGGCGTACGCATCGCGTTGGCGGCCGCGGGGTGCCTGGTCGGTCTGCCGCTGCTGGGACTCTGGCCGTCCGGGATGATCACGCTGGCGTCCACGTTGGTCGGCGCGGTGAGCGCGATGGTGATCGGTGTCGTGGTCGGGGTCTGGACCGGCCGCAACGACCTCGCGGACCGGATCCTGCGCCCGTTCCTGGACGCGGGGCAGACGATGCCGGCGTTCGTCTACCTGATCCCGGGTCTCGCGCTGTTCGGGGCGACCCGATTCACCGGCATCGTGGCCGGGGTCATCTACGCGTCACCCGTCGTCATCAAGGTGGTCAACGAAGGCATCCGTGACGTGTCCCCGTCGACGATCGAGGCGGCGGTGGCAAGCGGGTCCACGCCCTGGCAGGTCATTACGAAGGTGCAGCTGCCGATGGCCCGCCCGCATCTGCTGCTCGCGTTCAACCAGGGCGTCATCTACGTCCTGGCCGCCGTCATCGTCGCGGGGCTCGTGGGCGGGGGCGGACTCGGGCTGGATGTCATCAACGGGTTCTCGCAGGTCTCGCTCGCCGGGACCGGTCTGGCGGCCGGGATCGGGATCGTCCTGCTCGGGATCATGCTCGACCGCATCACCCAGGGTGCCGGGCGGCGGCGGGCGGGGTCCGACGTCGCACTCGGTGCGCACTGACGCGCAGCTGCTCGGCCCGTCCCCATGGTGGGCGACGGATTCGACCGAAGGGCCAGGTAGGTCAGGGTGGCAATCACGAGAGTCAACGCACGCAGGTTGACCGGGACGCTGGCGCTGGTGCTGGCTTCGGCCGCCGCCCTGGCCGGTTGCGGCGCGGCGAAGGTCGACACCGCCGGCGGCAGCTCACCGGCCGGGAGCGCGTCCGCCGCGGCCGGGTCGGCGGCCGCGTGCGGCACGGTGAACATCGCCGTCAACCCGTGGGTGGGCTACCAGGCGGACGCCGCCGTCGTGGCGTACCTGGCCAAGAACAAGCTCGGCTGCACCGTCGTGAAGAAGGACCTCAAGGAAGAGGTCTCCTGGCAGGGCTTCGAGACCGGTCAGGTCGACGCGGTGCTGGAGAACTGGGGCCACGACGACCTGAAGAAGACCTACATCACGGACAAGAAAGTCGCCGTCGAGGCCGGTCCGATGGGGGCGATGGGGATCATCGGTTGGTACGTGCCGCAGTGGATGGCGGACAAGTACCCGGACATCACCGACTACAAGAACCTGAACAAGTACGCGTCGATATTCAAGACCTCCGAGTCCGGCGGCGTGGGCCAGCTGCTCGACGGCGACCCGTCGTACGTCACGAACGACGCCGCCCTGGTGAAGAACCTGAACCTGAACTACAAGGTGGTCGTGGGCGGCAGCGAAGCGGCCCTCATCAAGTCGTTGCAGACCGCGACGGACCAGAAGAAGCCGCTGCTGTTCTACTTCTACGAGCCGCAGTTCGCCCTCTCCAAGCTCAAGATCGCGAGGGTCAGTCTGCCGCCGTACACCGCCGGCTGCGACGCGGTACCGGCGAAGATCGCCTGCGACTATCCGCCGTACGTCCTGGACAAGGTCGTCAGCACGAAGTTCGCCAACAGTGGGAGCCGGGCGTACCAGCTCATCAAGAACTACCGCTTGACCAACGACCAGCAGAACCTCATCGCCTCCTACATCGCCGAGCAGAACATGAGCGACGACGAGGCGGCGAAGAAGTGGGTCGACGCCAACCCGGACGTCTGGAAGTCCTGGCTGCCGACGGGCTGACCGGAGCCCGGGCCCGGTGCGTAGGGTTGTGTCATGAGCAACGAGGCCTCGGTGGGCCGTTCGAGCGAGGGCGCCGCGGTCCAGTCGGTGGACCGTGCGGTGACCGTGCTCGAGATCCTGGCCCGGGAGCGCGAGGCCGGCGTCACCGAGATCGCGGTGGAGCTCGGCGTGCACAAGTCGACGGCGTTCCGGCTCATCTCCGTACTCGAGCAGCGCGGGCTGGTCGAGCAGAACGTCGACCGCGGGAAGTACCGGCTGGGCGTCGGCATCCTGCGTTTGGCGGGCGCGACCGCCGGACGGCTGGAGGTCACGGAGCAGAGCCGTCCGGTCACGAGCGAGCTGGCTCTGGAGGTCGGGGAGACGGTCAACATCGCCCTGCTGTCAGGGCCTGACGCGCTCTACGTCGACCAGGTGGCCGGCACCTCCGCGATGCAGACCCGCAACTGGGTGGGCCAGCGGATCCCGCTGCACGCGACCTCCAACGGCAAGGCGCTGCTGGCGCACCTGTCGACGGCGGACCGTGCCGCTTTGCTGGCCGGCCCACTGGAGAAGTTCACGCGCCGGACCATCACCAGCGTCCGCAAGCTCGAGGCCGAGCTGGCCGAGGTGCGTCGGCTCGGCTACGCCTCCACCGCCGAGGAGTTGGAGGAGGGACTGGTCGCGGTCGCGGCGCCGATCCGGGACATGGCCGGGGACGTCGTGGCGTCGGTGAGCGTCTCCGGGCCCGTCTACCGGTTCCCGAAGGAGCGGGTGCCGGAGCTCGGCGTGACGGTCCGGGCCGCGGCTGACGAGATCTCCCGGCGCATGGGTTGGACCGGCGGGGAGCGCTGAGTCCTCAGCG
>JAOPWV010000088.1 GCA_025965475.1 Frankiales bacterium | reverse complement strand
TGGAGCTCCCGCGCCTGGACTTGAACCAGGAACCCTGCGATTAACAGTCGCATGCTCTGCCAATTGAGCTACGCGGGATCGCGCCGGCGAACCGGCGGCGGTCGCCAAGACTAGCGCACCGCTGCGGCGGCAACCGGGCCGGTTCCGTCAGCCCGGGCCGCCGGTGACCGTCATGGGCCGCTTGCCACGGCGACGCTAGAGCAGGCGCTAGGCGGGTAGGGGATGCCTCGCACAGATACCGACGACGTCCTGGAGGACACCCGTGATCCGCAAGCTCACCCTCGCCGCCGGCTTCGGTGCCGGTTACGTCCTCGGCGCCCGTGCCGGCCGGCAGCGGTACGACCAGATCGTCGCGAAGGCGCGCGAGTTCGCCGGCAGGCCCGAGGTCCAGGACGCCACCCACAACCTCCAGCAGACCGCCAGCCAGCTGGGTGACAAGGCCAAGGCGACCGTCAACGAGACCGTCGCGGCCGTCGGCGACAAGGTCGGCGAGAAGGTCGGCGGTGGCCACCCCGACGTCGTGGACCTGTCGACCGGTACGAGCCGTCCCACCGCGGCGCCGATGCCCGGCGCAGCCGCCAGCCCGACCGCGCCCGAGACGGCCCGCTGAGCCGGCCGCGAGGCCACTTCGCGCGCACGACCCTGGAAGGATCCTCATGAGTTCGCACCTGCCCGAGCCGCCCTCACCGATGGAGGCCGAGGGCATCCCGGAGCCGGACGACCGCAGCGACAACGAGCTGCTGACCGACCCCGACGACGCGTACGGCATGGAGCCGCCGCACGACGCCGCCATCGCCGCGGACGAGTTCGGTACGACGGCAGAGGAGATGCGCGACGGCGAGTCGCTGGACCTGCGGGTCGCGCGGGAGGAACCCGACGTCCTCGCCCACGCGAACGAGCCGGCGGACGAGCGGCCCGACAGCGACACGCCCTTCGCCGAGAAGGCCGGCGGCGGCGTGGGCCGGCTGGTGGAGCCCGACGAGGGTCTCCGGTCGGACACCGAGCCCGACATGGTCGCGACCGACGTGGGCACCGACCTCGGCGGCTACACGGCCGAGGAAGCCGCGATGCACGTCGAGCCAGAGGTCTGACGGGGGTCCGATGGCAGCAGTTGCACGACTGCGGCGGGTGTCCTGCTCCGGTCCGGGGCTGTCCCGCCGCCGCCGGGGGAAGGGCTTCTCGTACTACGACGCGGCCGGCCGCCCGGTTGACGACGCCGCCACGCTGTCGCGGATCGCCGCGCTCGTCATACCGCCCGCCTGGACGGACGTCTGGATCTGCCCGGCCTCGACCGGCCACATCCAGGCGACTGGTCTGGATGCGCGCGGGCGCCGTCAGTACCGGTATCACGACGTCTGGCGGCTCCAGCGGGACCTGGCCAAGCACGACCGCATCCTGGACTTCGCCGCCCGGCTGCCCGCCGCGCGCGAGAAGATCCGCGCGGACCTGCACGGCACCGCACTGACCCGTGACCGGGTGCTCGCGTGCGCGGTACGGCTGCTCGACCTGGGCTTCTTCCGCATCGGCGGGGAGCAGTACGCCGAGGAGAACCAGACCTACGGGCTGGCGACCATGCACAAGGAGCACGTGCAGGTGGCCCGCGACGGCACGCTGACCTTCGACTACACGGCGAAGAGCGGCAAGCACCTGCACAAGTCGCTGTGCGAGCCCGAGGTCGGGGCGGTCATCGCCAGCCTGAGGCGCCGCCGTGGCGGGCCGGAGGAAGAGCTGCTGGCCTTCCGCGGCCCGGGCGGGGCCTGGGTGGACGTGAAGAGCGCCGACATCAACGCCTACCTGCGCAGCGCCACCGGCGGCGACGACTCCGCCAAGGACTTCCGCACCTGGTCCGCGACCGTGCTGGCCGCCATCGGCCTGAGCGTGTCCACCCAGGCGGAGAGCCCGACCGCACGCAAGCGGGCCGTGACGCGGGTCGTGAAGGAGGTGTCGGAGCAGCTCGGGAACACTCCCGCGGTGTGCCGGGCCTCGTACATCGACCCGCGCATCATCGACCTGTACGACGCGGGCATCACCATCGGCGACGACCTCGACGAACTCGGGGCGGAGGCGTCGTACGGCGAGCCGGCCTTCCAGGGTGCTCTCGAGGCAGCCGTCCTGCGGCTGCTGCGGGACACCCCGGAGAGCGCCCTCAAGGCCGGCTAGGCCCGCTGCCGGCCGAGGCGGAGGGCGGCAACCAGCCCTACGGCCATCAGTACGGCGGCCACGGCGAAGCCGAGCGCCCCGCGGGTCGGGAGCAGCAGTGCGGTGCCCGCGCCGGCCACCCAGGTCACCTGCAGGACCGTCTCGGTCCGCGCGAACGTGCTGCTGACCCGGCGCGGGGTCACGGTGGCCTGGATGGTCGCGTCCAGGCCGAACTTCGCCATCGAGCCCGCGAGCCCGCTCACGCCGGCCGCCACCGCGATCAGCGGCGTGGTGGGGAACAGCGCGGCCGCGAGGCAGGCGATGCCGGCGATCCCCGGCGCGAGGAGCGGCAGCCGGTGGGGTGCGAAGACCGGGATGCGGGCCGCCCCGATGGTTCCGAGCAGCGTGCCGAGGGCCGCGCCGCCGAGCACGATGCCGAGCTCGAGCTTGGAGGCGTGCTCCGCGCGCAGGAGGAACGCGAGGAACAGGGTGAGCAGCCCCTGCAGGGCCCGCAGCGCGGCGGCGCCGGCCAGCGGGCCGAGCAGGGCGGGCGGCGCATCGCGCAGCCGGGTGCTGCTGCCCTCATCAGGCTCCGCCCCGGCCCGTCGTTCGTCCACCCGGTCGGGCAGCTTGAGGGCGAGCACACCGCCCACGATGAGCACGAGGCTTGCCAGGTAGAGCACCCAGCTCGGGCCCAGCAGGTACGCGAGGCCGGCCCCGATCGCGCCGCCGGTCGCCGTACCCACCGTCCCGGCGATGTTGACACGGGCGCCGGCCGAGACCAGCCCGAGGCCCGCCGGCAGCACCCGGGGCAGCGCCGCACTGCGGGCCACGAAGTACGCCCGCGACAGGACCAGGACTCCGAGGGCGAGCGGATACAGGCCAAGCCCGGCGATCTGTCCGGCCATGACCCAGGTGAGCAGGCCGCGGCCGCCGGTGGCGAACGCCAGGACGTTGCGGCGCCCGTGACGGAAGCGGTCGAGGAGCGGCCCCGCGACCGGGACCAGGAACGCGAAGGGCAGCAGCGTCAGGGCCAGATACAGGGCGACCCGGCCGCGCGCCTCGCCGATCGGGACCGAGAAGAACAGCGTCCCGGCCAGCGCCACCGTGATCAGCGCATCACCCGCCGCATGCAGCGCGTGCAGCCCCAGCAGACCGGACAGTCCGCTCTCGCCCGCACCGTCGGCCCGGACGGCACGGCGCACCCGTCGGACTGCCGTACCGAGGGTGCTCACGTGGGCAGATTAGGTCCGGCCGCCGGATCCGGCCGTGTCTTCGCCCGCGCCATGTCCGATAGGTCGTACGGTTCGCGGGTGAAGCGAGCCGCCGCCCTCTGCGCTGCGGTCCTCGCCGTCCTCCCCCCCGGCCTGCTCGCCGCTCCCGCGCAGGCCGCCACCGTCGGCACGCCACCGCAGCGGACCTGGCATTTCGCCCAGGTTCACGTCGCGGAGGCCCGGGCCGCGGGCCGGTCCGGGGCCGGGGTCACCGTGGCCGTTCTCGACTCGTGGGTGGACGGCGCCCACAAGGACTTCGAGGGCCGGGTGCAGGGCGGCGCGGACTGCGTCGGCGGCACCTGCAAGGACGGTCCGGCCACCCCCGACAAGTGCGACCACGGGACCCACGTGGCCGGCACCGTCGCCTCCTCGTCGTTCGGCGTGGCGCCGCGGGCCGAGATCCTGCCGGTGCGGGTCCTGACGTACGACGCCGCGACCGGCAACTGCACCGGGCAGCCCGACGACGTGGCGGCCGGCATCCGGTGGGCGGTGGCGCACGGTGCGCGCGTCCTGAACCTCTCCCTCGGCCCTGATGTGCCGGGCCTGTCCGCCTCCACCGTCATCCCCGGGGCGGTCGCGGAGGCCGCCGCCCAGGGGGTCCTCGTCGTCTTCTCGGCCGGCAACGCGAGCCTGCCGGTCGCCGACGCGTACGACGGCAACGCGCTCATCGTCGCCGCCACCGGCCCGTCGGGGCAGCTCGCGTCGTACAGCCAGCGTGACACCGGGGTGGACCTGGCCGCGCCGGGTGGCGACCCGAGGGTCAAGGACCACTGCACCCAGGACGACTGCGTGACGTCGCTGTACCCGGGCAACGGGTACGCCGTCGCAGCCGGCACCTCGATGGCGGCTCCGCACGTCAGCGGCATCGCCGCCCTGTTGCTCGGCGAGGACCCGACCCGCACCCGCGACCAGGTCGTGCAGCGCCTGGAGGGGACGGCCCGCCCGCTCGCCGGCGCCGGGCACGGTCTGGTCGACGCGGCCGCGGCGGTCGGCGTGCCCGTCGCCGCCAGCCCGGCTGGTTCGCCGGCCCCCGCGCGAGGGGGCCCAGTGGCACCAGGGGCCTCGGGGCCCGCGCAGCGGCCCAGTGCGCCGGCGAGCCCGGCCCAGGTGCTCCCGCAGCGCGGCGGCGCCGCCACGGCGGTTCCGAGGCCGGGCGCCTCGCCCTCCGCTCCACCCAGCCCGGCCGCCTCGCCACCTCCGACGACGGCTCCCCTGGCGAGGACGCGGACGGCCGGGGGCCGCGACGGGCTACCCGCGCCCCTGATCGCGCTCGCCGTCGCCCTCGTGCTGGCAGCGGGCGGGGCCGTCATCGTGGTCGGACGCCGGTCCCTGACCCGCTGATCCGGGTCAGCCGCCAGGTCAGCCGCCAGGTCAGCCGATGGTGCGGCGGGCGGCCTCCAGGTGCTGCTCGGCCTGCGCGCGCAGCTGGGGGTCGTGCGGATCGGTGTCCCGGTCGAACACCAGCTGCCAGTCGAAGACCTCCAACCCGGGTCGCCGCCGGCCGACGATGCGCACGCCGCCGGCCGGGGCCAGCCGTACGTGGGACGACCACGCCACGCTGGCGCTGACCCGGGCGCGGACGACCTCGGGCATGTCGGTGCCGTCGCTGAGGTCGAGCTCGACGACATGTGCCGTGCCGGAAGCCTCGACTTCCGCGAGTTCGAGCACGGTGAGCACCGGCTCGCGCCAGAGCGCGCGCTCCACCTGCTCCCAGTCGAGCCTGGGGGCGCCGGGCAGGTACAGCCCGGCACCGGTCGCGACGACCGGCATGCCGTCCCGGCTCAGGGCCCAGGCGACCCGGCGCTCACCGCCCTCGAGTCGGAGCTGCTTGACGGACTCGGGCGCCCGGCGACGCCGGGAGAACAGGGGCATGTGACGACCCTAGGCCCGCGCCGGAACCGTGGGTCGGACGCGTGGCCCGCCACCCGGCGGCGACGGACGCGTCAGTCGAGGTAGTCGCGCAGCTTCTGCGACCGGCTGGGGTGGCGCAGCTTGGACAGCGTCTTGGACTCGATCTGGCGGATCCGCTCGCGCGTGACGCCGAACTCCCGGCCGACCTCCTCCAGCGTCCGCGGGTGGCCATCGGTGAGCCCGAACCGCAGCTGGATGACCTTCTGCTCCCGCTCGGACAGGCTGTGCAGCACCGCGTCGAGCTGCTCCTGGAGCAGGATGAACGAGGCCGCGTCGATCGGGACGATCGCGTCGGAGTCCTCGATGAAGTCCCCGAGGTGCGAGTCGTCCTCCTCGCCGATCGGGGTGTCCAGCGAGACCGGCTCCTGCGAGATCTTCTGGATCTCCAGCACCTTCTCCGGCGGGAGGTCCATCTCCTTGCCGACCTCCTCGGGGGTCGGCTCGCGGCCCAGGTCCTGCAGCAGCTGGCGCTGCACCCGGATCAGTTTGTTGATGGTCTCGACCATGTGCACCGGGATGCGGATGGTGCGGGCCTGGTCGGCGAT
>JAOPWV010000206.1 GCA_025965475.1 Frankiales bacterium | reverse complement strand
TCGCGGCTCTGCTGGTGCCCACCGGCGGCCGGGGCCCCGCACCGACCCCCGCCCTCGGGTCGGCCAGCCCGTCGGCGGCTCCGCCGTCCCCGGCGGTTCAGCCGTCCCGCGCGGCCTCGGCGCCCCCTGTCACCCAGGCGCCCGTGCGCTTCGCGGCCGTCGAGGCCGACGGCAGTCTGAGCTTCCACGACAGTCGCACCGGCGTACGTCGGGGCGGTGTTCCGGGGCTGCGCACCGTGACGGCGCTGGCCGGCGGGGGCGACGGCACCACCTACTACGTGGCGACCAGCCAGCCCCGCTGCGGCCCGACGGACCTGCTGCGCCAGACGGTGCCCTCCGTGGACGGCAGTTCCGTCCAGAGCCATCCCGTCGCGCAGCGGCTGCCCGGTGCGGTGCGGGCGCTGGCGGTCAGCCAGGACGGCACCAAGCTGGCCTACGCGATCACGACGAAGGCGCTGCCGGACGGCAGCTGCGGGCAGGACGACCTCCGGGTGCTCGACCTGCGCACCGGCGCCACCCGGGTCTGGCGGGCACCGGCTGGGCGGTACACCGCGTCCCAGCTCGCCTGGGCGCCGGACGGCCGGACCCTGACCTTCTTCTGGTCCGTGTGCTGCGCCTACCAGCCCGCGATCTACCGGCTGGACACCGCCGCGGCCGGCAGCCGCTACGACACGGCCCCGCGGCTGCCCTTCCAGAACACCGCGCAGCAGTACTGCCCGGTCTCGCAGCCGGCCTGGTCGTCGTCCGAGCTGTTCGCGGTGCGGGGCTGCGGGTCCGCCGGGTCCGCACCGGCCGGACAGGTCGTCGTCCTCGACCCGGCGACCGGCCGCGTCGTCCGTGTCGTGGCCACCGTGCCGGGAGCGGACTTCGCGCAGGGACTGCACGTGACCCGCGACGGCAGACATCTGCTGCTCGCGACCGGGTCCTCCGACTACCGGATCGACGGCGGCGTCGTCAGCCGGCTGTCCACCGCGCTGAGCCAGGTGGACTGGTAGCTACCAGCCGTCCCCTCGCCGGCCCCGCCGGAGCCGGCGGCCCGTGCGGGTGAGGGTCCGCCCGGCCCCCGGGCGGCGTGGGGCGATGCGGACCCCGATCGCCTCGAGCAGCCGGCCGACGAGCGGGACGACCAGGACCAGGAGCAGCCAGCGGCGGAACCGGCCGGAGAGGAAGGCGAACATGACGTGCATCCTGCCCTGGCGGACGCCGGTCATGTCCGGCGCTCACGTAGCGTCTCCGGCGTGTGTCACCAGACCTGCCGAGGCATCGGATGACCCGGATCATCGCCGGGGTGGCCCGCGGCCGCCGGCTCCAGGTACCTGACGGCTCCGGCACCCGCCCCACCGCCGACCGGGCCCGTGAGGGCCTGTTCTCCTCGCTGCAGAGCCTCACCGACCTCGAAGGGGCCCGTGTCCTGGACCTGTACGCCGGGTCCGGCGCGCTCGGCCTGGAGGCGCTCTCGCGGGGCGCGGGCAGCGTCACGCTCGTCGAGGACGACCCGGCCGCCCTGCACGCGATCCGCGAGAACGCCAAGGCCGTGGGGCTGCCCGGGGCCTTCGTCGTCCCGCAGAAGGTGGCGACCTTCCTCGGCGGGGAGCCGGAGCCGCGCTACGACCTCGTGCTGCTCGACCCGCCGTACGACATCGACATCCTGCCGACGCTGGAGGCGGTGATCCCGTGGCTCGCCGAGGAGGCCGTCGTGATGGTCGAGCGGTCCACCCGCGACCCTGAACTGGTCTGGCCGGCCGGGCTCGTGGCGGAGCGGTCCCGGCGCTACGGGGAGGCCACGCTCTGGTACGGTTTTCGATCATGAGACGGGCCGTCTGCCCCGGGTCCTTCGACCCTGTGACCCTCGGTCACCTCGACATCATCGGCCGATCGAGCGCGCTGTACGACGAGGTCGTCGTCGCCGTCGGCATGAACGCCGCCAAGAACCGGATGTTCTCCTTCGAGGAGCGCACCGAGATGCTGCGCGAGGCGACCGCCCAGTACGGCAACGTCGTCGTGGACTCCTTCGACGGGCTGATCGTCGACTTCTGCAAGGCGCGCGGGATCCAGGTCATCGTCAAGGGCCTGCGCGCGATCAGCGACTTCGACTACGAGCTGCAGATGGCGCAGATGAACCACGGGCTCGCCGGAGTCGAGACGCTGTTCATGACGACCAACCCGCTCTACTCGTTCCTGTCCTCGAGCCTGGTCAAAGAGGTCGCGACGTACGGTGGCGACGTCTCCGGGCTGGTCCCGGAGCCCGCCCACCGCCGCCTGCTCGCACGCCTGAGCGGGCCCAACGCCTGACGGAGGCCCACCCCCTCGTGGACAGCGTCATCCCCAAGCTCGACGAACTCGCCGGCCTCGTGGAGAGCGCCCGCGCGATGCCGATGTCGGCCTCGTGCGTGGTCAACCGCGCCGACGTCCTCGGTCTCATCGAGGACCTGCGCGGTCTGCTCCCGGAGGCGATGAGCCGGGCGCAGATCGTGCTGGCGGACAAGGAGGGCGTGGTCGACGAGGGTCGGCGGCAGGCCGCCGAGATCGTCGCGGAGGCCCGCGAGGAGCGGCTTCGGATGCTCTCCGAGCTGGAGGTCGTCGCCGAGGCGCAGGCCGCGGCCGACCGGCTGCTGGCGGAGGCGCAGGCCGCGGCCGACGCGATGCGGGCCGAGGTCGAGGACTACGTCGACAGCAAGCTCGCGAACTTCGAGATCGTGCTGACCAAGACGCTCGCGGCGGTCGAGCGGGGTCGCGAGAAGCTGTCCGGCCGCACCGAGCTCGACGCCATCGGTGAGCGCGACGTCGAAGCTCCGCTGCCGGACTGATCCGGTCAGATCGACCGCGGGGCTCCCGCCGGGTACTCTTGTCGACGGTCTTACCGAACCCGTCCGGTCCATCACTGAACATCGTGTAACAACGTGCCTGAGAACAGGAAGTCGCAGCACCGCCTCGATCCCCGTCAGCCCCTGGTCCTCGACACGCGCGAGCTGGGACGCCGAGCGGGATCGATGCGTACGGTGCGGTTCCCTGCTCCCGCGCCCGTGGACCTCGGGGTCGAGCTCATCGGTGTGCCCGCCGGATCCGCGATCGACCTGGACCTCAGGCTCGAGTCGGTGATGGAGGGCGTGCTGGTGAGCGGCACCGCCGCCGTGCAGCTCGCGGGGGAGTGCGGACGCTGCCTGGAACCGGTCACGGACACGCTGACCGTCGACCTCCAGGAACTGTTCGCCTATCCCGAGAGCAGCACGGACCAGACGGCGGACGAGGACGAAGCGGCACGGATGGAGGGCGACTTCCTCGATCTGGAGCCGACCCTGCGCGACGCGGTCGTGCTCGCCCTGCCGCTCACACCGCTGTGCCGGGAGGATTGTTCGGGACTCTGCGCCGAGTGCGGAGAGCGCCTGGACGACCTGCCGGAGGACCACTCGCACGACGCGCCCGACGCACGCTGGTCGGGGCTGCAGGACCTGTTCGGACCGACCGACAACCAGGAGAAGTAGAGATGGCCGTCCCGAAGCGCAAGATGTCGCGCAGCAACACCCGAGCGCGCCGCGCGCAGTGGAAGGCGACCGCCCCCACCCTCACCACGTGCGACCGCGGTCACACCAAGCTCCCGCACACCGTCTGCCCGGAGTGCGGCCGCTACGACAAGCGCACCATCATCGCCGTCTGACGGACGGCCGCATGACCCGCGTCGCCCTCGACCTGATGGGGGGCGACCATGCGCCTGCCTCGGTCGTGGACGGCGCACTGCTCGTCGCCGAGGAGACGCCTGAGGTCGAGGTCGTCCTCGTCGGGCCCCCCGAGGTCGCCGCGGAGCTGCTGGCCGCGCGCGGCCGGAGCGGGCGGCTCGAGGTCGTCGCCGCCCGGCAGGTCGTCGAGATGGACGAGGACCCGGCCCGTGCGATCCGCGCCAAGCGCGACGCCACGGTCCGGGTCTGTGCACGTCTGGTCCGCGACGGCGTCGCCGACGCGATGGTGTCGGCCGGCTCCAGCGGTGCCGCTCTGGCCGCTGCCGTCTTCACCCTGGGCCGTCAGCGCGGCGTGACGCGGCCGCCGCTGGCCGCCGTCGTCCCCGCGAAGGCCGGTCCGCTGGTCCTGCTCGACGTCGGCGCCAATCCCGAGGCCACCGCGGACCTGTTGGCCCAGTACGCCCTCGCCGGTGCGGCCTACGCGACCGTGCGGCTGGGCCTGGCCCAGCCGCGGGTCGGGCTGCTCACGAACGGCACGGAGGCCGGCAAGGGCGACGCCGTGCGCAAGGAGGCGTACGCCGCACTCGCCGCCCTGCCGATCCGCTTCGTCGGCAACGTCGAGGGCAGCGACGTCCCGTACGGCGGGACCGCCGACGTCATCGTCACGGACGGCTTCACCGGCAACGTCCTCGTCAAGGGGCTGGAGGGAATGGCCGCGATGCTCACCGAGCTGTACCCGGCGCTCGCCGACGTCACGGCCCCGCTGTCGCCCGAGGCGAGCGGGAGCGCGCTCCTGCTCGGCGTCGAGGGCGTCGTGATCGTCGGCCATGGGACGTCCAGCCCCCGGGCCGTCGCCGGGTGCGTGGCGGCCGCGGACGAGGCCGTCCGCGAGGGCCTGGTCGGCCGCGTCGGGGCCTCGCTGGCCGACCGTCTCGACCGCCGCCGCACCGAGGCCGGCCTGGGCGCCGCGCCGTGAACCGCGCAGCGACCCCGTCGCGCACGCTGCTGGAGGCGACGCTCGGCACGGGCATCGAGCCCGAGCTGCTCGAGCGCGCGCTCACCCACCGGTCGTACGCCTACGAGCACGGCGGGCTCCCCACCAACGAGCGCCTCGAGTTCCTCGGGGACTCGGTGCTCGGCGTCATCGTCACCGACGCGCTCTACCGGACCCACCCGGACCTGCCGGAGGGCCAGCTGGCCAAGCTGCGCGCCAGCGTCGTCAGCACCCGCGCGCTGGCCGCCGTGGCCCGCTCGCTCGAGCTGGGCCGGTGGCTGCGGCTGGGCAAGGGCGAGGAGGTCACCGGCGGCCGTGACAAGGCGTCGATCCTGGCCGACACGATGGAGGCGATCATCGGGGCGGTCTACATCGACCGCGGCCTCGAAGGCGCCACGATCATGGTGCGCCGGCTGTTCGACCCGCTGATGAAGGCGGCCACCGAGGACGGTGCCGCGCTCGACTGGAAGACCAGCCTGCAGGAGCTCACCGCGGCGCGCACCCTGGGCGTGCCCGAGTACGTGGTGAGCGAGAGCGGCCCGGACCACGCCAAGTTCTTCACCGCCGTCGCGGTCGTCCAGGGCGAGCCGCGCGGCGACGGCGCCGGCCGCAGCAAGAAGGAGGCCGAGCAGCAGGCTGCCGAGGCCGCCTGGCGCGTCCTCACCGCGCCGCCCGCGTAGGCGTCGGCGTAGGTGTAGGCGTGCCCGAGCTGCCCGAGGTCGAGGTCGTCCGGCTGGGCCTGGAGCGCGGGGTGGTCGGCCGCACCGTGGACCGGGTCGACGTCGCCCACCCACGGGCCGTACGCCGGCACGACGCCGGTGCGCGCGACTTCGAGGACCTGCTCGCCGGGCGGACCGTCACCGGTGCGCTGCGCCGGGGCAAGTACCTCTGGCTGCCGCTGGACTCCGGCGACGCGCTGACCGGGCACCTGGGCATGAGCGGCCAGCTGCTCGTCGTACCGCCCGACAAGCCCGACGAGAAGCATCTGCGGATCCGCTTCACGTTCGCCGACGGTGGTCGAGAGCTGCGGTTCGTCGACCAGCGGACCTTCGGCGGGCTGTTCGTGGTCGCCGGCGGCGCCGAGCTGCCGTCGACGATCGCGCACATCGCCCGCGACCCGGTCGACCCGGCCTTCGACGACGAGGCCTTCGTGGAGGGCGTACGCCGGCGCAAGACCGGCATCAAGCGGGCCCTGCTCGACCAGTCGCTGGTCTCCGGCATCGGCAACATCTACGCGGACGAGGCGCTGTGGCGGGTGCCGCTGCATTTCGCCCGGCCCACCGAGACGCTGCCGCGGCCGGTCATCCGCGAGCTGCTCGGGCACGTGCGGGCCGTCCTCAACGAGTCACTGGCCGCCGGCGGAACCAGCTTCGACGCCCTCTACGTGTCCACCGAGGGGGTGAGCGGGCTGTTCGAGCGGTCGCTGCACGCTTACGGGCGCGAGGGGGAGCCCTGCGACCGCTGCGGCACGCCGCTCCGGCGCGACCCGTTCATGAACCGGTCCTCGTTCAGCTGCCCCCGCTGCCAGCCCCGGCCGCGCCGTTCCCACCAGTGAGCTCCTCGCGCACCCCGGGCGGCCAGCTGCCGTCGGCGTTGCGCGGCGACCAGCCCTGCGTGCGCACCCACTCGGAGCCGCAGCCGGCGCAGGCGAACAGCGGGAGCCCGCCCGCGGTGTCGCCGGTCGGCCCCCAGTCGCACAGGGTCCGGCAGGGCGAGACGGTCAGCGGCACACCGTCCAGTCTGCGCCACTAGCCTCTTTGCCGTGACGTGCCCGTGACCAGCACCCCCGCCGGCAGCCCCGCCGGCTCCGCCTCGGCCGTCCGGCTGAACGCCGTCGTGAAGGGCCGGGTGCAGGGGGTCGGGTACCGGTGGTTCACCCGGGCCCGCGCCCTCGAACTCGGCCTCGTCGGCACGGCCA
Organism: Frankiales bacterium; assembly: GCA_025965475.1. GTDB lineage: Bacteria > Actinomycetota > Actinomycetes > Mycobacteriales > SCTD01 > RYN-124. Next base: position 1,883 of record JAOPWV010000206.1, on the reverse strand, counting down.
CCAACCTCGACGACGGGCGGGTGGAGGTCGTCGCGGAGGGTCCGCGGGAGGCCTGCCTCGCGCTGCTCGCGGCGCTGCCCGCCGGCCCCGGACGGGTGGACTTCGTCGCGGAACGGTGGGGTGATGCGCGGGGCGGTCTGACCGGGTTCGTGGAGCGTTGACCGGCGCGGGCGGGGCCCGTGGCCGTGATCCACTTGTGACCTCTACCTTGACCGGAGCTGGCCTACGTGGCACTCTTCGGTCACCGCCTGTGGCCGCTGCCCGGCGTGTGTGAGACCTCAACGCGGAGGATCCAAGTCATGGCGAAGGCCCTGTTCGGGCATGTCGGTGTAGGCCCCGACATGCGTCTGGCGGACGAGGTACGCCGCCTGCGCAGCCAGGTGGCGAAGCTCGAGGCCGAGCTGACCCATATGCGTGCCGTCAACGACGCGCTGGCCGCCACGGTGACCGTCGAGGACGACCTGTCCACGCTGGCGCTGTCGGAGACCGCGACAGTCTGAGCAGCAGCTCGTCCGAAGGGGTGTCCCGTCCGGGATGCCCCTTTGTGCTGTCCCGCCCCCCGCGCCTGCGCGTCGTACCGCCGGCTGACCGACCGCACCGGCAACCGGCGGTAGTGTCGCCAGCGGCCTTCCCCCAGAGGCCCCCCGGCCCCGGCTGACGAGCGAGAGCGTGCACCTCAAGAGCCTGACGCTGAAGGGCTTCAAGTCCTTCGCGTCCTCCACGACCCTGCGATTCGAACCCGGCATCACGTGTGTCGTGGGACCGAACGGATCCGGCAAGTCCAACGTCGTCGACGCCATCGCCTGGGTACTCGGCGAGCAGGGCGCCAAGGCGCTGCGCGGCGGCAAGATGGAAGACGTCATCTTCGCCGGCACCCCCGGCCGCCCGCCCCTCGGCCGTGCCGAGGTGACCCTCACGATCGACAACGCGGACGGCGCCCTTCCGATCGAGTACGCCGAGGTCAGCGTGACCCGGCTGATGTTCCGCTCGGGGGAGTCGGAGTACTCGATCAACGGCAACCGCTGCCGGCTGGTCGACATCCAGGAGCTGATGAGCGACTCGGGCATCGGCCGCGAGCTGCACGTCGTCGTCGGCCAGGGGCAGCTCGACGCCGTGCTGCAGGCCCGCCCGGAGGACCGCCGCGCGTTCATCGAGGAGGCCGCCGGCGTCCTCAAGCACCGCAAGCGCAAGGAGAAGGCGCTCCGCAAGCTGGACGCCATGCAGGCCAACCTCACCCGGCTGCAGGACCTCACGACCGAGCTGCGCCGCCAGCTCAAGCCGCTCGGCAAGCAGGCCGAGGTGGCCCGTCGTGCGGCCCAGGTCCAGGCCGACCTGCGCGACGCCCGACTGCGGCTGCTCGCCGACGACCTGCTGGCGATGCGCGGCACCCTCGAGGCCGAGGTGCGCGACGAGACCGCCCTGCGCGACCGGCGGGCGGCCGTCGAGCTCGAGCTGACCGGCGTGCAGCAGCGCGAGACGGCGCTCGAGGCCGCGGCCGCCGAGCAGGCGCCGCGGCTGGCCCGCGCCCAGGAGACCTGGTACCGGCTGTCCGCCCTCGAGGAGCGACTGCGCGGCACCGCGACACTCGCCTCCGAACGGCACCGGCACCTGACCGCCGAGCTGCCCGAGGAGGCCCGGGCCGGCCGTGACCCGGAGCAGCTCGAGCGCGACGCGGCCTCGGTGCGCGACCAGGAGGTCGCCCTCTCGCAGCAGCTCACCCTCGACGCCGAGCGGCTGCAGGGCGCCGTCACCCGCCGTACGGACGGGGAGGGGTCGCTCGCCGCCGAGGAGAAGGCCCTGGTGGCCGCGGTCCGCGCGGTCGCCGACCGCCGCGAGGGGCTGGCCCGGCTCCGCGGCCAGGTCGGCGCGCTGCGCTCGCGGGC
>JAOPWV010000006.1 GCA_025965475.1 Frankiales bacterium | reverse complement strand
CGGCGCGCTGTCCGCCGCCTCCCGGCTGGCCACCGCCACCGGCGCCCGCCTCGCGTGGGTGCCTCGACGCGCGGGCGAGCGCGGCGCGATCGACGCCGGCGCGCTCCCGAACCTGCTTCCTGGCGGGCGGGCCCTCGGCGATGCCGGCAGCCTGCCCTGGGGCGAGCTGCCTGCCGAGCGTGGCCGCGACCTGACGGGCATCCTCACCGCGGCCCGCGACGGACAGCTCGACGCGCTGCTCGTCGGCGCCGTCGACCCGGCGGACTGCCCGGACCCGCTGCTCGCGCTCGACGCCCTCGACGCGGCCGGTTTCGTCGTCAGCCTCGAGATGCGCCGCTCGCCGGTCACCGACCGCGCCGACGTGGTGCTGCCCGTGGCCGCTGCCGTCGAGAAGAGCGGCACGTACCTCGACTGGGAGGGCCGGGCCCGGCCGTTCGAGTCGGTGCTGCGCACGAGTGGCGCGCTGCCGGACGTGCGCGTCCTGCACGTGCTCGCCGACGAGATGGACATCCCGCTCGGGCTGCCGTCCGTCGCCGTCGCGCGCGGCGAGATCAGCATGCTCGGCACCACGGCCTCGCGCCCGGCGATGCCGGCCTACGAGCCGGCGCCGCCGGCGCAGCCGGAGGCCGGTGAGGCGCTGCTGGCGACCTGGCACTGGCTGCTCGACGACGGTTCCCTGCAGGACGGGGAGCCGTTCCTGGCGGGCACGGCCAGGAAGCCGCGCCTGCACCTGTCCGCCGCGACCGCGGCCGAGATCGGTGCCACCCAGGGCGAGCCGGTCACGGTCAGCACCGATCGCGGCAGCCTCACGCTGCCGCTGGTCATCGCCCACCTGCCCGACCGGGTCGTGTGGGTCCCGACCCGCACGCCCGACGCCGCCGTACGCCGTGACCTGGCGGCCGGACCGGGCGACATCGTCCGCCTCAGCCTCGGGAGCGCCTCATGAGCCCTCTGACGACGGTGCTGGCGGCCGGTGGCAACGACACCACCCAGCTGCCGGTCACCAGCTTCGGCAACGAGCCGTTCTGGCTGTCGATCGCCAAGGCACTGTTCGTCTTCGTCCTGCTGCTCGTGCTCACGCTGTTCACCATCGTGTTCGAGCGCAAGGTCGTCTCGTACATGCAGCAGCGCGTCGGCCCCAACCGGGTCGGGCCGCGCGGCTACCTCCAGTCGCTCGCCGACGGCCTGAAGCTTGCGCTCAAGGAAGAGATCATCCCGGCGCTGGCCGACAAGCCGGTCTACGTCCTGGCTCCGCTGCTTTCCGCGGTGCCGGCGTTCCTCGCCTTCTCGGTGATCCCGTTCGGCCCGATGGTCTCCATCGGCGGCCACCAGACCGCGCTCCAGCTGACCGACCTGCCGATCGGCGTGCTGTTCGTCTTCGCCTGCTCCAGCATCGGTGTCTTCGGCATCGTGCTCGCCGGCTGGTCCAGCGGTTCGACGTACCCGCTGCTCGGTGGCCTGCGGTCCGCCGCCCAGGTCATCAGCTACGAGATCGCGATGGGTCTGTCGCTCGTCTCGGTGTTCCTGTACGCCGGGTCGCTCAGCACCAGCGAGATCGTCGCGGCGCAGTCGAGCCGGTGGTTCATCGTGACACTGCCGGTCTCGTTCATCATCTACGGCATCGCGATGGTCGGTGAGACCAACCGCGCGCCGTTCGACCTCCCCGAGGCCGAGAGCGAGCTGGTCGGCGGCTTCCACACCGAGTACACGTCGCTGAAGTTCGCGATGTTCTTCCTCGCGGAGTACATCAACATGATCACCGTCTCGGCGCTGGCCGTGACGTTGTTCCTCGGCGGCTGGCGCCCGCCGCCGTTCCTCGCCCGCGTGGACATGTTCTCCGAGGGCTGGTTCCCGATGATCTGGTTCCTGCTCAAGGTGCTGGCCTTCATCTTCGTCTTCGTCTGGCTGCGGGGCACGCTCCCGCGCGTGCGCTACGACCAGTTCATGAAGTTCGGCTGGAAGGTCCTCGTCCCGGTCAGCCTGGTCTGGATCCTGCTCGTCGCGGCGATCCGTACCGCGACCCTGCAGGTCGACAACCGCATGACGCTGATCCTGGTGATCCTCGCGGTGTTCCTCGTCGTGCTGGCGGTCTTCTACTTCCTGCCGCAGCCCGAGTCGACGGAGCAGTCCGGCGAGGGCTCCGGGCTCGAGCTGGTGCCCGCCGAGCAGGGCGGTTTCCCGACCCCGCCGCTCGACCTGGTGGTCCCGCCGACGCCCCGTTCCCTGGCGGTCGTGGGCGCCATCGAGGCGCCCGCGCCCACCCCGACGACTGATGAGGCCGACCGTGGCTAGCTTCCTCGACCCGCTGAAGGGGTTCGGGCTGACCTTCTCGACGATGTTCAAGAAGGCCACGACCGTGCAGTACCCGGAGGACAAGCAGCCGACGGCGCCGCGCTACCACGGGCGGCACGTGCTGAACCGCCACCCGGACGGGCTCGAGAAGTGCATCGGCTGCGAGCTGTGCGCCTGGGCCTGCCCGGCGGACGCCATCTACGTCGAGGGCGCCGACAACACCGACGAGCGACGCTTCTCCCCGGGGGAGCGGTACGCCGCCGTCTACCAGATCAACTACCTGCGCTGCATCTTCTGCGGGCTCTGCATCGAGGCGTGCCCGACCCGGTCCCTCACGATGACCAACGAGTACGAGCTCGCCGACGACAGCCGGCAGGACCTGATCTTCACCAAGGAGCAGCTGCTCGCGCCGCTGCTCGCCGGCATGGAGCAGCCGCCGCACCCGCGGCGGCTCGGCACGGACAAGGACTACTACGTCGGCTCCGGCCTGGCGGTCGTCCCGGTCCCGGGTGACCCGCAGAAGGAAGGCCGGGTGGCCCTCGCCGACGAGCTCGACATCACCCTCGAGGGGGGCAGATGACCTCGTCCGCCGTTCTTGCCGCGGCATCCACCGGCGAGGCCGTCACCTTCTGGGTGCTCGCCCCGATCGCCGTGCTCGCCGCCCTGGCGATGGTGCTCTCCCGCAAGGCCGTGCACGCGGCGCTGTTCCTCGCGGCGGTCATGCTGTCGCTCGCCGGCCTGTACGCCGTGCAGGACGCACCGTTCCTGGCCGTCGTCCAGGTGATCGTCTACACCGGCGCCGTGCTGATGCTCTTCCTGTTCGTCCTCATGCTCGTCGGTGTCGACTCGAGTGACTCGCTCGTCGAGACGCTGCGCGGGCAGCGGGTCGCGGCCGTCGTCCTCGGGCTCGGCTTCGCCCTGCTGCTGGCCAGCGCGCTCGCGAGCGCCGTCGGCGGCGGCCAGGGCGCCGGACTGGCGGAGGTGAACGCGGAAGGGAACGTCGTCGGCATCGCCCGGCTGCTGTTCACCAAGTACGTGTTCGCCTTCGAGGTCACCAGCGCGCTGCTCATCACCGCAGCGCTCGGCGCCATGGTGCTGGCCCACAAGGAGAAGACCGCTCAGCAGCAGCTGACCCAGCGCGAGCTGGCCAAGCTGCGCTTCACCAGCGGGCATCCCTTCCCGCTGCCCGGCCCCGGCGTCTTCGCGACCCGCAACTCCGCCGCCACGCCGGCCCTCCTGCCGGACGGCTCCGAGGCGCCCGGCAGTGTCGACGAGGTCCTGGCCCGCCGGCAGATCGAGTCCGCCGAAGGACCGGTGACGCACCCGTGAACCCCAGCCACTACATCGTCCTCGCGGCGATCCTGTTCACCATCGGGGCGCTCGGCGTGCTGCTGCGCCGCAACTCGATCCTGGTGTTCATGTCGATCGAGCTGATGCTCAACTCGGTCAACCTCACGCTGGTGACCTTCAGCCGCATCCACGGCAACCTCGAGGGCCAGGTCATGGCGTTCTTCGTCATGGTCGTGGCAGCCGCCGAGGTGGTCGTCGGTCTTGCGATCATCATGAGCATCTTCCGTACCCGCCGGTCGGCCTCGGTCGACGACGCCAACCTGCTCAAGTTCTGACCCCGTGATCGCCAGCCCCGCCCTAGCCAGTCGGGCCGCTTCCCCTGCACCGGGGGCGGACCGCCGCACGAGACGAGGACGAACCGTGCTGTCCCGCATCCCCGGAGGCGACCTGTGAGCGCACTGCTCCAGCCCGCGCTCGCGGCCGGTTCGGCAGAGACCGCCGGCCACTACGCCGCCGCCAGCGGCTCCCTGTCGGGACTGTGGCTGCTGATCGCCCTGCCGCTGCTCGGCGCCGCCATCCTGCTGCTCGGCGGCCGCCGTACCAACACGTGGGGCCCGTACCTCGGCTGCGCGACCGTCGGCATCGCCTTCGTCTACGGCCTGGTGTCGTTCTTCACGCTGCGCGGTCAGACCGACCGGGCCGTCGACCTGCACCTGTGGACGTGGATCCCGGTCAACAGCTTCCACGTCGACGCGGGTCTGCTCTACGACCCGCTGTCGTCGACCTTCGTGCTGCTCATCACCGGCGTGGGGTTCCTCATCCACGTCTACTCGCTCGGCTACATGGCACACGACCCGCGCAGGCGGCTGTTCTTCGCCTACCTCAACCTGTTCGTCGCGGCGATGTTGCTGCTCGTCCTCGGCGACAGCTTCCTGGCGCTCTACGTCGGGTGGGAGGGCGTCGGCCTCGCGTCGTACCTGCTCATCGCGTTCTGGTTCTACAAGCCCACCGCGGCCACCGCGGCGAAGAAGGCGTTCATCGCCAACCGCGTCGGTGACGTCGGGCTGTCCATCGCGATCATGGTCATGTTCACGACGCTCGGGACGACCTCGTTCGCCGGCGTCTTCTCCAACGCGGGGCACCTCACGACGGCGGCGGCCACGGCCATCGGCCTGCTGCTGCTGCTCGGCGCCTGCGGCAAGTCCGGCCAGTTCCCGCTGCACACCTGGCTGCCCGATGCCATGGAGGGCCCGACCCCGGTGTCGGCGCTCATCCACGCGGCGACCATGGTCACCGCCGGCGTCTACCTGATCGCCCGGTCCACGCCGATCTTCGACCACACCGACACGGCCCGGCTCGTGGTCAGCATCATCGGCGCGGTGACCCTGCTGATCGGGTGCATCATCGGCTGCGCGCAGGACGACATCAAGAAGGTCCTGGCCTACTCGACGGTGAGCCAGATCGGCTACATGTTCCTCGCCGTCGGCATCCCGGGAGCGGCCGCGATCGCGATCCTGCACCTGCTGACGCACGGCTTCTTCAAGGCCTGCATGTTCCTCTCAGCCGGTTCGATCATGCACGCCATGAACGAAGAGGTCGACATGCGCCGCTACGGCGGCCTGCGCACGGTCATGCCGATCACCTTCGCCTGCTTCACCGCCGGCTACCTCGCCATCATCGGCCTGCCACCGTTCTCGGGCTTCTTCTCCAAGGACAAGATCATCGAGGCGGCGTACGACGAGGGCGGCGTGCGGGGATGGACGCTCGGCACGATCGCGCTGGTCGGCGCCGCACTCACCGCGTACTACATGACCCGCCTGATGGCGATGACGTTCTTCGGCGAACGGCGCTGGGCGGACGATGCCCACCCGCACGAGTCGCCGCTCGTCATGACCGGGCCGATGATGCTGCTGGCCGTCGGCTCGGTGGTGGCCGGCTTCCTGCTCACCCTCGGCGGGGCGCTGCAGCACTGGTTGGAGCCGTCCGTCGGTCCCGGCCACGAGGTCGGCATCCACACGATCAGCCCGATCGTGCTCACGCTGCTCACGCTGCTGGTCGTGGCCGGTGGGGTCGTCGCGGCCTGGGTCCAGTTCGGCCGCCGCCCGGTGCCCCGGACCGCGCCGGTGGCGGTCACATCCGTGACCCTCGCCGCCCGCCGCGCCCTGTACTTCGACGCGCTCAACGAGTCGGTGCTCATGCGGCCCGGCCAGTACCTCACCCGCGCCCTGGTCTACCTCGACAACCGCGGGATCGACGGCGCGGTCAACGCTCTGGCCGCCGGTATCGGAGGCGGCTCCGGCCGCCTGCGCCGGCTCCAGAACGGGTTCGTGCGTTCCTATGCCCTGACGATGTTCGGAGGAGCTGCTCTCGTGGTCGCCGCCCTGCTCGCGGTGAGGCTCGGCTCATGAGCAGCTTCCCGTGGCTGACCACCATCGGCGTGGTGCCGCTGATCGGTGCCCTCGTGGTCTCCGCCCTGCCGCGCAACCGCCCCCAGCTGGCCAAGCAGGTCGCGCTGGCGGTCTCGCTGCTCGTGCTCGTCCTGACGATCGTCATGTGCGCCGGCTTCGAGGCCAAGGGCCCGCGGTTCCAGTTCGTGCAGGCGCACGACTGGATCCCGGCGTTCGGCGCGCAGTACGCCGTCGGCGTCGACGGCATCGCGCTCGTGCTCATCGCCCTGGTCGCGGTGCTCGTCCCGGTGGTGCTGCTCGCCTCCTGGTACGACGCCGACCCGACGCCGCACCCGATGGCGGGCGAGCTGACAGAGGGCGCCGAGATCGTCGACCCGCCCAAGCGCGGCGTGAAGACCTTCTTCGCCCTGATGCTGGTGCTCGAGACGATGATGATCGGCGTCTTCGCGGCGACCGACGTCTTCCTGTTCTACGTGTTCTTCGAGGCGATGCTCATCCCGATGTACTTCATCATCGGGAGCTACGGCGGCCCGAAGCGCTCGTACGCCGCGGTGAAGTTCCTGCTGTACAGCCTGTTCGGCGGCCTGCTCATGCTGGCGGCTGTCATCGGCCTGTACGTCGCGTCCGCGAACCAGGGCCTCGGCACCTTCTCGTTCGACAAGCTCACGCAGCTCGAGTTCAGCCACTCGACGCAGATCTGGCTGTTCCTCGGCTTCTTCATCGCCTTCGCGATCAAGGCGCCGCTGTTCCCGTTCCACACCTGGCTGCCCGACGCCGGTGCCGAGGCGCCCGTCGGCGGCGCGGTGCTGCTCGTCGGCGTGCTCGACAAGGTCGGGACCTTCGGCTTCCTGCGCTACTGCCTGCCGCTGTTCCCGTACGCCTCGCGCACGCTCGCGCCGTACATCATCGTTCTGTGCATCATCGGCGTGCTGTACGGCGCACTGCTGGCGATGGGGCAGAAGGACCTCAAGCGCCTGGTGTCCTACACCTCGATCGCGCACTTCGGGTTCATCGGCTTGGGCTGCTTCGCCTTCACCACGCAGGCCGCGACCGGCGCCGTGCTCTACATGGTCAACCACGGCCTGTCGACCGGCGCCCTGTTCCTCGTGATCGGCTTCCTCGTCGCCCGCGGGCGCAGCCGCCTTGTCGGGGACTACTCCGGCATCGCCAACGTGGCGCCCGTGCTCGCCGGTCTGTTCTTCGTCTCCGGCCTGTCGTCGCTCGCGCTGCCCGGCCTGTCGACCTTCGTCAGCGAGTTCCTCGTCCTCGTCGGGAGCTTCACGCGCTACCCGGTCGCGGCCGTCCTCGCCACGATCGGCATCATCCTGGCCGCGCTCTACATCCTGCTGGTGTTCCAGCGCACGATGCAGGGCCCGCTCGCCGCGGCGTACACGCAGATGCGCGACCTCCAGTTCCGCGAGGTACTCGTCGTCGCGCCGCTGATCGCGCTGATGCTCTTCCTCGGCTTCTACCCGAAGCCGCTGACCGACGTGATCACCCCGGCGGTCAATGCCACCATGCAGGACGTGGGCGTGAAGGATCCTGCGCCGACCCTGCTCTCCCACAGCACCACCCAGAGGCGGTAGGACGTGCCCACCGACATCCAGGCGCCGGAGATCCTCTACGGCCCGCTGAGCCCGATCCTCATCGTCCTGGGGGTGGCGGTGCTGGGCGTGCTCGTCGAGGCGTTCGTCCCCGGCCGACTCCGCCGCATCGTCCAGATCGTGCTGTCCCTGGCCGGCCTGCTCGCCGCGCTGGTCGCCGTCGTCCTGCTCGCCGGCACCAACAAGCTCGTGGCGGGCGAGGCCGTGGCGGTGGACGGGCCGACCCTGTTCCTGCAGGGCCTCCTGGCGATCCTCGGGATGGTCGGCGTCCTGATGCTCGCGGAGCGCTCCCTCGACAGCTCCGGCGGCGCGGTCGTGAGCAAGGCCGCCGTGACGCCGGGCACGCGTGAGGACGTGGCGCTGTCCGAGAGCGACGCCATCCAGAGCGAGGTCTTCCCGCTCGCGCTGTTCTCGCTGGCCGGCATGATGCTGTTCCCGGCGGCGAACAACCTGCTGCTGATGTTCGTGGCCCTCGAGGTCCTGTCCTTCCCGCTCTACATCATGGCCGGGCTGGCCCGCCGTCGTCGTCTGCTCTCGCAGGAGGCGGCCCTGAAGTACTTCCTGCTCGGGTCGTTCGCGTCGGCCTTCTTCATCTACGGCGTGGCGCTGCTCTACGGCTACGCCGGGAGCGTCGACCTCGGCCGCATCTTCGATGCCACGGGCAACGCCGCGAACAGCGACGTGCTGCTGTTCGCCGGCATCGCGATGCTGGCGGTGGGCCTGCTGTTCAAGATCGGCGCGGTGCCCTTCCACGCCTGGACGCCCGACGTCTACCAGGGCTCGCCCACCCCGGTGACCGCGCTCATGGCGGCCTGCACCAAGATCGCGGCGTTCGGCGCGGTGCTCCGGGTCTTCTACGTCGGCTTCGGGCAGGCGTCCTGGGACTGGCGGCCCGTGATGTGGGGCGTCGCCATCCTGACCATGGTGGTGGGGGCGGTGCTCGCCGTCACGCAGACCGACATCAAGCGAATGCTCGCCTACTCGGCGATCGCGCACACCGGCTTCATCCTCGTGGGCGTCATCGCCCTCAACAAGGACGGCCTGTCCGGGACGCTGTTCTACCTGGCGACGTACGGCTTCACGACGATGGCCTCCTTCGCGCTCGTCAGCCTCGTCCGCGACAGCAGCGGCGAGGCGACCCACCTCGCGCAGTGGACCGGTCTGGGCCGGCGCAGCCCGCTGGTCGCGGGGTCGTTCGCGCTGTTCCTGTTCGCGCTGGCCGGGATCCCGCTCACCAGCGGGTTCATCGCCAAGTTCGCGGTGTTCAAGGCCGGTATCGAGGGCGGGGCGACGCCGCTCGTCATCGTCGGTGTCATCACCAGCGCGGTGACGGCGTTCTTCTACGCGCGCGTCGTCGTCCTGATGTTCTTCAACGAGCCGGCGCCCGACGGCCCGACCGTGGCCATCCCCAGCGGCTACACCGCCGCGACGATCGCGCTCGGCCTCGCGGTGACGGTGGTGCTCGGCGTGCTTCCGCAGCCGGTGCTCGACCTCGCCAACCAGGCCGCGCTCTTCGTCCGCTGATGACGGCGGCCCCGAGCGGCTCGAGCTCCGCGGTCCTGGCAGCGGCCGACCCGGACCTGGCCCGGGCGCTCGCGGCCGGCCTGGAGGCGGTCGAGGCGCGGCTGCGCGAGGTCGTGACCAGCAGCCACCCGCTGCTCGACCGGTCCAGCCGGCACCTCGTCGAGGCCGGCGGCAAGCGGGTCCGGCCGATGCTCACGCTGCTGGCTGCACAGCTGGGCGACGCGGACCACCCGCACGTGGTCGACGCGGCCGTGGTGGTCGAACTCACCCACCTGGCGACGCTGTACCACGACGACGTCATGGACGAGGCCGACGTCCGCCGCGGGGCCCCGTCGGCCAACACGCGCTGGACCAACACCGTCGCGATCCTCACGGGCGACTACCTGTTCGCGCGCGCCTCCGACCTGACGGCCACCTTGGGCACCGAGGCGACGCACATCCAGTCGCAGACCTTCGCCCGGCTCGTCGAGGGGCAGATCGCCGAGACCGCCGGGCCGCTCGACGGCAGCGACCCCGTCGAGCACCACCTGAAGGTCATCGCCGACAAGACCGGCTCGCTGATCGCCACCTCGGCCCGGCTGGGCGCGATGGTCGCGGGCGCGCCCGACGACGTCGTCGAGACGGTGGCCCGGTTCGGCGAGGTCTACGGGACCGCCTTCCAGCTGTCCGACGACCTGATCGACATCGCCAGTGAGGCGGTCGACACCGGCAAGACGCCCGGCACCGACCTGCGCGAGGGCATCCGGACGCTCCCGGTCCTTCTGGTGCTGGCCGGCCAGGACGGCGACAGCGGCCGGCTGCGCGAGCTGTTGACCGACGACCTGACCGACGACGTCCGGCTGGCCGAGGCGCTGCGGCTGCTCCGGGTCCACCCGGCCATGGACCAGGCCCGGGCCCGGCTGGTCTCGTACGTCGACGAGGCCCGCGCCATCGCCGGGTCCCTCCCAAAGGGCCCGGCCCGCACGGCCCTGCTCGGCCTCAGCGACTTCCTGCTGGCCCGTACCGGCTGAGCCGGCTGATCCCACGGCACGTCAGCCGACGTGCACGTGCGGCCGGCGGGCCCGGTCGGGTTCGGCCTCCCGGAGCACCTCCCGGGTCACCGGGGCCACCTCGCCCACCCCGAAGGCCAGGAACCGGACCATGTTGACCACCGGGTTTCCCTCGGTCCACTCGAAGTAGATGTGGGGCAGGCAGTTCGTCCGGTCGCGGACGTCCAGCAGGAGCGCCGCGAGCGCGTTCGGGACGGTCGAGCTCTCCATCGTCAGGACGCGGAAGCCGTAGCGGATCTCCCCGGTCACGTGCAGGTCGGTCGCGAACTCGGACGGGTCGCAGACGGTGACCTCCACGAAGATGATGTCCGCGTCCGGCGGCAGGTCGTGGTCCTCCCGCTCCTCCCTGAGCTTGTCCTGATACTCCGACAGGTCCCGGCTGTCCGGCTCGTTCGCCACGAAGCGGATGCGCCTGCGGGCCGCGTCCCGGACGAAGCGGGCGGCCAGGTCGTCCAGGGTCACCTCCGTGACGCGCAGCTCGAACGCCCGCCCGAGCCGGGACAGCACCGACACCAGGATGATTCCGCCGATGAAGAGGCCGCCGATCTTGACGCCGTCGGGACGTTCGACGACGTTCGCCAGCGTCGTGTAGACGAAGATCGCGGCGACCACCGCGAAGCCCGTCGCCCGGCGCTGCTGGCCGGCCATCGCCGTGGCGAGCGTCGTCGCGATGGCCGCCGAGGTGATGAGCACCAGGACACCGGTGGCGTACGCACCGCCCTGCGCGTCGACGCTGGCCCGGAACGCCCAGGTGACGAAGAAGGCGATGGCCGTGAAGACCAGCACCATCGGCCGGAACGCGCGCGCCCACTCCGGCGCCATGCCGTACCGCGGCAGGTAGCGCGGCACGAGGTTGATCAGGCCCGCCATCGCGGAGGCTCCTGCGAACCACAGGATGGCGATGGTCGACAGGTCGTAGACGGTCCCGAAGACGCCGCCCAGGTGCTCGTGGGCGAGGAACGCGAGAGCCCGCCCGTTCGCCCGGCCGCCTGGCAGGAACTCCCGGTGCGGGATGAGCAGGGTCGTGACGATGCTGCTCGTGACCAGGAAGACGCTCATGATGACCGCGGCCGTCGTCAGCAGCTTCTTCGCGCCCCTGATCCGCCCGACCGGGTGCTCCTCGGTGTCCTCCGCGCCGCCGTCGATGTGCGTCATGACCGCGACGCCGGTCTCGAAGCCGGACAGTCCCAGGGCGAGCTTGGGGAACACGAGCAGGGCGAGGCCGACCATGACCAGCGGGCTTCCGTGTCGGGCGACGAGCGCCTGCGACCACCCGGTGACCAGCTGCGGGCGGGTCGCGACGGTCCAGAGCCCGTCGGCCACGACCACGACGTTGAGGGCCAGGTACACGGCGACCATGGCCACAGCGATACCGATCGCCTCGCTGAACCCCTTGAGGAAGACCCCGCCGAGCAGGGACAGCAGCACGAGGGTGACCACGACCGGATGCCCGTGCACGGCCGCCGGAGCGTTCGGGTTCTCGATCGCGTGGGCGGTGGCGTCCGCCGCGGACAGGGTCATGGTGATGAGGAAGTCGGTGGCGGCGAAGCCGAGCAGGACCAGCACGCACAGCTTGCCCTTCCAGAACGGCAGCAGCCGTTCGAGCATGGCAATGGATCCTTCGCCGTGCGGGCTCTCCTCGGCCACCCGGCGGTAGACGGGCAGCGCGCCGAACAGCGTGAGCAGCACCAGGACGAGCGTGGCGATCGGCGACAGCAGTCCGGCCGCCAGCGCGGCGATGCCGGGCTGGTAACCGAGCGTCGAGAAGTAGTCGACGCCGGTCAGGCACATGACCTTCCACCACGGGTGCCGCCGGTGGGCGGCCGGCGGCTGGGCATGGGGACCGGCCGGCTGGGCAGGCTGTTCGGCCAGCCCCTCGAGCAGCCAGGCGCGCAGGCGTCCGGAGCCCGCGCGGGTCGGGACAGACCGTGTCGCGGTGGCCAACGGGCCTCCAGCTGGGCGCTCCGGTCGACGGGGCCGGCCGGTCGACGTCCACGCTACGGCTGGACGCCGGGTCCCTAGGATCGAGGGCGACGATGAAGGCTGCCGGGCACGAGCCGGCCGGTGCGGAGGTGCGGGATGGGGGAACAGGCGCCCATCCGGTTCGTCCTGAACTGGGGACACCGCTACCGGTTGTCCATCTTCAACCTGGGGCTGGCCTGTTGCGCGATCGAGTTCGTCGCGGCCTCGATGAGCCGCAGCGACCTGATCCACCCGGCGGTGGTCCCGACCACGGACGGTCCGCTGCGCGCCGACGTGATGGTCGTCTCGGGCACGGTGACCGACAAGCTGGCCCCGGAGGTCCTGCGGCTGTACGACGCGCTGCCGGACCCCAAGCACGTCATCTCGTTCGGCGCCTGCTCCAACTGCGGTGGCCCCTACTGGGACAGCTACTCGGTCACGAAGGGGGTCGACCAGCTGATCCCGGTCGACGTCTACGTCCCGGGCTGTCCGCCGCGGCCGGAGGCGCTCCTCCAGGGGCTGCTCATGCTGCAGGACACGCTGCTCGGTGGGCCGCCGGAGCCCGCAGCTCCGCGGACGCCGGGCGGTACCACCGTTCTCGGAGGCCGTCCCGGGCCGAGCGACCTGCGGCGGACCCTGTGACGGGAGCCGAGGAGATCTCCGCGCGGGTGTTCGTGCTGCTCGGTGACGTCCGCTGCAGCACCTCGTACGGCGTCGTGACCGTGGATGTGCCGCGGGCCCGCTGGGTCGAGGCGGTCACGGCCGTCCGCGACGAGCTCGGCCTCACCTTCTTCGACGTGCTCACGGCGGTCGACGAGCTGGTCCACGGTTTCGACGTCGTCCTGCACCTGTGGTCGCCGGCCGGACGGTTCTCCCTCCAGTTGCGCACCCGCTGCCCCCGGGACGACGCGCGCGTCCCGTCCCTGACCGGCGTGTTCGCCGGGGCCGCCTGGCACGAGCGGCAGGCCTGGGAGATGTTCGACATCGGCTTCGACGGCCACCCCGGCCTGACGCCGCTGCTCCTGCCGGACGGATTCGAAGGCCATCCGCTGCGCAAGGAGTTCGTCCTGGCGTCGCGGGTGGCCAAGGCGTGGCCGGGTGCGAAGGAGCCGGGCGAGTCCGACCAGGATCTCGTGGGCGCCCCCGTCCGGCGCAAGAGCCTGCCTCCCGGCGTACCGCCGCCCGGTACCTGGCCGGCTTCGCCGTGAGCGAGGGACTGGAGCACGGCGTGGCGGTCGCGCTGCGCGCGATGCTGACCGACGCGACGCCCGAGCGCTACCCCGAGGCCCAGCCCGAGCTGCCGGCCCGCTCCCGGGGGACGATCGGGCTGCTCGAGGAGAACTGCACCGTCTGCATGCTGTGCGCCCGCGAGTGCCCGGACTGGTGCATCTACATCGACTCGCACAAGGAGACGGTGGACCCCGGCCACCGGGGCGGCCGGCCGCGCACCCGCAACGTCCTCGACCGGTTCGCCATCGACTTCGCCCTGTGCATGTACTGCGGCATCTGCATCGAGGTGTGCCCGTTCGACGCGTTGTTCTGGTCGCCCGAGTTCGCCTACGCCGAGCGCGACCTGACCGCCCTCACCCACGAGATGGACCGGCTGCGCGAGTGGATGTGGACCGTCCCGGTGCCACCACCTCTGGACCCGGGCACCGAGCCGGCCCGCGAGGTGATCGCGGCCCGGGCGGCGGAGGAGCACCGCCGGTGATCAGGAACGCCGGACCCGACCTGCGCGTTTACCCTGCGTAGACCTCACCACGTACGGAGGAACGGTGCACCAGCACAACGGGCTCAAGACCGCAGCCCTGCTCGGCCTGCTCTCGGCGCTCATCCTGCTCGCCGGACGGGCCATCGGCGGTCAGGGCGGCCTCGTCATCGCGCTGGTCATCGCGCTCGGCGTCAACGGCTTCTCCTACTTCTACAGCGACAAGCTGGCGCTGCGCTCGATGCGCGCGTACCCCGTCAGCCAGGTCGAGCAGCCGCGGCTGTACGCGATGGTCGCCGAGTTGGCCGCGTCGATGCGCATACCGATGCCGCGGCTGTACATCAGCCCGACCGAGGCGCCCAACGCCTTCGCCACCGGCCGCAACCCGCGCAACGCCGCGGTCTGCTGCACCGAGGGCATCATGCAGCTGCTCGACGAGCGTGAGCTGCGCGGCGTCCTCGGCCACGAGCTGGCCCATGTCGGCAACCGCGACATCCTCATCAGCTCGATCGCGGCGACCCTCGCGACCGTGATCACGTTCCTCGCACACATGGCCCAGATGGCGGCCATCTTCGGCGGCTTCGGCGGCCGGGACGACGAGGACGGGCCCGGCCTGCTCGGCGGGCTCATGTTCGCCATCGTCGGCCCGATCGCGGCCGGCCTGATCCAGATGGCGATCAGCCGCAGCCGCGAGTACCAGGCCGACGCCAGTGGCGCGCAGGTCACCGGCGACCCGCTCGCGCTGGCCTCCGCCCTGCGCAAGCTGGAGATGGGCGTCCAGGCCCGCCCGCTGGTCGAGGACCCGAAGCTGGCCCCCACCAGCTCGCTGATGATCGCCAACCCGTTCCGCGGGGGCGGCGGGATCGGGAAGCTGTTCAGCACGCACCCCCCGATGGCCGACCGGATCGCCCGCCTCGAGGCGATGGCGGGCTACCCCCGCTAGACCGACACTCGGCGAACCGGTGGGTCCGGGCGGGCCGTCAGCGGTAGTTGGTGATGTCGCCGCGGCGCTCGTAGCGGGTGCGCAACCGCTTGAAGGCGTGCAGCCAGGCGAAGCCGCGCTCGACGACCCAGCGGTGGCGGCCCAGGCCCGAACCGTGCGCGACGCCGCGGCGGGCAATCCGCGGGGTGATGCCGCGGGCGCGGAGTTGGCGGCGGTAGATGTCGTGGTCGTAGCCGCGGTCGGCGAACAGCTCCCGCGGGCGCCGGCGCGGCCGGCCATGGTGGCCGCGGATCGGCGGTACGGCCTCGACCGGGGGAATGAGCTGGGTGATGTCGTTGCGGTTGCCGCCGGTGAGGCTGACCGCGAGCGGGATGCCGCCGGCGTCGCAGATCAGGTGATGCTTGGAGCCGGGCCGTCCACGGTCGACCGGCGAGGGGCCGACGTGGTCCCCCCTTTGAGCGCGCGCACGTGTGACCCGTCGACGGCGCAGCGGTCCAGGTCCAGCCGGTCGCTGGCGCGCAACTCGGCGAGCAGCAGTTCATGCAGGGCGGGCCATACGCCGGCCTCGGTCCAGTCGCGCAGCCGCCGCCAGCAGGTCACCCCGGAGCAGCCGACCAGGCCGGCAGGCAGCTGGTTCCAGTTGATCCCGGTCCTCAGCACGAACATGATCCCGGCCAACGCGGCACGATCACCGATCGGCCGCCGACCCGGATAGCGTCGCCGTCGCGGTCTCGGTGGTGGCAGCAGCGGCTGGATCCGCTCCCACAGCCCGTCAGGCACGAGCTCCTCGATCACCCAGACCAGCGTGCTCAGGGGCCGCCGTCACCTACGGAAGCCACGCCGAGGTCATTCAGAAACGATCTCTTAGTGGTCTACCTCCCCCTCGACCTTGACGCGGACGTGAGATCGCCCAGATCGTCGGCACCCCCTACGAGCCCTCCGCAGAACCGCTCACCGACCCGTGGACGGGTCGAACCGACGGCACCCTCCTGCGCACCCTCGGCTTCACCGCCACCGTCCCCACCGTCTACCAGGCCCAACGCGACGGCTGGCTGTAGGCAGACTGAACCGCCCCAGCAAGTCCGGAGACTGTGGTCAGCCCCTTGTTGCGTGGAGTCTGATTGTTGGATCTTCGTGCCACCTGACCCCTGAGGAGGGGCTGTGGGACGACGTGGATATCCGCCGGAGATCCGGCGCAAGGTGCTGGATCTGGTGGCCGAGTTGCTGGGGATCGGCACGCCGGAGACGGTGCGCAAGTGGTGTCGGCAGGCCGAGGTCGATGGCGGGGAACGACCGGGGACCAGCAGCGAGGAGTCGCTGGAGCTCAAGCGGTTGATGCGGGAGAACGCTGAGCTCAAGCGGGCGAATGCCATCTTGGAGGCAGCCTCGGCCTTCTTCGCGGCCGAGCTCGACCGGCCGTCCCGCTGATCGTGGAGTTCATCGACGCCCACGTCGGTGAGCAGCCCGAGGGTCTGCG
>JAOPWV010000003.1 GCA_025965475.1 Frankiales bacterium | reverse complement strand
AACCCGGAAGCTAAGCCTCTCAGCGCCGATGGTACTGCACGGGAGACTGTGTGGGAGAGTAGGACGCCGCCGGACATACTTATTCACGACAAGGGTCGCTCATTCATGAGCGACCCTTGTCGTGTTTTATGGGCATGCATGTCGAGAGCCTTTCGCAGGGCTGGTTGCCGCCTTTGCGGTTGCGCTTTCTTTCGGCCTTTTCCGTGATTCCTGAGTCTGCCGAGTGGCGTCGTCCGTTCAGGATGCGCCGGTCGCGGGACTCCAGCACACCGGTGCGACGGCGCAACGATCCGTCACCATCGCGGCCCTGAACCGGAGCATCCCATCCCATCGTGCGCCGGGAGTCGTTGCTGCCGGTGCAGCGGGCGCAGCCGGCCGCGGTGCTTGCACTGTTGACCGGACCTCCTGGAATCCGGCGCCTCCCGACGCAGCTGCCTCGCCGAATCGCTCCCTGCAGAAAGCTTGACCGTCGGCCGGAAGAGCGGCGCCTGGCTCCCGCCGGGCCTGGCTGACGACGTCGTGGTGCTGACGTACATGACCTATGCGGCTGACCGGTCCCTTTGCGCAGTTCCTGTGGTTCCGCGACGCCGACCGCGGTTGGCCACCGCGCTTCCACCCGGGAACGGCCACCCCGTCGTTCTGATGGCCGGGTCGCGGTCCTGCCTGCTGGGGGGCGACGAGCTCGACGATCGGCGCCGGGAGTGCGAGGGGACACGGGCTTCCGCGGAAGACCCGTGGCCGTGCAAACCGCTAACGCTGAAGCATTCAGGCCCCTGGTAGTCGCTGCGCCGGGCAGGCTGCCAGGACCCGCTCTGTGGCGGCCCGCTCGGCTGCTGTGACCCAGAGGTGGTACTTCACCTTCACGGCCACCTGGCGCGCGACGTACGCACACCGTGCCGCCTTGTTCGGAGGCAGCCAGGTCGCCGCGTCCCCGTCGCTCTTCTGCTGATTGAGCCGGCCGTCGACAGCGAGCAGGTTCAAGGGGTCGTTCGCCAGGGCGGGCCGGGTCCCCCTGCCCAGCTGTTGGGCGCCGGTCTGCCACGCGTTGGACAGGGCGACGACATGGTCGATCTGCACGAGGGCGGACGTGCCCGGCCCTCGCCGGAAGGCGATGGTCCGGCCCGAGTAGGGGTCGGTCAGGGTGCCCGTCAGCACCACACACCCATGGGTGCCGGGCTTGAACGTCTCGGCGACCAGGTCGCGGGCCAGGACGTCGTTGCGGGTGTCGCAGCCGTTGCGGTCGACGTCCGTCCAGGCCGGCCCGAACTGCGCCCGGGAGTACCCGGTCTTCGGGGCGCGCCCCTTCACCGGCAAGCCGGCGAGCGCGGCGAGGGCTGTGCCGACGCGTGCCGCGGGAACAGCGGACGGGCTCGCGGGGGAAGCAGGAGCCAGGTTCGGCGAGGCCGCGGGCGACAGCGCCGCCGCCGTACCGCAGCCGGCGAGCAGCGCGGCGACTGCCGTCGAGGCGAGGACGGTACGAACGCGGCACGGCATGGTGCACACCGTGCCGTAACGGACGAGGTGTGGCGGTCAGCCGGCCGGGGCGTGTCGCGTGGAGTGGGTCACTGCTTGTCGAGCGCGCGCCGGGCGCGCTGCAGCTGCACGACCACCGACCAGGTGACCTCGTCCACCGGACGGTTGCCGTTGACGCTGATCAGCCGTTCGCGCCGGCGGTAGTAGTCGAGAATCGGGCTGGTCTGTTGTTCGTACACCGCCAGCCGGTTCTCCACGACCTCGCGGGTGTCGTCGGTACGCCCGCTGCTGAGACCGCGGGCGACGATCCGGGACACCAGTTCCTCGCGCGGCACCTCGAGGAACACCGCGAGCTGGACGGCGACGCCGAGCTCCTTGGCGACGCCGTATGCCTGCTGTGCCTGTTCGACCGTCCGCGGGAACCCGTCGAGCACGTAGCCGCCGGCGGCGGCCGCAGCGATCACCGGCTTGCGCAGCATGTCGAGCACGACCGCGTCGGGGACCAGGTCGCCGCGGTCCATGTAGGCCCGGACCGACCGTCCGGTGGCGGTGTCCTCGGCGACATGCTTGCGCAGCAGGTCGCCACTGGAGATGTGCACGAGACCGAAGTGGTCGGCGATCCGCTGGGCCTGGGTGCCCTTGCCGGCACCGGGAGCACCGATGAGCAGCAGCCTCATCAGCTGACACCCCCTGTCGCGGGCCGAGGGCCACCATCTCACGGAAACGGCGGCTTCTCACTAGGCTGCCGGGGTCTGCCGTGGGGCGGAACAGCGCCCGACACCGCGACTGCTTGGAGCACCCTCTGATGAAGGCACGGCCGTCCGGCCTGTCCGCGCCGACGGTCGCCGTCCTCGCGCTGGCGTCCGTCACCGCGGCCTGGGGCTCGACCTTCTTCATGCTCAAGGGCGTCGTGACGCGGGTGCCGGTCACCGACTTCCTCGCCCTGCGTTTCGTGCTCGCGGCGGCGGTGCTGTGGGCGTTGCGCCCGGGCTCCATCCGGGCGCTCAGCCCCCGGGCGCGACGGCACGGCGTCGTGCTGGGCGTGATCTACGGTGCCGGCCAGATCCTCCAGACTCTCGGGCTCCAGCACACGTCGGCGTCCATCTCCGGCTTCGTCACCGGGCTGTACGTCGTCCTCACCCCCCTGCTCGCCGGGCTGGTGCTGCGGGCCCGCATCGGCGTGACCGCCTGGTGCGCGACGGGCGTCGCCACGTGCGGGCTGGCCGTGATGTCGCTGCAGGGCTTCGCCCTCGGGCCGGGCGTCGTGGTGACCCTCATCTCCGCCGTGCTGTACGCCCTGCACATCATCGGGCTGGGCCGCTGGTCGACGCCGCAGGACGCCTACGGGCTCTCCGTCGTGCAGATGGTGTCGATCGCGGTGCTGTGCTCCGTCGCTGCGATCCCGGGCGGGCTGGTCCTGCCGAGCAGGACGAGCGACTGGCTCGCCCTGCTCTACATGGCGCTGGTCGCCGGGGCGCTCGCGCTCGTCGTACAGACCTGGGCGCAGGCGCACCTCGCGGCCACCCGCGCGGCCGTCATCATGACCATGGAACCGGTGTTCGCCGGTCTGTTCGCCGTCCTGTTCGGCGGGGAGCGGTTCGGCTGGCGCATCGGCGTCGGCGGCGCGCTGGTCCTCGGCGCCATGTACCTCGCCGAACTGGGTCCGCGCGGGCCGGCCGAGGCGGACGTCGCCGCGGACGTCGGCTCGGTGCCGCACCTCGGCCCTGTCTGACTGAGCAGGTGTGGATCCCGGTCGGGAGCCGCTCCAGCGATTAGCGTGGCGGCGCGGTCCGTTCCGGGCCGGGTGAACACGTCAGGGGGAGCGGTGGGTCAGGCGGATCGCGCCGTCGCGCTGCTCGACGCGGTCCTCGAAGGGCTGCCGGGCAGTGACGAGCGGGCGGGTCAGCGCGAGATGGTGCGCGCCGTGGCGGAAGCGCTGCAGACCGGCGACCACCTGCTCGTCCAGGCGGGTACCGGCACCGGCAAGTCGCTCGGCTACCTCGTGCCCGCGCTCGCCGTACGGCGCCGGGTACTCGTCGCGACGGCGACCAAGGCCCTGCAGGCCCAGCTGGTGGAGAAAGACCTGCCTCGCGTGGTCGAGGCGGTACGTCGCCGTACCGGGCGCGAGGTCACGTTCGCGCTCGCGAAGGGCCGCCGCAACTACCTCTGCCTCGAGCGGGTACACGGCGACGATGGCCAGGGGACACTCGAGCTCGGGGAGCTCGAGCGTGACGACGCGCAGGTCACCCGGCTGCGGGAATGGGCCGACGAGACCGAGAGCGGTGACCGCGACGAGGTCGACTTCGCGATCGACGACGCGGCGTGGCGGGCCGTCAGCGTCGACGGCCGCGACTGCCTCGGCGCCCGCTGCCCGTGGCGGGACGACTGCTTCGCCGAGCGCGCCCGGACAGCGGCGCAGGAGGCCGACGTGGTCGTGGCCAACCACTCGATGCTCGCGCTCGACGTCTGCACCGAGGCGCAGGTGCTGCCCGAACGCGACGTCGTCATCGTCGACGAGGCGCACGACCTCGACCGGTTCGTCACCGAGGCCCTGACCGCCGAGCTGTCCGCTGCCGGCACGGCGCGCGTGGTCCGGCTCGCCGCCGCGCTGCTGAAGGAGGAGACGCGGATAGCGCTCGGCCGGTCCCTCGGCGACGTGGACGCGCTCCTCGCCGAGTTGCCCGACGGGCTGCTGTCCGAGCTACCGGACCACGCCCGGCTCCTGCTCGAAGCACTGCACCGCAACGCCGAGGCGGCCGCTGTCGAGCTGGCCCCAGCGGACGACGGCGAGGACGCGGACTCGCGCGACCACCGGGCCAAGGCGGCGCTGCGCGAACTGGCCGGCTCCGCCGCGGCGCTGCTCGCCGCGGGTCCGCACCACGCGCTGCACGTCGTCCGCGGCAAACCCGGTGTGTCCGGCGTCCTGCGCGTCTCGCCGCTGCGCGTCGATGGCCGGCTGGCCGACCGGCTCCTGCGGTTCACGCCCGTCATCGCGACGAGTGCCACGCTCGCCGTGGACGGCGAGTTCTCCCACGTGGCCCGGCAGCTCGGGTTCGGGCGGACCGGGGACGACGACGAGCAGCCGCGTATGTGGAGCGGCATCGACGTCGGCAGCCCGTTCGACTATCCGCGGCAGGCCCAGCTGTACGTCGCCAGCGACCTGCCCGATCCGCGGGACCGCGATGCCTGGGCCGCCGCCGTCGACGAGCGGGTGGTCGCGCTGCTGCGCGCCGCGGGCGGCCGCACGCTGGCGCTGTTCAGTTCGCGGTCGGCGGCCCGGCGGGCAGCCGAGGCGGCCCGCCGCGAGCTGGACCTGCCGGTACTGCTGCAGGGCGAGGACACCGATAGCCGGCTGGCGTGGCGGTTCGCCCAGGACGCGCGGACCTGCCTGTTCGCCACCCGCGGCTACTGGCAGGGCATCGACGTGCCGGGCAGCGCCTGCCAGCTGGTGATCATCGACCGGTTGCCGTTCACGTACCTCGACAACCCGCTGCACAAGGCCCGGGTCGACGCGGCGGGCGGCGGCTTCACCGGCTTCTCCCTCGTCGCGGTGCCGGAGGCGGCCATCGCCCTCGCCCAGGGCGTCGGGCGGCTCATCCGACGGGCGGACGACCGGGGCGTGGTCGCCGTGCTCGATCCGCGGCTGCAGACCGCGTCGTACCGGCACCGGCTGCTGCGCTCGCTGCCGCCGCTGTACCGGACCACGAGCCTGGACCAGGTCCTGCGCAGCCTGCAGGCCATCGACGCCGCGGCCCCGCCGCCGCTACCGGTGGGGCCGGAACCCGCGAAGCGACGGGTGGAAGCCGCCCGGGCACAGGCCTCGGTCCAGGCGACCCGCAAGCGGCAGGCCGTGACGCCGCAGCCGACCGGGCGCTGGACCGAGGACGAGGACGGTCTCCTGCGGGCCGGGATCAAGGCCGGCCGGCCGGTGGAGCAGCTCGCCCAGCGGCACGAGGTGACGGTGGTCGAACTCGAGCAGCGGCTCCGCGAGCTCGGGCTAGTCGGCTAGCTCGAGCGGCGCGATCCGCGCGAAGGCGTCGCCCGGTCCGGGGTTGGCCGGGTCGGTGCAGCCGCCGAACTGGTGCAGGACGCCCCACACCGCGTTGAGCGCGGTCTGCACCGCACCCTCCGCCCAGCCGGCGGTCCAGGAGACGTCGTCGCCGGCGAGGAACAGACCGCGGTAGCGCTCGGGCAGGCGGTCCTGCATGAAGTGCGTGAACAACCGCTCCTGGTAGCGGTAGTGGCCGGGCAGGTTCGCCTTGAACGCGCCCATGAACCAGGGCTCGTCCTCCCAGGAGATGGTCAGCGGGTTGGCGATGATGTGCTTGCGGATGTCGACGGTCGGATAGATCGCGGACAGCGACGCGAGCATCACCTCGAGCCGCTCGTCGGTCGACAGCGGCAGCCACTTCAGCGAGTCGTCGGACCACGTGTAGGACAGGCAGATCACCGCCGGCCCGTCCGCGGTGCCGTCGAGCAGGTACGTCCCGCGGGTCATCCGGTCGGTGAGCGTCATGCTCAGCACGTCGCGGCCGGTCACCGGGTCCTGATCGGTCCAGAACGGCCGGTCGACCGGCACGAACAGCTTCGACGAGCCCATGTAGTGGGTGCGCTCGATCGCCGTCCAGTGCTCGATCGGGAACAGGTCGGCGTCGCACTCGATGCGGCTGAGCAGCATCCAGCCCTGGGCGGTGAAGACCGCCGCGGGGTAGGTGCGGATGTCGCCGTTCGCGTCAGTCACCGTGATGTTGTGCGGCGCGGTCCGGTGCAGCCTGGTCACCGCCGGTCGCGGCGTACCTCCGTGCAGCGACACGAGGCTCGTGCCGGCCGGCCAGTGCACCATCGTGTCCGGGACCTGCTCCCACAGCCGCAGTGGCAGTTGCTGGCTGCCGCCGACGATCCGCTGGTGGTCGTCGTCGGCGGCGGTGAACACGACGCGAAGGACCTCGAGGATCGAGTTCGGGAAGTCGGTGTCCCAGCCGCCGGTGCCGAAGCCGACCTGGCCGAAGATCTCGCGGTGCCGGAACGACGCGAAGGCGGGCGACTCACAGAGGAACCCGTAGAACGTGGTGTTGTCGTAGCGCGCGACCAGGTCGTCCCAGATCTCCTTGATGGTGGCGGCATCGCGCTCCTGGATGGCCTTCTGCATCTCGGAGTAGCGGGCCCGCTGCTCGAGCGTCTCGTGCCAGGCCCGGGCGACGTCCTGATAGACCTCCGGCAGATCGTCGAGGGTGCGCGCGTAGTGCGACTCGCCCTTGAGGTCGACGACGGTGCTCGGGGTCGCCTCGGCCAGCGGGTTCGGGAAGGGCCGCGTCTGCAGCCCGACGCTGTCGAGGTAGTGGAACAGCGCCGTCGACGAGGGCGGGAAGCGCATCGCCCCCATCTCGGCGAGGATGTCCGGCCGGCCGGCGAACCCGCTGGAGCGCATCCGGCCGCCGATCTGGTCGGCCTCGTAGACGACCGGCCTGAAGCCCAGCTTCATGAGCTCGTACGCCGCCACGATGCCGGACAGGCCGCCGCCGATGACGGCGACCTCGGTGCCGTACGCCGCCTCAGGGATGGAACCCAGGCCGGCGGGGTGGGCGAGATAGTCGTCGTACGCGAACGGGAAGTCCGGGCCGAACATGGTGACCGGCTTCTGCGGATCGTGTTCCTCGTGGACTGCCGCGGGGACAGCGGCGGTCACGGCCGGACCTCCTGCGGCGACAGCAGGGAGCCATACAGCTCGGGCCGGCGGTCCTGCAGGTAGGTCAGCTCGCTCCGGGCTGCCGCATGCCGCTCGGGGTCGAGGTCGGCGAACACGAGCGCGGCGTCGCGACCGGCACGGACCAGCTCGCCGCCGTCCGAGCCGATGACGCAGCTCAAGCCGGTGTAGGTGAGCTCGCGCTCCTGGCCCGAGTGGTTGGCGTAGGCGACGAACACCTGGTTCTCGATGGCCCGCGCGGGCACGAGGGTCTGCGCGACGGCGTCGTACGGCGCCATCAGCGCGGTCGGTACGGCCACGAGGTCGGCGCCGGCCAGGGCGAGCGCCCGTACGGCCTCGGGGAACTCGACGTCGTAACAGATGAGGACACCGACCCGGAGATCGTCGACCTGGACGGTGACGAAGCCGCCGGCGCCAGGGGAGAACGCGGCAGTGTCGAGCTCGCCGAACAGGTGGGTCTTCCGGTAGTTCGTCAACCGGCGGCCGTCACGCTCCACCAGCTGCGCGGCGTTGTAGACCGCGTCGCCCACGAGTTCGGGGTAGCCGTAGAGCACGGCGATGCCGGTCTCCTGCGCGATGCGGGCGACCTGCTGGGCGGACGGGCCGTCGGCCGGTTCGGCCAGGCGGCGCACCGCGTCCGGGCCGATGTTGTAGCCGGTCAGGAACATCTCCGGGAAGACGAGCAGCCGGGCGCCGCCATCAGCAGCGGACCGCGCGGTGGCGGCCAGCACGTCCAGGTTGGCCTCGGCGTCGGCCGGCTGCGCCGGCCCTTGGTGGAGCGCGATGCGCATGGTCACTCCCCGAGGTGGGTCGGTGCGAACATCTGCAGCGTGACCGGCAGGACGACGACGTTCGGCCCGGCCTCGGCGAAGGCCGCCGCGAGGTCGTCCTGCAATGACTCCGGTGTACTGCGGCGGGCCGGGACGCCGAACGCCTCGGCCAGCGCGACGAAGTCGGGGCGGGTCAGCTCGGTGCCGTACGCCGAGCCGAACGCGCCGGTCATGTACTCCCGCAGGATCCCGTAGCCGCCGTCGTCGACGATGAGCCAGGTGACCGGCAGGTCGTGCTGGCGCGCGGTGGCCAGCTCGGCGATGCCGTACATCGCGCCCCCGTCGCCGGAGACGGCGAGCACGCGCCGACCGGGTACCGCGGCCGCCGCGCCGAGTGCCGCCGGGTAGGCGTAGCCCAGACCACCGGCGCCCTGCGCCGAACTCATCGAGCCGGAAACCCTTGCGTCCCAGGCGGACCAGGCCCAGTAACCCAGGATGGTCATGTCCCAGAAACTCGGCGACTCGTCCTGCAGCGCGGCCCGGACCGCGTCCAACACGGCACGCTCGAGGCGGACATCCTGACCGGCCAGCCGACCCTGGACGTTGCCGAGCAGCTCGGCGGTCCGCTTCTCGGCGACGCCGTCGGACACCCTGGACGTCACGCTGCGTGCCAGCGCCGGCAGGGCGACCGCCGCGTCGGCGTGGATCGCGAGCGCGGGGTGGTTCGCCTCCAGCTTGCCGAGGTCCGCCTCGATCTGGATGACCCGCCCGCGTGGCTGGAACCGGTGGTAGTTGCTCGACAGTTCGCCCAAGCCGCTGCCGACGACGAGCAGGACGTCGGCGTCGGCGAGGAACTCGGTGGTGTGCCAGTCCTCGAGCCAGGACTGCAGCGACAGCGGGTGCTCCCAGGGGAACGCTCCCTTCGCGCCGAACGTCATCGCGACCGGTGCCCGCAGCGCCTCGGCCAGGTCGAGCAGCGCCGCCTCGGCGCCGGCCCGGACAACGCCGCCGCCGGCGAGGATGACCGGGCGCTGCGCCGACTGCAGGAGTCGAGCGGCCTCGTCGAGCAGCTCCGCGCGGGGGATCGGGCCCTGCGGCGTGACAGCCAGGTCGCGGACGACGGGCAGGTCGACCTCGCCGAGCAGCACGTCTTGCGGGATCTCGACCCAGACCGGGCCGTACGGCGGGGTGAGCGCGTCCTGCCAGGCGGCCGCGAGGGCACTGGGGATCTGCCCGGCGTGGGTGACGGTCTGCGCCGACTTCACGATGTCGCGCACGCTCGCCCGCTGGTCGCGCAGCTCGTGCAGGTAGCCCTTGCGCAATCCGCCGAGGCCGGCGCTCGGGATCTGGCTGCTGACGACGACGACCGGCACCGAGGAGGCCGCGGCCTCCTGCAGCGCGGCCAGGCTGATCAGCGCACCCGGTCCGGTGGACACCAGCAGCGGGGCGGCCTTGTGCGCCGTACGGGCGTAGCCGTCGGCGGCGAAGCCGGCGGACAATTCGGTGCGCAGGCCGACGTACCGCAGGCCCGACCGCGCCAGCGCCGCGAAGGTGCCGAGCGCGTGCTGGCCCGGGATGCCGAAGACGGTGTCGGCACCCAGGGCGGCCAGGGACTCGACGACGAGGTCCCCGCCGGTCCGGGGCGTGCTCACCCCTTGTCGCCCAGGGCCATCAGCGACACCAGCTCGTAGGCGACGTGCGAGGCGGCCACGGCGGTCATCTCGGCGTGGTCGTAGGCGGGGGAGACCTCGACGACGTCCGCGCCCACGACCTGCGTGCCCGCCAGGCTGCGCAGCAGCGCGAGCAGCTCACGGCTGGTCAGGCCGCCGGCCTCCGGCGTACCGGTGCCGGGCGCATGGGCCGGGTCGAGCACGTCGATGTCGATGGACAGGTAGAGCGGGCGGTCACCGATGCGACGGCGAAGCCCGTCGGCGATCTCCGCCACCCCCTTGTTCATGAAGTCCATAGACGTGACGATCCCGAAGCCCATGCCGGCGTCGTCGGCGAGGTCGCTCTTGCCGTACAGGGGGCCGCGGGTGCCGACGTGACTGAGCGCGCTCGTGTCGAGCAGGCCCTCCTCGAAGGCGCGGCGGAACGGCGTGCCGTGGGTGTACTTCGCCCCGAAGTAGGTGTCCCAGGTGTCCAGGTGCGCGTCGAAGTGCAGCAGGGCGACGGGGCCGTGCTGACGGACGACCGAGCGCAGCAACGGCAGCGCGATGGTGTGGTCCCCGCCGATGGTCAGCAACTTCGCCCCGGCACCGTGCAGCTCGTCGGAACCCGCCTCGATGGCCGCGATCGCCTCGGCGATGTCGAACGGGTTGCAGGCGATGTCGCCGGCATCGGCGACCTGCTGCACGTCGAACGGCGAGATGTCCAGGCCCGGGTGGTACGGGCGCAGCAGGCGGCTGGCCTCGCGGACGGCGGTCGGGCCGAACCGGGCTCCGGGACGGAACGAGACGCCGGCGTCGAAGGGCACACCCACGACCGCCACGTCCGCGGTGTTCACCTGGTCGACCCGTGGCAGCCGGGCGAAGGTCGCCGGGCCCGCGAACCGGGGGACCTGGGCGGCGTCGACCGGCCCGACCGCGTCGGTCCGTCCGGTGCGCTCAGCGGGCTGGGTCACGTCGACTCCTCACAGTGGGCGCCTGGGCGGCGCCAGGAATGCCGGGCTCGGACTCGAGCCCGGCTTCGGGGGGCAGTGCCGGGGCGAAGACCCAGAGCACCTTGGTCGTCCCGTCGTCGAGAGCACTGCCGAAGCAGTGCTCGTTGCGCGGTGGGAAGGTGAAGGCATCGCCGGCCTCGAGGACGATCTCGTCGTCCCGCAGGGTCACGCGCAGCCGTCCCTCGATGACGAAGACGAACTCGACGTCCGCGGGCAGCGCGTAGAGCTCGTCACCGCTGCCGCCGCCGGGCGCGATCTCGCTGAGGATCGCCTGCACCCGCTGCTCGCCCTGGGGGGTGAGCAGGTACTCGACGACCCCGACGCCGCCGAAGTTGATGGCCGGGTACGCGTCGTGCCGGACCACCTCGCCGGTGGAGGCGTGGAACAGGCTCCCGACCGGGATGTCCAGCGCCTGGCACAGGCGCATGAGCGAGGCGACCGAGGCGGTCGCCTGGTCGCGTTCGAGCTTGGATACGAAGCCCTTGGTGAGCCCGCTCTCGAGGGCCACCTCCGCCAGCGTCATCCGGCGCGCCAGGCGGGCGGCCTTGAGCTGCGCCCCGATGTGCACCCCGCCCTGCGCGGCGTCGACGGCGGCGCTGTCCGCCGCGGCAGCGGGTCCGGTCGGGCGCACCATCTGGTCCTCCGTCGGCCGGGGTTGCCGCCGGCCGGGAGGCAGGCGCGTCGTCATGAAACACCAGCCTCAGCTCATGAAACAAGGGTTGACAAGGAGAAAACTTATGGTGATTCTCGGGTGACGCAGCCCGCAGCTCCGGCGCCGCCGGGGATCTGATGCCGCACACCATCGTGAACCCCTGAGGAGCCCGGCCATGAGTGCATCCCGATTCGGACTGAACCGCCGGCGGGCCGGCGCCCCGCTCGCCGCGGCGGCGCTCGCGATCCTCGCGGCTGCCTGCGGTGGCGGCTCCGCGACGACGACGGGCAGCGCGTCCAGCGCCGCCAGTCCGGCGCCTGTTCAGACCAAGAACGCCTCGCTGAACGAGAAGCTGCCGGCCGCGCTGCGTACGGCCGGAACCGTCAAGGTCGGCACCGAGGCGCTCTACCCGCCGTTCGAGTCGTTCGGGGCAGACAACAAGACGATCGTCGGGCTCGACCCCGACATCGCGGCGGCACTCGGCGAGGTCCTGGGCGTCAAGCTGCCGATGACGCACACCGCGTTCGACGGGCTGCTGACC
This sequence comes from Frankiales bacterium, assembly GCA_025965475.1. GTDB lineage: Bacteria > Actinomycetota > Actinomycetes > Mycobacteriales > SCTD01 > RYN-124. Next base: position 45,445 of record JAOPWV010000003.1, on the reverse strand, counting down.
GCACTGGACGGCGGCCGCTTCGACATCGTCATGGCCGCCATCACCGACACCAAGGCGCGGGAGGCGAAGTACGACTTCGTCGACTACTTCACCACCGGCCAGGCCATCGTCGTGAAGAAGGGCAACCCGGCCGGCATCAAGGGTGTCCCCGACCTCTGCGGCAAGAACGTCTCGGTGCTCGTCTCCTCCACGCAGGAGAAGCTGCTGGGCGAGTTCAACACCAAGGAGTGCGCGGCCAAGAAGATCAACGTGACCGCGCTGCCGAATGACAAGGACGCGCTGCTGCAGGTCCGGACCGGTCGTGCGGACGCGAACTTCACCCAGGACGCCGTCGGCCGCTACAACGCCAAGACCATCGGCGGCGGCAACCAGTTCGAGGTCGCCAATTCCCAGCCGATGCTGCCGACCCCGGTCGGCATCGTCGTCGCGAAGAAGAACACCCAGCTCCGGGACGCCCTCAAGGCCGGGCTCGAGGAGCTCATCGCGAACGGGACGTACGGCCGGATCCTCGCCAAGAACGACCTGTCCGGCGGGGCGGTCAAGGACGTGACCCTCAACGGCGCAACCTCCTGACGGGACGAGCCATGTCGTCGTACGCCGACCCACCCGGCACCGCGTCGGACACCGCGGCGGCGGCCACCCACGAGCCGCTGAAGGCGGTGCCGGTCCCGCGCTGGGGTCAGTGGGTCGCGGCGGCCGTCGTCATCGCGCTGCTCGCCGCCCTCGTCTGGTCGGTCGCCACCAACAAGAACATCCAGTGGTCGGTCGTCGGGCAGAACCTGTTCGAGGGCACGGTGTTGCGCGGCCTGTGGGTGACCATCGAACTGACCGTGCTGGCGATGGTGGCCGGCATCGCTCTCGGGATCGTTCTCGCCGTGATGCGGCTGTCCCACAACCGCGTCCTGCGCTCGGTCAGTGGCGGCTACATCTGGCTGTTCCGCGGCACTCCCGTCCTGGTGCAGCTGCTGGTGTGGTTCAACCTCGCCTTGTTCTTCCCCCGCATCGGCTTCGGTGCCTTCAGCGCCGACACCAACGCACTCATCAAGCCCTTCGTGGCCGCCCTGCTCGCGCTGGCCCTGAACGAGGCGGCCTACATGGCCGAGGTCGTCCGGGGCGGCATCCTCGCCGTCGACCCGGGTCAGGCCGAGGCGGCCGGGGCGCTCGGCATGACGCGTGGGCTCACGATGCGCCGCATCGTGCTGCCGCAGGCGATGCGCGTCATCATCCCGCCGACCGGCAACGAGGTGGTCACGATGCTCAAGACCACGTCGCTGGTGCTGGTGGTCGGGGCGGGCGACCTCCTGACCCGGACCTCCGCCATCGCGGCCAAGAACTTCGCGACCATCGAGCTGCTCCTCGTCGCGAGCTTCTGGTACCTCGTCCTGACGTCGGTGTTCAGCTTCGGGCAGGCGCACCTGGAACGGCGGTTCGCGCGCGGCGTGGCCGGCGTGCAGGCGCGCTCGCTGGGTCAACGGATCCTGGCCAATCTCAAGCCCGGCCGCGTCGCGGGAGGTGCCGCGCGATGACGGCCCCCATGGTCAAGGGCGTTCCCATGGTGAAGGCCGAAGGCGTCCACAAGTCCTTCGGGCACGTCGACGTGCTCAAGGGCATCGACCTCGAGGTGGCGCCCAGGGAGGTGTTCTGCCTCGTCGGTCCGTCCGGGTCCGGCAAGTCCACGTTCCTGCGTTGCATCAACCACCTCGAGAAGGTCGATGCCGGCCAGCTGTACGTCGACGGCGATCTCGTCGGGTACCGGCGCAGCGGCGACAAGCTGCATGAGCTGCGGGAGAAGGAGGTCGCCGCGCACCGCCGGGACATCGGCATGGTGTTCCAGCGGTTCAACCTGTTCGCGCACATGACGGTGCTGGAGAACGTCATGGAGGCGCCGATACGGGTGCGCCGGGAGGCGAAGGCGGTCGTACGGGCCCGCGCGGAGGCCCTGCTCGACCGGGTCGGGCTCGGCGCCAAGGCCGACAGCTACCCGGCCCAGCTCTCCGGTGGCCAGCAGCAGCGGGTGGCGATCGCACGTGCGCTGGCCATGGAGCCCAAGCTGATGCTCTTCGACGAGCCGACGTCGGCGCTCGACCCCGAGCTGGTGGGGGAGGTGCTCGACGTCATGCGCGACCTCGCCGAGAGCGGGATGACGATGATCGTCGTGACGCACGAGATGGGCTTCGCGCGGGAGGTCGGCGACGCGCTGGTTTTCATGGACGACGGGATCGTCGTCGAGGCGGGGCATCCGCGCGAGGTGCTCGCGAATCCACAGCACGGGCGTACGAAGGCGTTTCTGTCCAAGGTCCTGTGACGGCACCGCGTCCGGTCGCCCGGTGGGGCGACCGGACGCGGTGACGACGTCGTGAGCATCTCTAGCGGGCGCCCACCCGGGAACCCTCGGCGGCGGCCAGCTGCTGCTCCTCGACGACCTCGCGGATCGAACGCTGGCTGTCGTCCAGGGTCCGGATGATCGACTGGATCTCCTCGATGGCGCTCACGGCACTCTGGGTGTCGGTCCGGATCGTGTCGACCTGGCTGGTGATGTCGCCGGTGGCCTTGGCCGTCTCGTTGGCGAGCTCCTTGACCTCGTTGGCGACGACCGCGAAGCCGCGACCCGCCTCGCCGGCCCGGGCCGCCTCGATGGTGGCGTTGAGCGCGAGCAGGTTCGTCTGCTGCGCGATGGAGGTGATCAGCTCGACGACCTTGCCGATCTCGCTGGTGCTCTCGTCCAGCTTCTGGATCTTGCCGGCGGTGAGACTCGCGGCATCGACCGCGGCCCGGGCCGACTCGGCCAGGTCCCGGCTCACGCTGGCCAGCAGCTCGGACGACGCACGAAGCCGCTCGACGAACATCTCCGACGAGCCGACGAGCGTCTTCTGCTCGTGGATGTCGATGAGGGCGCCGGCGACCCGCACGGGCACGCCAGCCTTGTCGCGCCTGGTGCTGCCCGTGGCGCGGACCCAGCGGGCGTCGCCGTTCTTCAGGTGGATGCGGTACTGGATGTCGAACGGCGTCCGGCCGGACTTGTCGTTCATGTGTGCGGCGAAGGCGTTGACGACCCAGTCGCTGTCCTCGGCGTGGATGCGGCTCGACCAGCTCTCGAGCCGGCTCGGGAAGTCACTCTCGTCACGGAAGCCGAGCATCCGGCGGAACTCGTCGGACCACCAGAACTCGTTGTTCGGGTTCACCACGTCGCCAGCGTTCACCGTCATGTCCCACAGCCCGATGCTGGCTGCGTCGATCATGAGCTGGTAACGCTCGTCGAGGTTGGTCATTTCGTCGTGCAGCTCGGCGATGCGCGTCTCGGCCGTGGCCAGCTGCTGAAGCAGCTCGTCTTCGCGACCCGGTACGGCGGTGGCCTCGGCGGCGGATGAGGTCGTGATCCTGCGTCGGTTGAACGAGGGCATGTGCGGCTGTCTCCTGGCCTTCCGTGGCGTGCGGCCGGACTGGCCGTTGCGTCTATATCGGCCACGGCGCCCGATGCTGAGAACAAACGCGGCGAACTCGTCGCGGGTCAGAGCGGGACCGGCTCAGATCCGAGGCTCGTTGGACGATGGGCCGGTGTGCCCGCTCCTGCCCCATGGCGCGGCGGACCTGGCGCGCCCCCGTGATCTTCACCGCCGCAGTCACCGCGGTCCCGCTCCCCGTTCTGGCGCTGCACGGCGTCCAGCTCGGCGTGCGGCCGTCGTTCGTGCCCGCCGTGCTCGCCGTGGTCGCCGGCTTCGACGTGCTGTCGGCGTATCCGTTGGTACGGCTGTCCGAGGTCCTGACGCCGGCGCCGCCGCTACCTGGCCAAGCCGTAACAGCACGACGAGCTTGCCGTCGCCCTGCTGGCCGTGCTCCCGGCACAGGCCCAGCGCACGGTGGCCAGAAGGTCCCTACGCTGGGGCCGTGGTCGACTGGGTGACGATCTCCTCACTGGCAACGGCCGGCGGAACGCTGGCCCTCGCCGCGTCGACCTTCGCGTCCGTGAGATCCGCCAATCGCGCCGCCCGGGCTGCGGAACGCTCCCTGCTGGCAGGGCTGCGCCCGCTGCTCGTCCCCTCCCACCTGCACGATCCGCCGGAGAAGATCCGGTTCGTGGACGACAAGTGGGTGGTCGCACCCGGTGGCGGCGGCGCCGCGGAGGTCGGTGAGGAGGCGATCTACCTCGCGCTGTCGCTGCGCAACGTCGGTAACGGGATCGCCGTGCTGCACGGGTGGCGGCTCTCCCTGGAGCAGCCACCCGGTGCCACCAGCCCTCCGCCGGTTTCCGAGTTCCAGCGGCTCACCCGCGACCTGTACGTGCCGGTGTCCGACACGGGTTTCTGGCAGGGTGCACTGCGCGACCCCAACGCGCCGGAGTTCCGGTCGGCACGAGCCGCGATCGCCTCGCGGCAGCCGCTCACGGTCCATCTGCTGTACGGCGACTACGAGGGCGGTCAGCGGGTGATCAGCCGCTTCAGCATGATGCCGCGACAGGACGATGCCTGGATCGCAATGGCGTCGCGGCACTGGAACCTCGACCGGGCCGACCCTCGGTAGCCGGTCGAGGCCGCCGTACTCGCGACGCTCAGGCCGCCCAGGTGAAGGTGGCGAGGGCGCCGGCGCCCAGCGTGTAGCGGAACGAGCGGCCGCCGATGGTGATCGCGAAGGTGCTCGCGGTGGCGCTGTCGTTGAGGACGATCAGGGCGATGCTGCCGTCCGGATTGCGGAAGGCGACGTTGGACGGCTGCCCGCTCCCGATGCTGCTCTCGATGCGCTGGGCACCCGGCTGGACGAACCGGCTGGCGTGGGCCAGGACGTGGTACTCGGCATTGGTCACGACGCTGCGGTCGGGATTGACGGTGACCAGTCCGGAGCAGGTGCTGCAGCCGCCGACGTGCGGCCCGCCACTCGGATCGAGCGCGACGTTCCAGGTGAGTACCGTGCGCGACCAGTTCCGCAACGCACCGACGAGCAGGTTGCGGGCCTGCCACCCGAGGGTGTCGCGGAAGGCCTTGGCCGGCGGGTCCGAGGGGCCGTGCGAACCGGAGCACTCGCTGAGCCAGATCCCCTTGTCGGGGAACCGGTTCCGCAGGGCCGTCTGCGCTGTCGGGTCGCCGTAGTAGCAGTGGAACGACGTACCGGCGACCCAGGGGGCAGCGGGGCTCGACAGCACCTGGGCGGCGTAGTCGGCCGGCGCACCGGGCGCGAGGTCGTTGGGATGCGTCGCCCAGTTGTGGTCGTACGCGAGGATCTTGGTCGTCAGGCCGGCCGCCTGTAGGGCCGGGCCGAGCGCCTCGATGAGCTTGATCTGCTGGTCCACCGGCATGTCGGTGCCCGGGTAGCCGGCGGGCGTGCGGTTCTGCGGCTCGTTCTGCACCGTGACCGCGTCGACGGGCACGCCCGCCTGCGCATACGCCTGGATGAACTTCACGAAGTACAGCGCGTACGCCCGGTAGATCCTCGGGTCGTCGATGAGCCGACCGCCGACCAGGGAGCCGTTGGTCTTCATCCACGCCGGCGGGCTCCACGGGGTGGCCATGACGCGCAGGCGCGGGTTCATGGCCCGAGCCTGCTGGAGCAGGGGAAGCACCCCGTTGCTCTGGTCGCGCGCGATGCTGAACCCCATCATCTCGTAGTCGGTCTGTCCGGCCGGCAGGTCGTCGTACGTCGTGGCGGTGGTGGTGACGAAGTCGGTGCCGCCCATGGGCTGGCGCAGGTAGCTCAGGCCCGCCCCGACCCGCGGGTCGAACAGCGAGGTCATCACGGCACCGCGCTGGGCGGGGTCCAGCCGGTTCAGTACGGCGGCGGAGGACTCGGTGAGCGAGGCGCCGAAGCCGTCGATCGTCTGGTAGCTGCGCGAGGGGTCCACGGTCACCGTCGGCAGGCCGGTCGAGACGGCCCCGAAGGCGACGTCGCCCTGGTCGGACAATGCGAGGCCGCGGTCCGGTGTCGTCACCCAGGCGCGTGGCATACCGGCCATGACAGCACTCGGCGGGGCAGCCGGGGCGGTGGGCGGGGCCGCCGCCGCGGGCGCCGGTCCGGCCGCGGGAGCCGGGAGGGGCACGGCAACGGGCGCGGCGAGCGTCGCGGGAGCGCGTACGGGGGCGGGCGCGGGCTTGGGGGTGGGCTTGGCGACGGGCTTCGCGACCGGCTTGGCGACCGGCTTGGCCTTGGCGACCGGCTTGGGCTTCGCGACGGGCTTGGGCTTCGCGACCGGCTTGGCGACCGGCTTGGGCTTGGCGACCGGCTTGGCCTTGGCGACCGGCTTGGCCGTGGCGCGGGGCGTCGGCGTGGCAGCGGCCACGCGTGCGACGGTGGTGCGCGAACCTGCTGTCGTGGCCGCACCTGTCGGGGTCGCGGCGGCCCAGCCGGGGACTGCGGGCAGCAGCGCGGTGAGCAGGCAACCCAGGAGAGCGGTCTGCCCGATGTGTCGTTGTCGTCCGTTTTGCACGACCTCCTATCGGAGCGAGCGGCCCGGAGTTGAGGACAGATCTCCCCGTGACACCTCGCCCGTCCCAGCTCAGACTGCGAACAGGGCGCACCGAGGGGGTGGCTCGTGACCGAGCCCGACCAGGTCGACTGCTGCGTCGTCGGCGGGGGACCTGCCGGCGCCGTCGTCGCGCTCCTGCTCGCGAGGGCGGGGGTGCAGGTCTGCCTGCTGGAGAAGCATGCGGACTTCCTGCGGGACTTCCGCGGCGACACGATCCACGCGTCGACTCTCGCCCTGATGACGGAGCTGGGCCTCGAGTCGCAGTTCCTTGCGCTGCCGCACAGCACGGTGACGACGCTGACCGCGCTGACCGACGACGGCACCTACACCCTGGCCGACTTCTCGCGGCTGCCCGGCAGGAGCGGCTCCCTGATGTTCATGCCGCAGTGGCACTTCCTGGACTTCGTGACCGGGCAGGCTGCGCGCTACCCGACCTTCGAACTCCGCCGGAACGCCGACGTGGTCGACGTCGAGCGGTCGGACGGCCGGGTCCGGGGGGTCGTCTACGAGACGCCGGACGGCACCCGGCACACCCTGCGGTCCGCCCTCACGATCGCCGCCGACGGTCGGCACTCCGCGGTGCGCGCGGCCCTGGGCCTGCGGTCGCACCGGTTCGGTGCGCCGATGGACGTGCTCTGGTTCCGGGTCAGCCGCCGGGAGAGCGATCCCTCGCTGTTCGCCCGGCTGAGTACCGGCCGGATGCTCGTGCTGATCGACCGGGGGGAGTACTGGCAGCTCGCCTACCTCATCCGTAAGGACGGCTACGACCGCGTCCGGGCCCAGGGGCTGGACGCCTTCCGGGAGTCGGTCGGCACGCTGGCCCCTCACCTGCGTGACCGGCTGGCCGAGGTCCGCAGCTGGGACGACATCGCGATGCTCTCGGTGCAGGTGGACCGGCTACGGCGCTGGTTCCGGCCCGGCGTACTGCTCATCGGGGATGCCGCGCATGCCATGTCCCCGATCGGCGGCGTCGGGATCAACCTGGCGGTGCAGGATGCGATCGCCGCGGCCAACAGGGTCGCCGGGCCGCTCGTGACCGGGGACGTGACGCAGCGCGATCTCGCCCGGGTCCAGCTGCGCAGGACCCCGCCGACCGTGCTGACGCAGCTGCTGCAGCGGGTGCTCCAACGGCGGGTGCTGGCCGTGGTGCTCACCGGTCCGGGGCCCATGAAGGCGCCGGGCTTCCTGCGCTTCATCGACCGGCGGCCGCGGCTGCAAGGTGTGGTTGCGCGGTTGGTGGGATTCGGGGTCCTGCCCGAGCACGTGCGCACCCCGGCGCTGTCCCCGGAGCCGTCCCCGGCCCGGGCCGGCTGACGTCCGGCCAGCTCGTACCGCGGCGCGGCACGGCGCCGCCTCGGCGGGAGCGCGGACAGGTGGGTGGGCGGCGGACCTGGCCGGTCGGTCCGTGCGCGGCGGTCAGGCGGCGAAGGGGGCCGCCGGCGCCAAGCCGCCGCGGTCAGGGGGCGAAGGAGGCCAGTGTCAGGCCCGCCTCCTCGAGCCCGGCCCTGACCCGGCGGGCCAGCGCGACGGCCCCCGGGGTGTCGCCGTGCACGCACAGCGAGCGCACCGGCATGGGCAGCTCGGACCCGTCGACGGCGACGACCGTCCCGTGCACCGCCATGCGTACGGCGCGCTCCACGACCGCGTCCTCGTCGGTGACCAGCGCGCCCGGCTGGTTGCGCGGGACCAGGTGCCCGGCCGGGGTGTAGCCGCGGTCCACGAAACCCTCCGGAACGCCGGTCAGCCCCGCGGCCTCGGCCTGCCGGAGCAGCGCCGAGCCGGGCAGGCCCAGCAGGGGCAGCGTCGCGTCGTACTCCAGCACGGCCCGTACGACGGCGCCGGCCTGCGCCTCGTCGGCGACCGTCGTGTTGTACAGCGCACCGTGTGGCTTGACGTAGCGGACACGATCCCCGGCCACCCGGCAGAACGCGTCGAGTGCGCCGATCTGGTACAGCACGTCGTCGGTCAACTCGTCGGCGGCGATATCCATCCGGCGGCGGCCGAAGCCCGCCAGGTCGCGGTACGAGACCTGCGCGCCGACCGCCACCCCGGCGTCGGCCGCGCCGGCGGTGACCGCCCGCATGATCGGCGGGTCCGCGGCGTGGAAGCCGCAGGCGGCGTTCGCACTGCTGACGATGCCGAGCAGGGCCGCGTCGTCGCCGAGCCGCCAGACGCCGAACCCCTCGCCGAGGTCGCTGTTGAGGTCGATCGAGGTCATGCGAAGCAGCTCCTGTCGAGGACGAAGCGGACGGCAGTGCCCGGCCGCGCCTGGGCCAGGGCCGGGAGGTCGCGCGGCTCGACCACCCCGATCACGGGGTAGCCGCCGGTGGTCGGGTGGTCGGCGAGCAGGACCACCGGCTGCCCGTCGGGAGGGACCTGCACGGCGCCGAGCACCATGCCCTCGCTCTCCAGCTCCCCGTCGCGAAGACGCGGTACGGCGGGGCCGGAGAGCCGCGCCCCGACCCGGTTGCTCGAGGGCGACAGGACGTAGCGGGCGGCGGCCAGCGCGTCGAGGCCCGCGGTCCCGAACCAGTCGGTCCGCGGACCCGGTCCCAGACGGAGCACCACCACCTCGCGGGCCGGTGCGGGCACGGTGAAGTCCACCGCCGGGGGTGGACCGCAGCTCGGGCCGACTCCGAGGACGTCGCCGGCCGCCAGTGGGGCCGGCCCCAGCCCGGCGAGGGTGTCCCGCGCCCGGCTGCCCAGCACGGGAGGCGCGGCGATGCCGCCGGCCACCCCGACGTACGACCGGACCCCGGCCGTGGCGGGGGAGACGTCGAGCAGGGCGCCGGCCGGCAGGGTCAACGAGACCCCCCACGGGGCCGGGCGGCCGTCGACCGAGACGGCGGCGGACGCGCCGGTGACGGCGACGGTCAGCGCGGTGCTCGTCCGCAGGGCCACCCCGGTCAACGTCGTCTCGAGCACCGCCGCGTCCTCGCCGTTGCCCAGAAGCCGGTTCGCGAGCCGCGCTGCGTCCGCATCCAGGGCGCCGGCCCGCGGCACCCCGAGATGCGCGACGCCGAGGCGGCCGCCGTCCTGCACGGTGGTCAGGGCACCGGGCCGGACGACGGTGAGGTTGCGGGCGCCGGGTGATGGCGGGGTGGCTGCGTGCGGCTCGGGTGCGGTCTGTTCGTCAGCCTCGACGAAGCGCACCCGCGTGCCGGGCGGGAGCAGGGCCGGGGGCTCCCGGTCGACGTCGAACAGCTGCACGCCGGTGCGGCCGAGCAACTGCCAGCCTCCCGGGGAGGCACCGGGGTAGATCCCACAGTACCGGCCGGCCAGCCCGACCGAGCCGGCCGGGACGGAGGTGAGCGGGGTCGCCCGCCGCGGCACCGGCTCGGAAAGCCCTTCCAGATAAGGGAATCCTGGCGCGAAGCCGCAGAACGCCACGCGGAACTCGGTCGCCGTGTGGCGCGCGATGACCTCCGCCTCTGACATGTCCCACAACCGCGCGACGTCGGCCAGATCTGCCCCGTCGTACGTCACCGGGATCTCGACGAGCGGCGCCTGGGTCGGGGCGCAGTGAGGCCTCGGCGCGTCCACCCCGGCGAGGACGCGTCGTACGGCGACGGCGTCGACGCCGTCGAGCAGCAGGGTGCGGGCGCCGGGTACGACCTCGACCGGCTGGGGCAGCATGCCGTCGGTGACGAGCCGCCGGACGATGTCCTGCCAGCCGCCGACCGCCTCGAGGGTCTCGACCTCGATCAGCACGGCATGCGCGCCGACCGGGCGCAGACGGACCTCAGCCACGCGCGGCCGCCCACCGCGAGGCGCCCGTTTCACCGGGACGGCGCGGGCGCAGGCGAGTCACGTCGCCCATCATGTCCCTCTGCCGGGTGAAGGCCCGGGACACACGGCCGGCGGGGTTGCTGCTACACAACGAGGATGCCGTTCCGCCTCGCTTGTATCCGCACCTGTGACCCGGCCCTGACCGCCCCGGCGGCCGCGACAGGAGAGTGGCGATGAGCTCGGCGGCCACCGACAACCCGGCCGACGTCCTCGCGCAGGCGGTCGCCGGAGCAGGTGCGGACCGCGAGACGCTGCTGTCCTTCCTCCGGGACTACTACCGGCACGTGCCGGACGAGGACCTGGCGGAGGGCCGTCCCGAGGACCTCCTGGTAGCGGCCACCTTCCACCGGCAGACGGCCCAGCGGCGGACGCCGGGACAGGCGAACGTCGCGGTCGCCAGCCCCTCGCACCCGCGAGCGGGGGCGCTGCCGAGCAGCGTGCTCGACATCGTCACCGACGACATGCCGTTTCTCGTGGACTCGGTCAACGCCGAGCTGGGCAGGCTCGGGCGAACCGTGCGGCTCCTCGTGCATCCGCAGCTCGTGGTGCGGCGGGACGCCGCCGGCGAGCTGCTGGAGGTGCTCGGCTCGCGGGACGGGGAGAACCTGCCGGAGGACGCCCTCGTCGAGTCGTGGATCCATCTGGAGATCGACCGGGTGGACGACGAGGCGGTGCTCGCCGAGCTGGGCGGGCACCTGGCCCGGGTCCTGGCCGACGTCCGGCGGGTGGTCGAGGACTGGCCGGCGATGCGCGCGCAGGCCGAGAAGTCCGCGGTGGAACTGCCCTCCGACGCGGCCGGCCACGCCCTCCAGGAGGCGGTCGACGCCCGGGAGCTGCTGCGCTGGCTGATCGACCAGCACTTCACCTTCCTCGGATACAACGAGTACGTGCGCGAACCGGGCCAGGCGCTGCGCGTCGTCGCGGGAAGTGGTCTCGGCCTGCTGCGCCCGGACGGCGGCGTCGCCGCCACGATCGGGGACCCGGTCGCCGCTGACGCGGGCGACGACCGGCCGCTGCTCACGCTGACCAAGGCGGGCGTCCGGTCCACCGTGCGTCGCCGCTCCTACCTGGACGACCTCGCCGTGCGCACCTTCGACGTGGCCGGCGAGCTCGTCGGTGTCCGCCGGTTCGTCGGCCTGTTCGGGGCCGAGGTGGACAGCGAGAGCGTCACCCGGATCCCGCTGGTGCGGCGCAAGGTCGCCGAGGTGCTGGCCCGCTCCGGCTATCCGGCGGAGAGCTACTCCGGTCGCGAGCTGATCGCCATCCTCGAGACCCTGCCGCGCCAGGAACTGTTCCGCGCGTCGGTCACCGACCTGCTGCACATCGCCCTGGAGGTGCTACCGCAACGCGAGCGGCGCCGGGTGCGCCTGTTCCTGCGTCGCGACGAGGCGGGGCACTACCTGTCGGCCCTCGTGTTCCTGCCGCGGGACCGCTACACGACCCGGGTGCGGATGGCGATGGCGCAGGTGCTGCGGCAGACCTTCGGCGCGGACAGCGTCGAGTTCACCGCCCGGGTCAGCGAGTCCGCGCTCGCCCGGCTGCACTTCGTCGTCCGCCTGGGCGGCGCACAGCCCGCGCCGTCCGACGTCGACCGCGCGTCGGTGGAGGCCCGGCTGTCGTCCGTGGCGCGCTCGTGGTCGGACGAGCTGTCCGAGGCAGCCGTCCGCCGGCTGGGGCAGCAGCAGGCGGGTCCGCTGCTCAGCGTGTACGCCGACGCGTTTCCCGAGGCCTACAAGGAGGATTTCCCGGCCACGGTTGCCGTGACCGACGCCGGGCGCCTGGCCGCGCTGGTTCCCGGGGGGCCGCTCGAGCTGGCCATGTACGCCGTCGAGGGTGCGGCTGCGGACGAGCGCCGGCTCAAGCTGTACCGCGTCGGCTCGCTGTCGTTGTCCGACGTCCTGCCCGTGCTGCAGGAGCTCGGCGTGGACGTGCTGGACGAGCGGCCGTACCAGCTGCAGTGCGGCGACGGGGAGCGGCGCTGGATCTACGACTTCGGGCTGCGCTACCGCCCCGGCAGTATGCCGCCACCGCCCGGCGGCGACCCGCTGTTCATGGAGACGCTGGCGGCCGTCTGGGCCGGCCGGGCGGAGAGCGACGGGTTCAACGCGCTGGTCACCCGCGGCCGCCTGTCGTGGCGCCAGGTGGTCGTACTGCGGGCGTACGCGCGGTACCTGCGGCAGGCGTCCAGCTACAGCCAGGACCGCGTGGCCGAGGTCCTGAACGCGAACGTGCCGATCGCCGGGCTGCTCGTGCGCCTGTTCGAGGCGCTGTTCGACCCGAGCCGGGGCCACGATGCCGGCGACGAGGCCGAGAGCCTGACCGACGAGATCACCGCGGCGCTGGACGAGGTCGCGAGCCTCGACCACGACCGCATCCTGCGCTCGCTGCTCACCCTCGTGCTGGCCACCGTGCGTACCAACCACTTCCAGACGGGCTCGGACGGCGAGCCCAAGGCGTACCTGGCGCTCAAGCTCGACCCCCAGCGCATCCCCGACCTGCCGCTGCCGCGTCCGCAGCACGAGATCTGGGTGTACGCACCTCGCTTCGAGGGCGTCCACCTGCGCTTCGGCGCGGTCGCCCGCGGTGGCCTGCGCTGGTCCGACCGCCGTGAGGACTTCCGTACCGAGGTCCTCGGCCTGGTCAAGGCGCAGATGGTGAAGAACGCCGTGATCGTGCCCGTCGGGGCCAAGGGCGGCTTCGTCGGCAAGCGGCTGCCGGACATCGCGGACCGGGACGCGTGGCTGGCGGAGGGCATCGCCTGCTACCGCGGGTTCATCTCCGGTCTGCTGGACCTGACAGACAACCTCGTCGACGGCCAGGTCGTCCCGCCCCGGGACGTGGTCCGTCTGGACGGCGACGACAGCTACCTCGTCGTCGCCGCCGACAAGGGCACGGCGACGTTCTCGGACATCGCCAACGACGTCGCCGGGGACTACGGGTTCTGGCTCGGCGACGCGTTCGCGTCGGGCGGCTCGGCCGGCTACGACCACAAGGCCATGGGCATCACGGCACGCGGCGCGTGGGAGTCGGTGAAGCGCCACTTCCGGGAGCTCGGCGTGGACACCCAGCGCCAGGACTTCACGGTCGTGGGGATCGGCGACATGTCCGGCGACGTGTTCGGCAACGGCATGCTGCTGTCCGAGCACATCCGGCTCGTGGCCGCCTTCGACCACCGGCACATCTTCCTCGACCCGGATCCGGACGCGGCCGTGTCCTTCGCCGAACGGCGGCGGCTGTTCGACCTTCCGCGCTCGTCCTGGGCGGACTACGACCCGAGCCTGATCTCCGCGGGCGGCGGCGTCTTCCCGCGGTCGGCGAAGCGGATCCCCGTCTCCGCCGAGGTCCTGGCCCGCCTCGGGGTGCCTGCGCAGGCGACCGGCATGGCGCCGCAGGAACTCATGCGCGCGATTCTCGCGGCGCCGGCCGACCTGTTCTGGAACGGCGGGATCGGCACCTACGTGAAGGCGTCCACCGAGACCAACGCGCAGGTGGGGGACAAGGCGAACGACGGGATCCGGGTCGACGGCGCGGACCTGCGCGTGCGGGTCGTCGGGGAGGGCGGCAACCTCGGCCTGACCCAGCTCGGCCGGATCGAGTACGCGCTCGCCGGCGGTCGCCTCAACACCGACGCGATCGACAACTCGGCCGGGGTGGACACCTCCGACCACGAGGTCAACTTCAAGGTGCTGCTGCAGCAGGCCGTCCGGGACGGGGAACTGTCCGGGACGCAGCGCAACGAGCTGCTTGCGCAGATGACCGACGACGTGGCCGCCCTCGTGCTCGCGCACAACTACTCGCAGAACGTCGCGCTGGCCACCGCGCGACAGCAGGCGCCGTCCATGCTGCCGGTGCACGGCCGCCTCATGCGCCAGCTCGAGGCGACCGGGGCGCTCGACCGCGACCTGGAGTTCCTGCCGAGCCAGAAGGTGCTCGACCAGCGCGCCGCCGCGGGCGGGGGACTGACGTCCAGCGAGCTGTCCGTCCTGCTCGCCTACGCCAAGATCACGCTGACGACGTCGCTGCTCGGGTCCGCGCTGCCCGAGGAACCGTGGTTCGACCGGGCCCTGCGCGGCTACTTCCCGGCCGACCTGGTCGACCGGTACGGCGAGCGGCCGGAACGGCATCCGCTGCGCCGGGAGATCATCACGACTGCGGTGGTCAACGACATCGTCGACCGCGGCGGGATCACCTTCGTGTTCCGGGCCATCGAGGAGACGGGCGCGTCCCCGGCCGAGGTGGTCCGCGCCTACACCGTCGCCCGTGAGATCTTCGCGATGGAGGACCTCTGGCGGACGGCCCAGGAGCTCGACGACCTGGTGCCGACGGCTGCGGTCACGGCCGTCCTGCTCGAGGGGCGACGGCTGCTCGACCGCACGACGCGCTGGCTGCTCCAGAGCCGTCGCTCGAGCATCGACGTCGCCGCGGAGGTGAGCCGCTTCCGGTCGGACCTGGCTGCCCTGACGCCGGAGCTGCCGCGGCTGCTCGTCGGCGCGGAGGCCGACCGGCTCCACCGGCGCACCCAGGAGCTGGTCGAGACGGGTCTGCCGGACGGCCTCGCCCTCCGCGCGGCGGCGCTGCTGGATGCGTTCTCCCTGCTGGACGTCGTCGAGGTCTCCGCCGCGACCGGCCGTCCGGCGGCTGACGTCGCGGAGCTGTACTACGCGCTGTCCGACCGGTACGAGGTCGACCGGATGCTCAACCGGATCACGGCATTGCCGCGCACCGATCGCTGGCAGTCGCTGGCCCGCTCGTCGCTGCGGTACGACCTGTATGCCGCCCTGGCCGGCCTGACCTCGGACGTCCTCAGGACGGCCACGCCGGACCAGGCCCCGGCGGAGGCGATCGAGGCCTGGGAGCAGCGCAACGGTGAAGGGCTTGCCCGCGCGCGCGGCACCCTGGAGGAGATCCTGGCCGTCGAGAAGGCCGACCTGGCGACGCTGTCGGTGGCCCTGCGTACGATCCGCACGCTGCTGCCCGGCTGACGCCCGCCGCCGCCGGGGTGGGGTCCGGCTGGCAGCATGAGGCACGTGCCCGATCCGTCCGCCACCGCCGGATACGGCCTGGGGGATCCGGAGTTCCGGCGGATCAGGGCCGCGCTGTTCGCGGCCGGCGTCGCGACGTTCGCCGCGCTGTACTGCACGCAGCCGCTGCTTCCGACGCTGAGCGCGGCGTTCTCCGTGTCGCCCGCACAGGCAGCGCTGTCGGTGTCGGTGACGACGCTCGGGCTCGGCATCGGGCTCCTGCTCGTCGGCCCGGTGTCGGAGGTCCGCGGCCGCACGTGGCTGATCCGCGGCTCGCTGATCGTGTCCGCGCTGGTCGGCCTCGCGTGCGCGGTCGCGCCCTCCTGGCCGGTGCTGCTCGTCCTGCGCGGCGTCCAGGGACTGACGCTCGCCGGACTACCCGCGGTGGCGACCGCGTACCTGCGCGAGGAGGTGTCGCCCGGCGCGTACGCCCGGGCCACCGGCCTCTACGTCGGGGGGACCGCCGTCGGCGGGATGGCCGGGCGGCTCGTCGCCGGTGCGCTCGCCGATGTCGGTGGCTGGCGGGCGGCTGTCGCGGGCGTCGGGGTTCTCGGCCTGCTCTGCGCGGTCCTGGTGGTCCGGCTGCTCCCCGACTCCCGGGGCTTCCGCCCGGCGCCGGCCAGCGCGGGGCACGCCGTACGCCAACTCGGTCAGCTCCTGAAGGATCCGGTGCTGCTCGGGCTGTACGCCGTGGGCGGCACGCTCATGGGCGCGTTCATCGCCGTCTACAACGCGCTGGGCTTCCGGCTCGAGGCGCCGCCGTACGGCCTCAGCGTCGGCCTCGCCGGACTGGTCTTCCTCGTCTATCCGATAGGGAGTGTCGGCTCGGTGCTGGCCGGCCGCCTGACGGACCGGTTCGGGCAGCGACCGGTCGTGCCGGTCTGCGTGGCCGTCATGGTGCTCGGGATCCTGCTCACCCTGGCCCGCCCGCTGCCCCTCGTGGTCCTCGGCGTCGCGGTGATGACGTTCGGGTTCTTCGCCGCGCACGGCGTCGCGAGCGGTTGGGTCGCGGCCCGGGCGGCCGCGGGTTCCGGCGGCGCCGGTCAGGCTGCCGGCCTCTACCTGCTCTGTTACTACCTCGGCTCGACGGTGGCGGGCACCCTGGCCGGATCGGCCTGGACCGACGGCGGCTGGCCGAGGGTCGTGCTGCTGGCCGTCGCCTTGAGCGCGGCCGGCGGCCTGCTCACCCTCCTGCTCGCCCGGACGCAGCGGCTGACGACACCGCCCCGGCAACCGGTTCCGGTCCAGGGCTGACGACGTACGGCTACCCGGTGGCACCGAGCAGTTTCCAGCCGGTCTGCCAGGGCCAGCCGTTGCGCGCGTTGAAGGTGATGTTGAGCAGGGCCAGGTGCTCCAACGTACGGGCCGTCAGCAGGTCACCGGTGTCCAGCGGCCGGAATCCCAGATCCGCCAGGAGTTCCGCGACCTGTGCCTTGGCCTGTTCGTCGTTCCCGGCGTAGAAGCCGTCGAGGGGGATGCCGTCGACGACCGGGTCGGTGAGCCGACTGGCGAAGATCGTGTTGAAGGCCTTGACGACCGCGGCCTCCGGCAACAGCAGGGCGATGCCCTCGGCCACCGAGCCGGCCGGGTCGAGCTCGGGCGGGTTGGTCGGGTCGACGACGACGAGCCGGCCGCCGTCCCGCCCGCGCAGATGCGCAGCCAGGTCATCGACCACAGCGGCGACGGACGCGGACGGGACGGCCAGCACGAGGATGTCCGCCTCCCGGGCCGCCTCCACGGCTGAGGCCGCCGGCTGGGCCCCGGTCTGCGCCGCCACCTCGGCCGCGCGGCCCGGCTCCCGGGACGTGACGACGACGGTGTGCCCCTTGGCGGCAGTGGCTCGGGCGAGAGCGCTGCCGACCCGGCCGACCCCGACGATGGCGATTCTCACAAGGATCTCCTAGGCGTTGGCCTGCTCGACGTCGAAGAAACTGCCGCGCGCACGCCGCGGCGCGCGTACCGCCAAGCGCGCGAACGGCCGCAGGTCATGGCGGTCGTACACCGCGAAGACGCGCGGCCCGCGCCAGGCCCGGCTCAGTTCCCACACCCCGCGCCCGGCGCGGCCGGCCCGGGTGGCGCTGTGCGCGAGGTCGGCCATCTCGTCGAGCCAGTACAGGCCGGTGCGGGCATTGCGCCACCGGGGGAGTTCGCCGAACACCTGCTCCCGGTAGGAGATCCAGGGGAAGTTCAGGCCGGCCCGGATCGGCAGCAGTGACGCGCGGTGGTGCCGCCCGTCGACCTGCAGCAGCTTGTAGCGGCCGTCGCGTGCGTCGAAGGCGAACTCGGTCCGCGAGAAACCCTGGACGCCGAGCGTCTCGTTGATCGCCCGCCCCGCCTCGACGACCGCGGGCACGTCGGCACTGACGACCGCTCGCTGTACGCCGAACCGGGAGGGGGCGAGCCGCAACGTGCGGGCCGTGAACTCGGCGGCCACGCGTGCGCCGGACCGGTAGGCGTCGTAGTGGACCCCCTGCTCGTCCGGACCCGGGATCAGCTCCTGCACGAGGACGTCCAGTCCGGCATCGGTGGCGGCGTCGTAGGCGGCGAGCAGTTCCTGCTCGGACCGGACGACCGTCAGGGTGCGCCGGAAGTGCGCGCTGTAGAGGTGGCTCTCGCGCGGCTTGACCAGACAGGGGTAGCCGACGGCGCGGCCGATGCTCCCCAGGTCGGCACGGCCGCTGGGCATCACCGTGTCCGGGACGGGGATTCCCGCCGCCCCCGCTGCCTGGTAGGTCCACAGCCGGTCGAGGGAGCGGCGCGCCACCTCCCAGTCCGGACCGTCCACCCGGAAGAACGCCGACAGCTCGGCCTTCCCCCGCGCGACCTCCAGCATGGCGTCGTCGCTCGTGGGGATCAGCACGCCGCCCGCGAACCGGTCGGCGAGGCCGAGCAAGGCGTCGACGAAGGCGGGGTCACCGCTGCGCGGCACCGGCAACCGCACCGTCTCCACCGCGTACCGGGACACGCTGGCGAGGTCGCGGTCGTCCCAGGACAGCACGACGACCGGCACGCCGAGCTCGCCCAGACCGCGGGTCACGGCCAGCCCCGGCCGGCCGTTGCTCAGGACGAGCGCCGGGACCACGGTCGAGCGGCCCCACACGCGGTCGGTGCCGGGTGCGGAGCCCGAGTCGGGTACCGGGACGAGATGCACGCTGTCAGGAGGGTCGGCGCCTCGGCACTGATACGGCCACAGGCAGCGGCAATCCCGGTGAACCACCGCATCCCCGGCCGCGTGCCGGGCCCGCGCCCCCGTCAGGCCGTGCCGTGGCTCCCGGGGCTGCCGGAGGGCGAGCCGGCATGCGCGACGAAGGCGTCGCTCTGCGGGTAGAAGAGCCCCTCGTGCCCGTCCGAGGCCCAGCGCACGAGGTACGGCGGAGCGCCGTCCTGGCCGCGGACCTCGAGGATCACCCCGTGCCGGTCCGTCTCGCCCTGGTGCCTGGACCGGACGACGATCTGCTCTCCGACTGCGGCGTACATGGCTCCTCCTCCAGAACGCTGCTGCCCCGAGGGTAGGCGCGGCCGGGGCGGATCGGAAGCCCCCCACCCCGGCGGCGCGGTGGCCAGGGCTGTCCCGGTGCGGCGGCCGTCACGCGACTCGCTCTGGACGACTACAGGGCGCTGCTTGCACTGTTATGGCCATGTTCGTGGAGAGGACCGCTGCCCTGAACCTGTGCCGGACGGCCGAAGCCGGGGGCCGGGAAGCCTCATGCTGACGCTGACCGAGAAGGCCGCGCAGATGATCCGGCACCTGGCGAGCCGGGCGGAACTGCCTGCCGGTGCCGGACTGCGGATCGCGCAGCGCGAGGACCATCCGAGCCTGGCCATGTCTCTGGCCGTCGAACCTGAGCCGTACGACGAGGTGCTGGTGGAGCACGACTCGGCGGTCTTCCTCGGGCCGAGGGCCGCGAGACGGCTCGCCACGAAGACGCTGGACGCCAAGGCCGATGCGCACGGGTCGGCGTTCTTCCTCCGACCCTGAGCCGTCGGGACACACGGAAAGCCTGACAACGGAGGAGTTCCGGTATGCAGGCTCTACGTCGCAGCCTTGCGCTGGCCGCGGTCGCCGGCGGAATGCTCGTCACGCCCGCGCCGGATGTCCCGGGTGCGTCAGGCGTGTCGGTAGCACCCCCGGTGATCCAGGTCGTCTCCGCCGACAGCGGCTTCACGATCAGCGGGCCCTCGACGGCGCGGGCCGGCGTGGTGACCGTGCGGTTCGTCAACCGGTCGTCGCCGACGAACATCAATCCGGGGTCCGACATCGCGTTGGTCAAGCTGCGGTCGGGCGTGACGCTGACCAGGTTGTTCGCGGATCTCCGGCCGCAGGCCGGTCCGCTGCTGGGGCCGCCCACGCCGGCGTCGTTGCGGGCGGCGGCCGCCTCGACCCGCGCGCTGCTGAAGGACGCCCAGTTCTTCGGGGGCGCGGCCCTGGAGCAGCCGGGCCAGTCCGCGGACGTGACCGAGGTGCTCAGTGCCGGGACGTACCAGCTGGTGAACATGAACGACGTGTTCGGGCGTGCGGCGCGGCCGCTGGTGCGGACGATCAGCGTGACCGGTTCCGTGGTCCGGGTGGAACTGCCTGCGGCGACGGCCCGGATCGACCTGACCGCGGCGAACCGGTTCGTCACGTCCGGGACGCTGAGGGCCGGCGGTGGCTACCTTGTGCGCAACGTGTCCAGCACGCTGCACTTCGTGCAGTTCCTGCACGTCCGGCCGGGCACGACCGAGGCGCAGCTCGCCAGGGCCGTCACCGCCCCGGGTCAGCCCTCCTTCGTCCTGCCGGGCGGTGTGGAGCACGAGGTGCTCGGTCCCGGCGGCCAGACGGTGTTCCGCAGCCCCGGTCTCAAGCCGGGGACCTACGCCCTGCTCTGCCTGGTGGCCGATGCGCGGACCGGCATGGCGCACGCCGTCATGGGGATGCGCACGATCGTCGTCCTGAGGTAGGCGCTAGCCGGCGTCGTGCCGCTCCCGCCGGACCGTCGCCTTGCGGCCCTTGATGAGCGTGCCACGCAGGGCCGCGATGACCTCGTTGGCGGCGGGCAAGGGGATCTCGACCAGCGAGAACCGGTCGGCGATCTCGATGGCACCGATGTCGCGGCCGCTGAGGCTGGACTCGCCGGCGATCGCGCCGACCAGGTCTTGCGGCCGGATCCCGGCGGCCCGGCCCATGCCGATGTACAGCCGGGTCGTGTCGCCCTTGGGCCCCGCGCGACGGCGGTCGGGTCCGGTCCCACGGGTGTCGGATCCGGTCGCACGGGTGTCGGGCCGGCCGCGGGTGGGGGTGTCCGGGCGGTCGGGCCGCGCCGCGATTTCCGGGATGTCCTCCTCCTCGTCGATGTCCACGCCACCGGCCTCGTGGGCCAGCTTCACCGCGGCGAGGGCCACGTCCATCACGTCGAACTCGTCCGTGAGCTGCTCGACGACGGTCCGGAAGCGCTCGAGCTCGTCCTCGAGCAGACTCTCCCGCAGGGCGGCCCGGGTCAGCTCCAGTCGGCGGGTCCGCAGGTCGGCGACCGTCGGGATCTTCTCCACCGCGATCTTCTGGCCGGTGAGCCGCTCGATCGTCTTGAGCATCCGGTGCTCGCGCGGCTCGGCGAGCGTGATGGCGATGCCCTCACGTCCCGCGCGGCCGACCCGGCCGATGCGATGCACGTACGCCTCGGGCGCGGACGGCACGTTGTAGTTGATGACGTGCGTGAGCTGCTCGACGTCGAGGCCGCGGGCCGCGACGTCGGTTGCGACGAGCAGTTCGGCGGTGCCCGACCGCAGCCGGCCCATGACCCGGTCCCGCTGCTCCTGACTGAGGCCGCCGTGCAGCGCCTCGGCCCGGTACCCGCGCCCGTTCAGGGTCTCGGCCAGCGTGTCGACCTCCTCCCGCGTGCGGCAGAAGATGATGGCCGAGCCGGGGGCCTCCACGTCGAGCACCCGTCCGAGCGCCGCCGGCTTGTGCGGGCGGGCCACGACGTACGCGCTCTGCCGGACCTTGGGCGAGGTGCCGGACGCGACCGGCTCGCGCTGGATCTGGATGCGCAGCGGGTCGCGCAGGTGACGGCGGGCCACCCGCTCGATCGGGGGCGGCATCGTGGCGGAGAACAGCACGGTCTGGCGGCCCTCGGGAGCCGCCGACAGGATCGCCTCGATGTCCTCGGTGAAGCCCATGTCGAGCATTTCGTCGGCCTCGTCGAGCACGATCATCTCGAGCGACCCGAGGCGCAGCGTGCCGCGGCTGATGTGGTCGAGGGCCCGGCCGGGAGTCGCCACCACGACATCGACGCCGCGTTGGAGTTCGCGCAGCTGCCGGCTGATGGGCTGGCCGCCGTACACGGGCAGGACGCGTGCGCCCAGGGTCCGGCCGTAGCGGTGCAGCGCCTCGGAGACCTGCATGGCCAGCTCGCGGGTGGGCGCGAGGACGAGCGCCACCGGATCCTTGCCGCGCGAGCCGGTGGCGAGCCGCTGGAGGATCGGCAAGGCGAATGCCGCCGTCTTGCCGGTACCGGTCGCCGCCTGGCCGAGCAGGTCACGGCCGGCCAGCAGCGGTGGGATCGCCTCGCGCTGGATCGGCGTCGGTTCCTCGTACCCGAGTCCGGTCAGTTCCTGCAGCAGCTCGGGGCGCAGCTCGAGGTCGGCAAAGGTGCCCGGGCTGTCCGGTCCGTCAGGGGCGGTCATGCCTGTTCTCCAAGGATCGGCGCGGGGCGGCGTATCAGGTCGTGCTCGGCGAGTGCGGACGGGAGCACCAGGCCGAGCAGCTCCTCCCGGGTCATCTGCGCCGGCTCGCCGAGCACGGCGGCCAGCGCCTCCAGTACCTCGAGACCGGCGCTCAGCGTGCCGGTCCGGCCGGATTTCGCGGCGGCACGGTCGGGATCGACGGCGGGGGCGTCGCCGAGGTACGGCGCGAGGTCGGCAGCGGCGGCGTCGTGACCCGGAGCCTCCCGCAGGCAGGCCGCCAGCAGCCAGCGGTTGCCTCGCGGGCCGCCGGGCACGGCGCCGAGCAGCTCGCCGACCTGGGCCCGGCGCAGTTCGGGATCCTCCTGCTGATCGAGGTGCGCGAGCAGCTGCGAGGTGGCGCAGATGAACCCGTCGAGCAGGTCTACGCCCTCGACGTCCTCCTCGAGCAGCTCGGCCAGCAGGTCGACGACGACCTCGCGGTCCAGCCCGTCGAGGTAGGCATGTGTCACGGCCTGGGTCGCGACCCCGGTCGGGACGGCGAGCCAGAGCACGGGGCCGAGCCGCCCCTGGCCGCGGACGTAGCGGGCGAGCGTGAGGACGGCGCGGGTGCCGGCGGCCAGGTCCGAGGTGTCGTCGTCCAGCAGGCCCGTGACGGCTTGGACCGGCTCGGCGACCCGGTTCGGGTTGCGGCCGGCCACCTCCAGGGCCATCGCGGCCAGCGTCGCCGCCGTTCCGCGGAACCAGTCCAGGCCGGGAGGCCCCTCGGCCTGCACGCGCAGCGCGATGTCCCCGGCGACCACGTCGTCCCGGGCCGCCGGTCCCGAGGCCCCGGCCGCCAGGTCGACCCAGATGCGGGCCAGCCGGGACAGCCCCGCGTCGTCGACCATGCCCAGGCGGCGCAGCACGTCCTCGTCGGCCAGGTCCGGCCCGAAGCTGAGGCGCGCCAGCCTGGCGATCACGCTCACCGCGGCGCCCACCGTCTCGTCCCGGTCGGCCCCGGCGAGCAGGAAGTTCATCGCCGTCTCCGTCCGGTTCGCGGGCGGTACGGCGGTCAGCTCGGCGGGCAGCGCGGTCAGCAGCCGGATCGCCTCGGTCTCGAACGGACCGGTCTGCTCGAGCAGGGCGCCGACCGCGCCGGGCTCGGCGACCGCCATCGCGCTCACGAGCGCCGTACACAGCCGACTGCCGAGCTCGACACTGAAGTCGTCCGGAGCGAGTTCGAGCGCCCGCAGCAGACGGACCGTGGCCTGTTCGGCGACGAGGTCCCCGCGATAGTGGGCGATCACCGCGGACGCCAGTGTCTGCGCGGGAGAGCGGTCCACCGCCCGGTCGTGGGCGTCGTCGTGGAGGAGCAGGTCGAGGTCCTCGACGAGCCAGGGCGTCAGCCGGCCGCGCAGCGCGTCGACCAGGTCGGCGACCGGCAGCTGCAGTTCGGCGGCGAGGTGCTCGCAGTCCGCCGGATGCGCCCAGAACCCCGGCTCCGGCTCGGCGTCGACCAGCCCCAGCAGTACCATGCGGCCGTCATCGCCGGGCTGGCCGGGGAGGGCGGCGATGAAGGGCGTGATCGGCAGCTGCCAGGACAGCGACTGGCCGTCGGTGAGCACCCGGACCGTGACGGTGCCCGATCCGGGACCGTCCCCGTGCACGTCGACCCGGGCCGGCGCCTCGCGCAGCTGGTCCTCCACCCCCGGCGGCAGGAACGTGTGCAGCAGCACCGCCGGCTCGAGGGTGTCGCCGGCGTGGCGGTGCAGCACCGCGCCCGCAGCACAGCCGTAGACGGGTGGCGAGTGCTGCTCCGGTGCGGTCACCTGTTCATTGTCCCGGACGGTCGGTGCCGCGCCAACGGCGCCTGGACGGCGGAGCCGGTCGCGCCGTGGAATCGCGGTGGATCCCGGTGGATGTCAGCCGCGCGTCCAGAGCGGCCGGTACTCCGGCGGCAGCTGAACGGTGATGTCGAAGAACTCGTCGTCCTCGACGGCTTCGCGCAGCGTGGTGAGGACGGCCCTGGCATGCTTGCGGGCCTCGACGAGCGGATCGATCCCTTCGCGTTCGGCGATCCGCTCGAGGAAGCGGTCCAGGGACATCTGCCGGCCACCCGGCGGCGCAGCCGCTGCCGCTGCCCGGACCAGCTCGCGCAGCTCGGCCGGCAGCCGGGCGGCCAGGTCCTCGAGCTCGCCGCGGGCGAGCCGCTCCGCGAGGGTCTGCAGCACGGCCTCGGTCGTCCGCCGGGCGGTCTCCGTGTCCACCCCGAGACGCTCTGCCACCTTGTCCAGCAGCACCTTCGCCGGAACGATCTCGACGTCGGTGCCGCGGGGGAGCAGGTACGTGAAGTCCTTCGGCAGCAGCCCCGTCACGTCGTCGTACTCCTTCGGGCTGACCGCCTGGGCGAACGCGCTGAACACGCCGCGGACGTGGCGCTCGGCGGTAGGCACGTCCACCTGCTCCCGGCTGGCGACCCGGCTGAGGAACTCGTCGACGTCGAACTTCTCGGCCGGGCCGGCGGTGTGCAGGTACGGCGCGATCTCCGCCGGTAGTTCGGCGGCCGCCTGCAGGGCCTCCTCCTTCGAGATCCGCTCGGCAAGCGTTTCGAGGGTGGCTCGGGTGGCTCGCCCGGCTGTGGCCCGGTCGGCTTCCGCCACCCGCTGCACGGCCGTGAAGAACTGCTCGGCGTCCATGGGCTCCCTCGCACGTCGTCGAGTGGAGGCCGACTACCCCGGCCCATCCGGGTGAACCTCGGCGGAGAACCGACGCCGACGCCCGGTCTCAGGCATGCTGCGGCCCCACAACCACCCGTGCCGAGTACCTGGAGCAGTCCGATGTCCCTGCGCCGCGTCGGCGTGACCGCCGCCTTCACGTGTTCCCTGCTCGGAGCGACCGGCCTGGTCGGTGTGACCGCGCAGGCCGCGAGCCGGGCGCCGGCGCCGTACACGAACTGCACGTCGCTGCACCGGCTGTATCCCCACGGCCTCGGTAGGGCGGGGGCGCAGGATCGGACCAGCGGCCGGGCGGTCACGACGTGGACGAGGGACACGGCGAAGTACGACCTGGCCATGCGCGCCAACCGGGATCTCGACCGCGACCGCGACGGGATCGCCTGCGAGCAGCGGTAGCTCGGCTGCGGCTTCTGCGGCTGCTGCGGGTCGCGGCCGCGACCCGCGAGGCCGCCGGCAACGACGCGGTCGCGCGGCTGTACGGCGAGCTGGGCAAGCGCGTCCACCGGCCGGGCGCCGGTCTCATGCACATCCCTTACGCGCGGCCACCTCGCCGGCCCCTGCGCCGGCCGCGCCCAGGGCACCGGCAGCGGCGCCCTGGACCCCGCCGACCACCCGCTCGTGGGCGGGATCGAGCGGGCGCGCCGGCAGCTCCGGCCCGACGAACGCGAACCTCGGGTCCTCGACGCCGGACCGCACGCTCGGCGCGGGCAGGTCGATGGTCTTGGTCAGTACCAGTCTGTTCTCCTTGATGAGCAGGTCTGCGTCCGGGACGTAGACCTGCTCCAGGCCGCCGCGGCCGAAGTGCGGGTTGGCTCGGGCGAGTGAGGTCGCCACCTTGGTGTCCTGGGTGAAGGTGTAGATGCCGACCTCGGGTCGGACGGTCGGTGGAACGACGTGTTCGAGCCGTCGCGGCGCGGCTTGCAGCCCTCCGAAGTACCGGCCCGCGTGGGCTCCGGTGGCGGCCAACACGTGGGGATCGGCCCCGAACCCGGACACGCCCGGCAGCCCGAAGGCGATCCGGTCGCCTGCCGCGCGGGTGCCGTTCCGCCACGTGTCGATACCGCCGTACGGCCGTTCGAACTGCCAGGAGGCCGCCCTCCCGGCGGGGCCGGCGACGTCGTACCCCAGTCCCGTCACGCGGGCCGCCACCACGTCGGCCGGCAGACGAGGGAAGACGGAGCCCGCCCTTTCGAGGGCGTCGACCTGGTGGCCGATCCGCTGCAACGTCCCGACGGCCCGCGCGCCGCGTGCCACCGCGCCGCCGCCGGCGGTGACACCGGTGACGAGCAGGTCAGGCAGAAGGCGGCCCGCTGCCCGGGCCGGATCGGCCCGCCAGGTGTTCCAGTCCACGACCGCCTTGCCGAACTCCACGGGATGATGGCCCCCGAACCAGATGCCCTGGACGAACTGCACCCTGTCGTTCCGCGCCCCCTTCGGGTCGAAGATTGCGTACTCCGGGGTGCTCTTCATGGCGAACTCGGCCAGGCTCCAGGTGGACTCGACTACCCCGACGAGGAACGACCTGAGGGACCGGGTGGCTGTCGCCAGGCCGGATTCGTGAGGGGCACGGCGGCCGGCCTCGCGCAGACCCGCCGCGGCCCGGCCTGCAGCTGTCTGCACGCACGCCCGCGCCTCGATCAGCAGCCGCTCGGCCGCCTGGCGGCCCTCGGCGCCCGGATCCGGGCCGGGGTCGGCAAGCAGCAGCGGCAGGGCGGTCGCCCGGGTGCGGGACAGTTCCGCCGCCCGGGTGGCGGCCCTCTGCTGCCAGGCGCGGGTGGCCGCCTCCGCTTCGGCGTAGCGCCGGACCGCAGCGCCGGCATCGGCCTGTGCCTCCCGGAGGATCCGGCCGTACGCGGACAGGCGGGAGGAGGCCTCGGCGAACGCCTCCTCGCCCTGGGCGAGCCGCTCAGGAAGCTCGCCGACCGCCGCGCGGAAGGCAAAGGCCGCCGGGCCGACCCACACGCCGGTGTCGACGTTCCGGAGCAAGGTGGCCGCCTCGCTGGCGCCCTGCGCGCAACGTCCGTATTCGCGAGCGAGCCGGTCCACCTCATCCGGGTCCCCAGGGACGAGGTCGATGGCGGTGGCGTCTTCGGTGAGGCCTTCGGTCATGGACCGCACCCGCGCGCGACCGCGCCGTCAGCCGCTCTGTAGGTGCCGGCCGCCTCGTCGAGCCGGCGGCCCAGGGCGCGCGTGTCGTCGACGACGAGGTCGAGGCCGTACGCCCACGCCTCGCGGAAGTCTTCTGCCGCCTCCGCCAGCAGTGGCACGCCGGTGGAGACCGCGGCACCCCGCAGGCTGCGGGCGCCGCGCTGGATCTCGCCGGCGACCTGGGCTGCCGCCTGTAGGGCGCTGGTGGCGTCCGCGAGTCCGGTGTACTGCACCTCGATCTTGGGCACGGCCGGAGCGTGCCATCGGTCGGGCGGTCCCGTGCGGCGTCGTCCACAGGCCCCGCGAGGACAGGGCTCTCGGCTGGTCCCGCTGGCTCCCTCCCCGCCTGCGGGGGTGGCAGGCTGACGGGGGCTGGACGAGGGAGGCGTGACGGATGAGCGAGGTCGACGGTGTACGCGTGCTCGTCACGGGCGGGACGAGTGGTCTGGGGCGGGCCATGAGCGCCGCGCTCGTGGCGGGTGGAGCGCGGGTCGCGCTGACAGGCCGGGATCCCGCCCGTGCGGCGCAGGTCGCCGGCGAGCTCGCCGCGGCGGCGACCGGACAGGCGGTTGGCGTCGGCATGGACGTCCGCGACGAGGCGTCGGTGGAGCAGGGCGTGGCGGCGGCGCTGACCGCGCTGGGTGGGATCGACGTGCTGGTGAACAACGCCGGCATCGGGATGCGCACGGTCGACCCGAACTTCCTGAGTTCGCCGAAAGGCTTCTGGACAGTGGCACCCGACGCGTTCCGGGACCTGTTCGTGACGAACGTCGACGGCTACTTCCTCGTCGCACGCGCGGTCGTGCCCGCGATGCTGGCGGCCGGCGCCGGCAAGGTCGTCAACGTCTCGATCAACGAGTCGACGATGCGCAGGCCGGGCTTCACCCCGTACGGGCCCTCCCGGGCCGCCACCGACGCGCTCTCCCACGCCATGGCCGGCGACCTCGCCGGCACCGGCGTCACCGTGAACCTGCTTGCTCCCGGGGGTGCGACGGCCACGGGCATGATCCCGGATGGCGTCCCGGATGAGGTGCGGGCCGGCCTGCTGGACCCGGCGATCATGGGACCGGCGGTGTGCTGGCTCGCGTCCCGCAGTTCCGATGGCGTCACCGACGTACGCGTCGTCGCGACCGATTTCGCCGCCGGCATCCGACCTGGACCGGCGACGTGAGTCCCGCGTAGGCGTGTACCGGAAAGCGCGGATGCGATGCGCCGTAGGGTCGCTGGGTGGATCTTTTCGTACGGCGGGCGCGCACTTCCGACGTTCCGGGCATCCGGGGCCTGGTCGACACCTACGCGCCCGACCGACGGCTGCTGAGCAAGCCCACGGTCACCCTGTACGAGGACGTGCAGGAGTTCTTCGTCGCGGTCGATGCGGCCGACCGGGTCCTGGGCTGCGGGGCGCTGCACGTGCTGTGGGCGGACCTGGCCGAGGTGCGCACCGTGGCAGTCGACCCGTCTGCCCAGCGTCGCGGGGTGGGGCACCGACTGCTCGAACGGCTCCTGGAACAGGCTGAGGAGCTCGGGGTGAGCCGGGTCTTCTGCCTCACCTTCGAGACCGGGTTCTTCGGCCGGCACGGCTTCGTGCCGATCAACGACGTCCCCGTGGACCCGTCCGTCCAGGAGGAACTGCTGCAGTCGCCGGACGAGGGCGTGGCCGAATTCCTGGACCTGGTCCGGGTCAAGCCCAACACGTTGGGCAACACCCGCATGCTCCGCGTTCTCCCGATGATCGACGAACCTAGGGTGGCCCAGTGAGTCACGAGATCGAGTCGTCCTTCCTCGCCCTGCCACTGCGGGAGGTGGCTGCCGCGGCGCTGCAGGCGGCGCGGGACGCCGGTGCCAGCCACGCCGACATCCGCGTCGAGCAGCTGCGCGGGCAGGATGTGTCGCTGCGGGACGCGCGCCTGGAGAACCTGCACGACGACGTGACGGCCGGACTCGCGGTGCGGGTGGTGCACGACGGGACCTGGGGTTTCGCGAGCAGTACCGACGTCACCGTCGAAGAGGCCGTGCGGCTGGCCCGCGAGGCGGTCGACGTGGCGCGCACCTCCCGGCCGCTCAACGCCGAGCCGGTCGAACTCGCCCCCGAGCCGGTGTACGACGACGTCACCTGGGTGTCGGCGTACGACGTCGACCCGTTCGCGGTCAGCCCGGCGGAGAAGGTCGTGCTGTTCGAGGAGTGGAGCCGGCGCCTGCTGGCCCACGACGAGGTCGACCACGTCGACGTACATCTCCAGCAGGTGCTGGAGAACAAGTTCTACGCCGACACGGCCGGGACGATGACCACCCAGCAACGGGTACGCCTGCAGCCCCAGGTCACAGCGACCCGCGTCGACCGGGGCGGCGGCTTCGAGACCATGCGGACCATCGCACCGCCGGTCGGCCGCGGCTGGGAGTACCTCACCGGCGACGGTGCGTGGGACTGGGACGGTGAGCTCGCACACTTTCCGGAGCTGCTGGTCGAGAAGGCCAAGGCGAGCAGTGTCGAGCCGGGCCGCTACGACCTGGTCATCGACCCGTCGAACCTGTGGCTCACGATCCACGAGTCGATCGGCCATGCCACCGAACTCGACCGGGCGCTCGGCTACGAAGCGGCGTACGCAGGCACCTCGTTCGCCACGCCGGACCAGCTCGGCACGCTGCGGTACGGCTCGGGCGTCATGCACGTCGTCGGCGACCGGGTCACGCCGCACGGCCTGTCGACCGTCGGGTACGACGACGAGGGCGTCCAGACCCAGCAGTGGGACATCGTGCGCGACGGGACCCTCGTCGGCTACCAGCTGGACCGGCGGATGGCCCGGCAGAACGCCGCCCTGCTCGGCGTGGACCGCTCCAACGGCTGCGCGTACGCCGACTCGCCGATGCACGTGCCGGTGCAGCGGATGGCCAACGTGTCGCTGCAGCCGGCGGCGGACGGCCCGTCCACCGACGAGCTCATCGCGGGGGTGGAGCGGGGCATCTACGTCGTCGGCGACAAGAGCTGGTCGATCGACATGCAGCGCTACAACTTCCAGTTCACCGGGCAGCGGTTCTACGAGATCCGCGGCGGGCGGCTCGTCGGCCAGCTGCGCGACGTCGCCTACCAGGCGACCACCACCGAGTTCTGGGGCTCCATGGAGACGGTCGGTGGCCCCCAGACCTACGTGCTCGGCGGCGCCATGAACTGCGGCAAGGCCCAACCCAGCCAGGTCGCCGCGGTCTCGCACGGCTGCCCGGCTGCGCTGTTCCGCGGCGTGTCCATCCTCAACACCGCCCGGGAGGGCGGCCGATGAGCGGGCACGAGATCGTCGAGCGGGCGCTGGGCCTGTCCAAGGCGGACGGCTGCGTCGTCCTCGTGCAGGAGAGCAGTACCGCCAACCTGCGCTGGGCCAACAACACCCTCACGACCAACGGCGCGGGCCGGGACCGGTCGGTCGCCGTCATCAGCGTCATGGGGGAGTCGGTCGGCGTCCGCAGCGCGACGGTGATCGACGACCTCGAGGGTCTGGTCCGGGCCAGCGAGCAGGCCGCCCGCGAGGCGGGGCCGGCCGAGGACGCCAGCCCCCTGGTGACCGGCGAGGCGGCGGCCGACTTCGCCGACCCGGCCGAGACGTGCAGTACGGCGATCTTCGCCGACCTGGCCCGCGATCTCGGCGCGAGTTTCGGCGAGGCGCGGTCCGAGGGACGCCGGCTGTTCGGTTACGCCTCGCACGACGTCACGACCAGTTGGCTCGGTTCGTCGACCGGCCTGCGCGTCCGGCACGCCGAGCCGACGGGGTACGTCGAGGTGACCGGCAAGAACGACCTGCCCGGCGGATCCAGCTGGGTCGGCCGACACACCCGTGACTGGTCGGACATCAGCGTTCCCGGCCTGGATGCGGAGCTGCGCCGACGGCTCGGCTGGGCGAGCCGGCGGATCGACCTGCCGGCCGGGCGCTACGAGACGCTCGTGCCCCCGAGCGCGGTCGCCGACCTGATGATCTACATGTACTGGACGGCGGCCGCCCGGGACGCCGCGGAGGGCCGGACCGTGTTCTCCAAGCCCGGCGGTGGCACCCGGGTGGGGGAGTCACTGGGTCCGGCCGGGCTGCGGCTGAGCAGCGATCCGCGGGACCCGGCGCTGCGCACCACGCCGTACGTCGTCACCACGAGCTCGTCGTCGATGAGCAGCGTGTTCGACAACGGCCTGCCCCTGGGGCCGACGGACTGGATCCGCGACGGTGTTCTGTCGGCGCTGGTGCAGACCCGCGCGTCGGCCCGCCTGACCGGTCTGCCGGTCACGCCGTACGTCCACAACCTCAGCCTCGACGGCGGCGGCAGCGCGACGACCGACGAGATGGTCGCGAGCACCGAGCGGGGACTGCTGCTGACCTGCCTCTGGTACATCCGCGAGGTCGACCCGGAGACCCTCCTGCTGACCGGCCTCACCCGCGACGGCGTCTATCTCGTCGAGGGCGGCGAGGTCGTCGGCGTGGTCAACAACTTCCGGTTCAACGAGAGCCCCGTCGACCTGCTCGGGCGCCTGGCGGAGATCGGCCGCAGCGAGCAGGCCCTGCCGCGCGAGTGGAGCGACGACTTCACCTGGACGCGC
Organism: Frankiales bacterium; assembly: GCA_025965475.1. Taxonomy (GTDB): domain Bacteria; phylum Actinomycetota; class Actinomycetes; order Mycobacteriales; family SCTD01; genus RYN-124. Next base: position 14,086 of record JAOPWV010000003.1, on the reverse strand, counting down.
ATGCCGACGCTGCGGATCGGCGACTTCAACATGTCCTCGGTGAGCCAGGCCTCCTAGTCCGGGCGGTTTGTGATCTTCGCTCCACACGTCGGGTCGTCGCCGGGCGTTCACCTGGTCCTGTGGCGGGGTGGTGGCGCGCCCGCCGCTGCGAGGTGCCCGTCGTGGCCGTGGTTCTCGAGGTGGGCCTGCGGTTCACCCGCGCGTCGCTGCGCCACGTGCGCCGGCTGGTCCGGCCGCGGACGGTGTGACCTGCAACTCCTTCAGGTCAGGGGTCCATCTGGCCGATGGGAGGTACGTGACAGCGCACCCTCGGGAGCAGCCGGCCGTGGCCCGACCGGCCGTACGCCGTACGTCCGGACGTCACCTCTGCGTCAGCCTGGTCTGGCTGGCCGTCAAGTTGTCGATCGCGGCGTTCGTGATCCTTTTCGCGCTGCCGTTCGCGATGCACCAGGTGCTCAGCAGCAGCGTCGCGACCATCCACTACGTCGGCCCGACGCCGGCGGCGACCGGCGGGCCCGTGGCTCCCTGAGCGGTACGCCGACTGGAATGACGTGATCCACCGGTTCGTTTGGGCAGTGTGACCGGCAGCGCCTCGGCAGGACGGGTGTCGCACGACGACGCGCGCGCGCGGCTGCTCGCCGATCGCGAGCGCGCCGCCGACCACCTCGCCGCGCTGATGCGTGACCATGACGGCATCGTCGAGGCGTCCGAGTCCTCCAACGCCGACGACGAGCACGACCCCGAAGGCGCGACGATCGCGTTCGAGCGCGAGCAGATCGCGGCGCTGCTCAGCCAGTCGCGCAGCTCCCTCGGCGACCTGGACCGTGCGCTCGCCCGCGTCGAGGACGGCAGCTACGGCATCTGTCAGACCTGCGGGCAACCCATCGCGCCGGAGCGTCTCGAGGCCCGGCCGGCCGCCACGACCTGCATCACCTGTGCCTCCCGGCCGACCTCCCGCTGACCGTCCTCGCCCGTAACGTCCGCTCGTCCGGACTGCTGCGCCGCCCTGCGAGCGGACGTTGTGGGTGGGTGGCTCAGGGCGTGGGGTCGCCGACGGCGGCGCGCAGATGGTCGCGCAGGGCCGACCCGGCCGGCCCGGCGAACCACCTGGCATGCCCGAGCAGGTAGCCGTCGTACGCCAGCTCCGCGTTCTGCGACGACCCGGTCACACCCGCGAAGTAGCCGAGCTCGGACAGGGCGAAGTCGACGTGCACGAGCGGCAGCAGCTCGGGCAGGGCCGCGACCTCGACGTCCATCAGCCGGAGTACCGAACGCCAGCCGTCCAGCAGCGCGTCCACGAGGTCGAGGCGGGCGACCGGCGCCGGCGACAGCCAGGAGATGCACCCGCGTTCGATGGCCGTCGCGAGGTCGAACATCGGCGTCGTGAGGTCACACAGTCCGAGGTCGAGGACCGCGCTCACCCGGCCGTCCGGCGACCACAGGAAGTTCGAACCGTGCCCGTCGCCGTGCGTCCAGCCGGGCGGCAGGCCGGCGAGGTGTGGCGCAAGCCGGGCGTGCAAGGGGAGCAGGGCGGCCCCGACCTCGTCCTCCCAGTCCCGTCCGGCCAGTGCGGCAGCCACCTGCGGCCGCGCCCCGACGTACTCCCGCAGACCGGTGAGCAGGTCGGGGGAGGAGACCGTCTGCCAGCCGGCGACGAGGAGCCGCGGCTGCCGTGGCGGCGCCGCGAAGTCCTCGGCGGCGACGGTCAGCTGCGCCAGGGTGGCGCCGACCGCGTACGCGTCGGCGGTCGAGTGGAACGGCTGCCACGACAGCACGTCCCGGTAGGTGTCCTCGCCCTCCCCGCGGGCGTGCACCTCCCAGGTCCACGGCCCGTCGGCCCTCGCCGTACGCCCGTCCAGGTCGGGCAGTACCTCGGGCACCGGTACGCCGCGCAGCCGCAGGTGCGCGCCGAACGCGTGCTCCTCGGACAGCCCCGCGACGTCGCGGACGGCCGCCGCGTGCCGCTTGACGAACACGGTGCCCGCGGCACTCTCGACCAGCGCGGCCGCCGACAGGGGACGCGGGCTGCGCCAGGTGATGCGGTGGGCCGTCAGGCCGTATCCGAGGAGCAGGTCGGCCAGCTCGGCCAGGCTCGGTGGCGGCCAGTCGGGTGGCACGGGCTCGGTACCCATGCCGTGCACCAGCGGCTCGTCCTCCACATCAGGCTCCGAACAGCGGACGCCAGGCTCCGATTCCGACGCTGACCCGGACGGCGAGTGTCGAGGCGGCAACGGCCATCGCCACCAGCCCGAGGTCCGCGGCGGTCAGCACCTGGGTGCGGGCGTACGTCCGCGGGACGCCGGAGTCGAAGCCGCGGGCGTCCATCGCGGTGGCGAGCCGGGTGCCGCGCCGGATCGCGACGACGAGCAGCGCGAGCACCTGGGAGGCGAACAGTCGCACCGCGGCGACGGGGGAGCGGCCGGCGTCGAAGCCGCGCGCCCGGCGGGCCATCGCGATGGTCTGCCACTCCTCGCCGAGCAGTGGCAGCAGCCGCAGGGCGGCCAGCGTGCCGTAGGCGAACTTGGGGGGGACCCGCAGTTGCTGGACGAGGGAGTCGGCCAGGTCGACGGGGTCGGTCGCCGCGAGCACGAGCACCCCGGGCAGGGCGACGCCGAGCACGCGCAGCGCGATGCCGAGCCCGGTCATCGCGCCGCCGGACGTCACGGACAGCGGGCCGAGCTCGAGCAGCAGCAGGCCGGTGTCGGTACGGCCGAACACCGCGTTCACGAGCCCGACCATGAGGGCCGCAAGCAGCAACGGCCGGCTGCGCCGCAGCAGCGATCGCCCGTCCACGCCGGTGAACGGCACCGCCAGCAGGAGCAGGGCCAGGATCACGGCCGGGGTCACCGGGTCGAGCGTCGCGATCAGGGCGACGGCCGGGATCAGGGCGGCGAGCAGCTTCGCGACCGGGTTGCGACGGGCGAGGCGTCCGGTGCGCATCGGCTCGAGCAGGGCGGTCACAGGGCGACGTGCCGGTCGGCGAGGGCGGCGGCGAAGGCTTCGTCGTGGGTGACGGCCAGCACCGCCCGGCCCTCGTCCCGTAGATCCGCGAGCAGGGTGAGCAGCTCCGCCCAGGTGCGGGCGTCCTGGCCGAAGGTGGGCTCGTCGAGGATCAGGACCTCGGGGGCGGTGGCCAGCGCCGTGGCGACCGACAGTCGGCGCTTCTCGCCGCCGGACAGCGTGAACGGGTTGGCCGCCGCGAGCCGGTCGAGGTGCAGCCGTTCGAGCAACGCCGTCGTACGCCGGCGTGCCTCGGCCGGCGGTGTGCCGCGCCGGAGGGGACCGAGGTCGAGCTCGTCGGCGACCGTCCGAGCCAGGAACTGGTGCTCCGGCTCCTGGAACACCGTGCCGACGGTGCCGGCCAGGTCGCGGGCCCGCCAGCGGTGCAGCGGCAGCGGCCGCCCCGCCGCCCGCACCGTGCCGAGGGTCGGCGCGCGCAGGCCGGCAAGCAGCATCGCCAGCGTCGACTTGCCCGACCCGTTGGCCCCGGTCAGCGCCACCGCCTCGCCCCGGTACAGGGTCACGTCGGCCGGGGGAGCGGCCGGTGCGGACGAACCGGGGTACCGGTACGTGACACCGGTCGCCTGGAGGACCGCATCGCCCCGTGGGGCTGCCGATGGGCGAGCCCGCACGTGGTCGTGGCCGGGTACCCAGACCCCGCGCGCCGCGAGCGCGGCGCCGTGGACGCGGAAGACCTGGTCCGGCGTGCCGTCGGCGACGACCCCGCCGCCCGGCTCCACGACGACGACCCGGTCCACCAGGGGCAGCGCGGCGGCCACCCGGTGCTCCACGAGCAGCGCCGTCGTCCCCGTGGCGGACAGGACGGCAGCCAGTGCTGCGCGGACGAGGTCCGCGCCGGCCGGGTCGAGGTTGGCGGTCGGCTCGTCGAGCAGCAGCAGACCCGGGCGCAGGGCGAGCACGCCGGCGATGGCGAGCCGCTGCTTCTCCCCGCCGGACAGGGATGCGGTCGGCCGGTCCCGGTCGTACCCGAAGCCGACCACGGCCAGTGCCTCGTCGACCCGCGGCCAGATCTGCTCGGGCGGAACGGCCCGGTTCTCCAGGCCGAACGCGACGTCGTCGCCGGCGCGCGCCATGACCAGTTGGGTCTCCGGGTCCTGCAGGACGAGGCCGGTCCGTTGCCGCACGTCGCGGGCCGACTGCCCGTCGACGACCAGCAGTCCCTCGGACTCACCGGCCGTCTCCGGGTCGTGCAGCCCGGCCAGCGCCGTGAGCAGCGTGCTCTTGCCCGCGCCGGACGGACCCAGCAGCAGGACCCGCTCCCCGGGGTCGACGACGAGGTCGACGCCGCGCAGCGCCCAGTCCCGCCGGCCGGCATGCCGCCAGCCCCACCCGCGCAGCTCGACGCGGGCGGGGCGGACGGTGTGCTCAGACAGCCGGCTGCTCACGCCCGGACCGGAACGGCGCGAGGACGCCGGTCGGGGCGAGCGCCCGGACGAGCAGCCACGCACCGACGCCCGCGACGAGTGCCGAGCTCGCGACGACGAGCACGCCGTACGTCGCCATCCAGCCGGCTGACCAGTCCGCGTAGTACAGGACGATGTCGAGCACCGCCGCGGCCAGGCCGGCCGCCGCACCGGCGAGCACGGCCGTCGGCAGCGACCAGCTGCGGTACCGGCGGAGCAGGAAGACCAGCTCCGGCGCCGCGCCCTCCAGCAGGCCGTACCAGACGACGGTGAGGCCCCACTGGTTGCCGAGCAGGGCTGAAACGATCGCCGCGACGAGCTCGGTGAAGACGGCCGCGCCGGGCTTGCGGATGACGAGCGCGCCGAGGACGCCCGGCAGCAGCCAGACGCCGTACATGAAGCCCTGCAGCGGCGGCAGCCCGTTGAAGGCGGGGCCCACTGCGGCCCACAACTGGTTCCAGGCCCAGAACACGACGCCGAAGGCGACCGCGATGACGGCGGCCACGACGACGTCGACCGTGCGCCAGGTGCTGCCGGGTGAGTGGTCCGTGGTGGTGGTGCTCATCGTTCTGCTCCTCGTTCGTCAACTGGCGAACAGGAGGTGTGTGCTCACTGCGAGGGCCGCGCCGGCCGCTGCGCGGCTGCTCACGGTCCAACCGACTCCCTGCGCTGGCATGACCCAGATCAGGTGCGAGGGTCTGCGGTCTCCCGCACTCTCAGCGCCGCAGCGCTCCCCTGTCGTACGCGCAGAAACTAACACCCGGCCGGCGGGTCACGACGGCGAGGGGACAGCGGTCTGGGGGATCGGCGACAGGGACGAGGACGGGCTCGGCGGCACGCTGGACGCGGGTGCGGACGGACTGCCGGGGCCGGTGCGCGTCCCGGTCGTGGCTGTCGGGGCGGCCGGTCGCGGGGGGGACTCCGTGGTGGCCGGCGACGGGCTCGGCCGGGGCGACGGAGCCACGCTCGGCGCCCTGGACGGGGCCGGGCTCGGCGTCGACACCGCCGGCTGGACCGGAGACGGTGCGGGCGGAACCGGCAGGAAGAGGTACAGCGCGAACACCGAGACGAACAGCAGGGCCAGCAGCACGGTGGACGTGCGGGCCCGGCCTCCGAACAGCGTGGGCGGGAGTCTGCGCGCCATCAGTCCGCCGCTGCCGCTGTCGGCGCAGCCGTGTCGAGGATCGTGGGCACGTTGATCCCGGCCTTGCGGAAGGCCATGGCGATGCGGACGCGCAGCTGGCGGCCGACCTCGAACTGCTTGCCCGGCAGGGTCCGCGCCACCATGCGGACCTTCAGGCCGTCCACGTCAAGGCTCTCGACGCCCATGACAGACGGGGCGTCCAGCAGCAGTGGCTTCAGCCGCTCGTCCTCGATCGCCTCCTGCCCGACCTGCCGCAGCAGGTCGTTCACGAGGTTGACGTCGACGGTTGCCGGCACGGGGACGTCGACGACCGCGCGGGCCCAGTCGCGCGACAGGTTGGTCACCTGCACGATCTGGCCGTTCGGGACGATGATGACCTCTCCGTCGGGGGACCGCATCCGGGTGATGCGCAGGGTGAGGTCCTCGACCGTGCCCGTCACCCCCTCCGCCGTGCCGAGAGGCGCGATGCGGATCACGTCGCCGAAGCCGTACTGCCGCTCGGCGATGAGGAAGAACCCGGCGAGGATGTCCTGCACGACGCGTTGCGCACCGAAGCCCAGCGCCACGCCGGCCACGGTCGCCGGCGCCACCAGGCTCGTGAGCGGGATGCCGAGCCGGTCCACGACCATCACGCCGGTGACGAAGTAGATCATCACGATGGCCGCCCAGGTGAGGACCTGGGCGAGCGCGTGCCGGTGCTTCGCGGCCTCGGTGCGGACGAGCGCGTCGCCGCCGGTGAAGTTGTCGTCGATCCGGGCGGTCACGCGCGCACCGAGCCAGGAGACGAAGCGCGCGAGCAACACTGCGCCGAGGACGTACAGCACGACTTCCAGGGCGTTGATGCGTGCCCAGTACAGGAAGTCGGTGTTGGGCCCGACGGCTATGACAGTCATCGGCGCCCATTGTGCCCCGGACCCGCCGAGGGGGTCCTGGCGCCTGCTCTCCGCCGCGTCGCCTAGCGTCGGCCGCGGCGAGAGGACGATCAGTGACCGGACAGCACCACGGCGTGACGTTTCCCGCGGACAGGACTGGCGCGGTGGTACCTGCGTGCGGTCGTCGAGGTGACCGCGGCGAGCACGGCCAGTCCGGCCGCCGCCGGGTCCGGCATCCGCCCGGGTCCGCCCGCGGTCGCCGCGCGGATGCGGTTCGAGCGCGACGGTACGACGGGTCCGGCGCTCGCGACGGGGTACGTCGGGGGGCGTGGCGTGCCTGAGCGGGAACTGGTGCTGTCCGACCGTGCCATCTGGCAGCGCATCCTAGGGGCCGCGCACGACGGCACCGGGACTCTGTCGGTGCCGGTGCGCTCCGCGGGCGCCGATCTCGAGGACGCCGGTGTGGATCTGCTCGCAGAGACCCCGGAGATCTCAGACGTCCTGGTGCCGCAGCAGGGGCCGAACTACACGCTGGCCGAGCGGATCCAGCGCTGGCGTGCGGTCGTCGCCCAGACCGAGGGCGTACAGGTCTCCGCGAACGTCGCACGGGCGACGCGCACGCGGCCGGTGACGAAGAACGGGTTGCTCGCCGCGGCGTGCGCCGGTGCCCGCCGGTTCGGCGTCGAGGTCTTCGACCCGGCCACCAGCCGGGTGCTCGTGACCACCGGCCTCCCTGCGGCCGCCGGGCGATGACATGACGAGCCCTACGGGGTCGCGCGACCCGTTCGTGCGGGTGCGGGGGGCCCGGGAGCACAACCTCAAGAACGTCGACGTCGACGTCCCGCGTGATGCGATGGTGGCGTTCACGGGGGTCTCCGGGTCGGGCAAGTCGTCGCTGGCCTTCGGCACCCTGTACGCCGAGGCGCAGCGCCGTTACTTCGAGTCGGTCGCGCCGTACGCCCGGCGGCTCATCCAGCAGGTGACCGCGCCGAAGATCCAGGAGATCACCGGCCTGCCACCGGCGGTGGCCCTGCAGCAGCGCCGCGGAACGCCGAGCTCGCGGTCCACGGTCGGCACGCTGACCACGCTGTCGAACCTGCTGCGCATGCTGTTCTCCCGTGCCGGGACGTATCCGCCCGGCACCACCGGCCGCCTCGACGCCGAAGCGTTCTCGCCGAACACCGCGGCCGGCGCCTGCCCGAACTGCCACGGGCTCGGTCAGGTGCACGACGTCACCGAGAACCTCATGGTGCCCGACCCCTCGCTGAGCATCCGGGACGGCGCGATCGCGGCCTGGCCGGGGGCGTGGCAGGGCGCCAATCTGCGCAGCATCGTCAACGGGCTCGGGATCGACATCGACAAGCCCTTCCGGCGGCTTCCGAAGAAGGACCGGGACTGGCTGCTCTACACCGACGAGCAGCCGTCCGTCCTCATCAAGCCCGAGCGCGACCGCGTGGACTACGGGTACTACGGCAAGTTCTGGAGTGCCCGCCAGCACGTCAGGCACGTCCTCGCCGACTCCAAGAGTCAGCAGATGCGCGACCGGGCGATGCGGTTCGTCGAGTCCGGGCCGTGCCCCGTCTGCCAGGGCGGCGGGCTGCGGCCGGAGGCGCTCGCGGTGACGTTCGCCGGCCGGTCGATCGCCGACATCAACGCCCTGCAGCTCGCCGTGGTCGCCGACCTGCTGCGGCCCACCGCGGAGCTCGGGGACGCCGCTGCGGCGTGGGAGTCCTCCGCGTCCGGCGAGGTCACCGAAGTCGCGGTCCGCATCACCAGGGACCTCGTCGACCGCATCGAGGTGCTTCTCGAGCTCGGCCTCGGCTACCTCAGCCTCGGCCGGGCGACCACCACGCTGTCGCCGGGCGAGATGCAGCGGCTGCGGATCGCCACCCAGCTGCGTTCGGGACTGTTCGGGGTCGTCTACGTCCTCGACGAGCCGTCCGCCGGTCTCCATCCCGCGGACGCCGAGCCCCTGCTCGTCGTGCTCGACCGGCTCAAGGCGTCCGGCAACTCGCTGTTCGTCGTGGAGCACGACATGGACGTCGTACGGCGGGCCGACTGGGTGGTCGACGTCGGCCCGGGCGCGGGGGAGGGCGGCGGCCGCGTGCTCTACAGCGGCCCGGTGCCGGGTCTGGAGCAGGTGGACGAGTCGGTCACCCGCCGGTTCCTCTTCGATCCCGCTCCGCCCGAGGACCGTCCGTACCGCGAACCGACCGGCTGGCTGCACCTGCACCGGATCACCCGGCACAACCTGCACGACGTCGACGCCCACATCCCGCTCGGCGTGTTCACCGCGGTGACCGGGGTCTCGGGCTCGGGCAAGTCGACGCTCGTCACCCAGGTCCTCGCCGACGTCGTGCGCCGCCACCTCGGGACTCCGGCGGACGACGCCGACGACGAGGAACTGGACGTCGAGACGGGGCCGGCCGGCGCGGGCGTCGAGGCGAAGGGGCTGGAGGCCTTCGACCGGCTGGTGCGCGTCGACCAGAAACCCATCGGCCGTACGCCGCGCTCGAACCTCGCGACGTACACCGGCATGTTCGACGCGGTCCGCAAGGTCTTCGCGGCCACCGACGAGGCGCGCGCCCGCCGCTACTCGGCTGGGCGCTTCTCGTTCAACGTCGCCCAGGGGCGGTGCGAGACCTGCCAGGGCGAGGGGTTCGTCGCCGTCGAGCTGCTGTTCCTGCCCGGCACGTACGCGCCGTGCCCCACCTGCCACGGCGCCCGCTACAACCCCCAGACGCTGGAGATCACCTACCGCGGCAGGAACATCGCCGAGGTGCTCGGGATGACGGTGGACGACGCCGCGCAGTTCCTCACCGACGTGCCGGTCGCGGCTCGCAGTCTGGCGACCCTGCAGGACGTCGGACTGGGCTACCTGCGCCTCGGGCAGCCGGCCACCGAGCTGTCCGGCGGCGAGGCCCAGCGCATCAAGCTGGCGACCGAGCTCCAGCGCGGCCGGCGCGGGCACGCGCTGTACCTGCTCGACGAGCCGACGTCGGGCCTGCACCCGGCCGACATCGAGCTGCTGCTCCGTCAGCTGCACCGGCTGGTCGACGCGGGCAACACCGTGGTGGTCGTGGAGCACGACATGGGCGTCGTCGCGACGGCGGACTGGGTCCTCGACCTGGGACCCGGCGGCGGGGACGCGGGCGGCCGGATCGTCGCGGCGGGCCCGCCCGCGGAGGTCGCGCGGGCGGCGCACAGCAAGACCGCGTCCTACCTCGCCGCGCGCCTGGCGCTGCGGGTCAGCCCCGGTTGACCGGGGCCTCCAGACCCTGCAGCAGCTGCTCGGTCAGCGCGGCGACGTCATCGGGGCCCGCGTCCGCGAGCGCGTCGAACGCCCCCGCGCCGCGGCCCAGCGCGATGCCGGCGAACGCCGCCACGGCCAGCTCGGCGCGCAGGCGGGGGCGGTCCAGCCCCTTCGCCTCGAACCGGACGCGCAGCGGCTCGACGAGCCGGGCCTGCAGCTCGGCGCGGGCTGCATCCTGCGCCGAGGCGTCGTCGTGCGCACGTACGGCGGCCTGGAAGACCGGCCCGGCGCCGCGCCGGCTGACCCGCCCGAGCAGGCGCGTCATGCGGCCGTGCTGGAGCAGGTCCGGCGGGACCTCGTCCCCTGTCTCCGCATGCAGCGCGGCGATGTACAGCCCCGTCTTGCTGCCGTAGTACCGGGCGATGAGGGCCGGGTCGACGCCGGCCTTCTCGCCGATCTCCCGCACGGTGGTGCGGTCGAAGCCGCGTTCGGCGAACAGCACGGTCGCCGCGTCGAGCAGCTGCTCGCGGCTGCGGGCGGCATCCCGCCGTCGCAGCGGGGTCACGGTGCCCATCAGTCCACCGCCAGGTCGCGTCGGGGGTGCGCCGCGCCGTACGGCTCCTCGTACGGCAGGCCGTCCGCGATGCTCTCGTCGATGAGCACCTGGTCCACCGGAGTGGACCGGGCAGCGAGTGGCAGCGCGACGCTCAGGACGGTCGCCAGGGCCAGGACGAGCACGCTGACGAGGGCGACCGCGCCATATCCGGATTCCGAGGGCAGCGGCCGGCCGGCGGCCGTGTGCGCCTGGAGGATGGTGGCGCTGAGCACGCTGCCGACGGAGTAGCCGACGTACCGCAGCACCTGGTTGAAGCTCATGGCGCTGCCCGTCTCCTGCAGCGGCACGGCCCGCACGATCATGCCGGGCATGGCGGCGAAGGTGCAGCCGACACCGAGCCCCGCGACGGCCATCGTCACGAACGCCTGCCACAGGCTGCCCCGCGCGAACATGAACGTGAGCATGGCCGCCAGGAACATGAGGCAGCCGACCGGCAGCACGGCGTCCGGGCTGATCCGCCGCGCGATCAACGGGGCGACCCGGCTGGCGGCGACGCTGGTCGCCGAGAACGGCAGGAGCACCAGCCCGGCCACCAGGATCGAGGCGCCGAAGCCGTAGCCGGCAGCGGCCGGCGTCTGCACGTAGCGCACGATCGTGGCGATCAGCAGGTAGACGCCGACGCCGGTGCACACGGCCATCGCGTTCGCGGTCAGCACGGCCCGGTGGCGCACCAGCCGGAGGTCGATGAGCGGGTACGGCGTGCGGAGCTCGTGGACGACCCAGACGGCGAACAGCACCACCGCGCCCACCGCCAGCGCGAGCAGGCGGACCGAGGTCCAGCCCCAGGTCTCCGCCTCGCTGAGCCCCAGCAGCAGCGCCACGAGGCCGCCGCCGAGCAGGAGCGCGCCCAGCGTGTCGAGCGGATGGGCGGGCAGCCCCGCGCTGGAGGGAAGGACGGCGGCGGCGACCGCCAGGGCGAGGGCGACCACGGCCGCGCCGAACCAGAAGCCGGCGTGGTAGCCGAGGTGCTGGGCGATGACGCCGGTGACCGGGTAGCCGAGACCGATGCCCGCCACCGTGGCGATGGACAGCAGGGCGACCGCCGGCCGGGACCGCTCCGGAGGCAGCGCGTCGCGGGCGGTGGCGATGGTCAGTGGGATGAGCCCGAGGCCGATGCCCTGCAGGCCCCGGCCGAGGACGAGCCAGCCGAACGACAGCGGCAGGGCGGCGAGCACGCTGCCGAGCACCACGACGCTGAGCGCGGTGAGGATCACCTGCCGCCGGTGTGGCCCGTCACCGAGACGGCCCATGGTCGGGGTCGCGACGGCGCCCACGAGCAGGGTGACGGTCAGCGACCACTGGGCCGTGGGCAGCGAGACGTGGTCGGTGACGGCGAGCGTGGGGATCAGCGGCGCCCCGAGGCTGCTGACCACCACCGCCGTCATCGCGATGACCACGAGTGCGGGCACGAGCAGCTGCAGCCGCCAGGGAAGGGGGAGAGAAGCCGTCGTCATACGCCGTCCTTGTCATCACATGATGTCCACACATGATGACATGAGGTGACGGTCAGGCGAAGCCGACCGTCCCGTGGGGCTGGTAGGGCTCCTCGAGGGCGGCGATCTCCTCCGGGGTCAGCGTGAGGGACACCGCCGCGGCCGCGTCCTCGAGGTGCCGCTGCTTGGTCGCCCCGACGATCGGGGCGGTGACGGCCGGCTTCGACAGCAGCCAGGCCAGTGCCACCTGCGCCGGCGGGACGCCGCGCTTGGTGGCCACCTCGGCGACACGCTCGGCGATCACCTGGTCCGACGGCGCGTAGAGCGTCTTGCCGAACTCGTCGGTGTCCGAGCGGGCCGTCTCCTCGTCCCAGTCACGGGTGAGGCGGCCCCGGGCCAGCGGGCTCCACGGGATGACCCCGACGCCCTGGTCCAGGCACAGCGGGAGCATCTCCCGCTCCTCCTCGCGGTTGAGCAGGTTGTAGTGGTTCTGCATGCTCACGAACCGGGTCCAGCCGTGCTGCTCGGCCGTGTAGAGCGCCTTGCTGAACTGCCAGGCGTACATCGACGAGGCGCCGATGTAGCGCGCCTTGCCCGCCTTCACGACGTCGTGCAGCGCCTCGAGCGTCTCCTCGATCGGCGTCGCGTAGTCCCACCGGTGGATCTGGTACAGGTCGACGTAGTCCATGCCGAGCCGGCGCAGGCTGTTGTCGATCTCGGTCAGGATCGCCTTGCGGGACAGGCCCGCCCCGTTGGGGCCGGGCCGCATGCGCCCGTGCACCTTCGTCGCGATCACGACGTCCTCGCGGCCGGCGTAGTCCTTGATCGCGCGGCCGAGGATCTCCTCGCTCGACCCGTCCGAGTAGACGTTCGCCGTGTCGAAGAAGTTGATGCCGAGTTCGAGTGCCCGCTGCACGAACGGCCGGCTGGCCTGCTCATCCAGGCTCCACGGATGGTTGCCGCGTTGCGGGTCGCCGTAGCTCATGAAGCCCAGGCAGATGCGTGACACCTCGAGCCCGGTGGACCCGAGCCGGACGTACTCCATGCGTGCTCCTCGCGTCGTTCCCCGTGAGCCCCCTACCCCGTTGCCGGCCAGGGACGAGCCGCGCCAAATAGATGCGGCTGGTCCGGGTAGCGGCGCGTCATCACAATCATCTTGAGCAGGCCCCTTTCCGTGTAGAAATAAACGACCAATCGCCAATCAGTCGCGTCGTGCTGGCCCTGTGCCGGTATCGGGCAGGATGCAGCTCCTTGCATTACCGGACTCGGAGAGCATCGTGGCGAAATCGGACGTTACACGGGGATTGCCCAAGCGTGCGCTGGAGCGGGTGCACCTCGGACAGTCGTTCGCGGAGTACGACACGCTGCTTGCGAATAGCAGCGTGTTCGTTCGAACTCCGGCACTCAACGCCGCGCTCGATCACAGCAACCCCACTGCTTCTTCGTGGGCCGCCGCGGCACCGGCAAGGCCACGATCACGCGCTTCGTAGAATCCTCAATAAGTAACGTGATTGTTGTACGTCCGGAGATCTTTTCTCCATCCAGCGGTGCGCTTTCGCTGGACGAATTCAAGGATGCAAACCAGCGCCCGTTCCGCTCCTTGACCGCAGCTTTTCGACGTACGCTGCAGGACGAGGCGCTTTTCGCTTGGAACGCATCTCGCGGCAGCAGAGCCCAGGCGCATCAAATCCTCGTCGACGTGAAGGAGTTCTCCGACTACGACTTCGGCCTTCGTGCGCTGGCCTTTATCGAGCAGTTGACGTCGCTTCTGGCTGACGGCGATGATCCCGATCGGGTTCGGGCTATAAAAGTGCCAAAGGCTTTGGGGCGAGAGATGTCCCAACTGCAATCCTTGCGGTCGATGCCATGCACGGTGCTCGTTGATGCGATCGACGAGTTTTGGGATGGAAGTGAACTCGCGGTCATCTACTTGGCCGCGATGATGTATGCCTGTGTGGAAATCAACAGCCAGAACCACGGGATGCGAGTGCTGATGTTTCTTCGCGAGAACATCTTTGAGCGTGTCCGGCTGGTAGACACTGAGTTTCGAAGCAGCGGAAAGGCCGCTCAGACTGGGGCAGGTGCCCGGGAAGTTGGCGAGGCTGCCGCGAAGGGCCATGCATCGGTGAGCCGGACGGAAGGGGTTGACACGCATCCCCCCGCGGTGCAAGACGCTCAGCATTGCAGCCAGTTGCCCCTTGACCCTGCGCTGGGGCGAGCGGGTCGGCCACTGATAGACGAACAACTGGCGGCGATCGCGTACGAGCGTCCAGACGCCGCGGTCCTGGCCGGATGGGCTGACTACGAGCGCCAGGTCCGCACAAGCGCATCCCATTTCGGGATC
>JAOPWV010000190.1 GCA_025965475.1 Frankiales bacterium | reverse complement strand
GAGCAGCCCGCCACCGACGCAGGAACGACCCGACCGGCCGGCGCCGGCGTCGACGACCAGGAACTGGCCAGCCAGGTCGGCGAGCAGACCTCCAGCGACCTCCAGGCCGAGGACGTCTTCGAGCGCGAGTCCGGCGGCGCCACGACCGACACCGAGGCCGCGAAGGCCGACGGGGACGACCTCACCTAGACCCCGACCCCGGCCATGATCATGGGCCATGCTGGGCGTCTGGTCTTGGGTAGGACCATGATCACGCCGGGGTGGGGCGAGGTCAGTGAACGGGCACTAACCTGACCCGGTGGCCACCCCGACGACCGAGCGACCTCGCCGCGAGCTGCTCCTGCAGTCGGCGGCGGACCTGTTCGCCGCGCGCGGGTACCACGCCGTCGGCATCGACGACATCGGCGCGGCAGCGGGGATCAGCGGGCCGGGCGTGTACCGCCACTTCCGCAGCAAGCAGGCCCTGCTCGAGGCACTGTGCGACCGCGCGATGACCACGATGCTCGACGGTGCCCGCGACATTGCCGGTGCGCATACCGATCCCGGCACGGCCCTGGAGGCGCTGGTCGACCTCCACGTCGACTTCGCCGTGGGCAGCCGGGCCCTGCTCGGTGTCTGGGCCCGGGAACAGCGGGCCCTGTCCGACGAGGTGCGCCGCTCCTTGCGCCGACGCCAGCGGGCGTACGAGCTGCCGTGGCGCACCGTGGTCGAGCAGCTGCGCGACGACCTACCGGCCGCCGAGGTGACGGTGGCTGTGACGGCCACGCTGACGATGCTCAACGCGACCGCGATGGTGCACGCGGACGTTCCCGCGGACCGGATGACCAGTCTGCTGCGCCGGATGGCGATGGCCGCGCTGCTGGTGCGCCACACCCCCCAGCTCTGACCGAAGGCTAGCGTCGCCGCTCGCGCCACCTGCTGACGACTCGCTCCTGCTCGAGAGGCATGAGGTTCGGGGCCGGGCCGCTCATGGCCTTGCGGTTCGCGTCGACGATCTTGTCGTTGAGGCGCGCCACCATGGCCCGCACCGCCGCCTCGGAGGGCTCCTCCGCCAGCCGGTCCAGGGCGTCCTCGACCTCTTTGCGGAGCGCCAGACCCGGCGGCGTGAACGACACGTTCTCGCGGGCCAGCTTCTGCTTCACCCACCACAGCTCGTCGTACGCCTCGCCCCGTCCCGGGATCGGCTTGCCGGCGCCGGGCAGGTTGTCGAACGCACCGCGCTCCTGGGCTTCGCGGATCGTCCGCTCGACCCACGACTCCCAGCTCAGACCGGTTGGCTTCCGATCGGCCACGGTCCAAGTCTAGGAGCTGGCCGTTGCCTGTCGGCACCTACCGGCGGGAGAATCGGAGCATGACGACCAGTGACCACGCACGGCACGACGCCGACGATCACACCCACGTTCACGGCGAGGGCTGCGGGCACGACAGCGTGCAGCACGGGGACCATCTGGACTACGTCCACGACGGCCACCTGCATGCCGAGCACGCCGGCCACTACGACGAGCACGAAGACGACGCAGGCTGACGGCCCGGCTACGGCACGATCGGCGAGCGACCGTCCCCCTTCGTCATGCCCACCGCGAAGTGCGCGACGTCGACCACGATGAAGAGCGCGCGGCCGGTGACCGCGACCTCCCCGTCGGGGCCGGTGAAGATGCAGGACACCCAGCATTTGCGCCCATCCCGGCTGTCGACCCGGCCACGGATCCGATAGGGCACACCGATCAGCACCGGCTTGAGATAGTCGACCTCCAGCCGGCGGGTGACACCCGGTTCCCGGACGATGAAGAGCAGGTACCCGAGCAGGTCGTCCACGATGGTCGCGACCGCACCGCCGTGGGCGATGCCGGGCGCCCCGCTGTGCCGGTCCTCGAAGACGTGCTCGGCCACGACTTCGTCGCCCTCCCGCACGGCCTGCAGGTGGAAGCCCTGCGGCGAGTCGGGTCCGCAGCCCAGACAGGTCGGGTAGTGCGGAGGGAGAACCGGTCCGACCGCGCCTTTCACATTGTCGCCGATCCAGCCGCCGACGTCCGGCTCAGACACCGAGAGACCGCCCGATGATCTCCTTCATGATCTCCGTGGTCCCGCCGTAGATCGTCTGCACGCGCGAGTCGAGGAATGCCTTGGCAACCGGATACTCCAGCATGTAGCCGTAACCACCGTGCAGTTGCACGCACTGGTCCATGACCCGCTTCTGCAGCTCGGTCGTCCACCACTTGGCCATCGCGGCGTCCTGCACCGTGAAGCGCCCTGCATTGTGCTCGCGGACCGCCTTCTCCAGGTACGTCTCGGCGATCTCGATCTCGGTGGCCATCTCCGCCAGGACGAAGCGGTTGTGCTGGAACGACCCGACCTTGCGGCCGAACGCGGTCCGCTCCTTGCAGTACTCGAGCGTGATGTCGAAGATCTTGCGGCTGGCCGCCACCGCGACCACCGCGATCGACAGGCGCTCCTGCGGCAGGGCGTTCATCAGGTGGATGAAGCCGCCGTTGAGCTCGCCGACGAGGTTCGCGGCCGGCACCCGGACATCGTCGAAGAACAACTCGGCGGTGTCCTGCGCCTTGAGGCCCATCTTCTCCAGATTGCGGCCCCGCTCGAAGCCCTTCATGCCGCGCTCCACGCCCAGCAGGCTGAATCCGCGCGCGCCCGCCTCCGGGTCCGTCCGCGCCACGACCAGCACCAGGTCGGAGTTGATCCCGTTGGTGACGAAGGTCTTCGAGCCGTTGAGGATGAAGTCCGTCCCGTCCTGCCGGGCGCTGGTCGTGAGCCCCTGCAGGTCCGAGCCGGCACCCGGCTCGCTCATCGCGATCGCGGTGATCATCTCGCCCGTCACGAACGGGGGCAGCCAGCGCTGCTTCTGCTCCTCCGTCGTGAGGTCGATGAGGTAGGGCGCCACGACGTCGTTGTGCAGGCCGAAACCGATCCCGCTCGCCCCGCAGCTGATGATCTCCTCGGTGACGACGGCGTTGTAGCGGAAGTCCTTCACCCCGCCGCCGCCGTACTGCGCGGGGACATCCATGCCGAGCAGTCCCTGCTTGCCGGCCTCGAGCCAGACCGACCGGTCCACGATGCCGGCCTTCTCCCACTCGCCATGGAACGGCTTCACGTGCCGGTCCATGAACGCGCGGACCGAGGCACGGAAGACCTCGTGCTCGGGCTCGTAGAGAGTCGACTTCATGCGCGACACGTTAGCGGCCGTTCACAGAGCGCCGCAACGCGCGTCGGGGGCGGCTCAGCCCACGGTCGACGCCAGCGTCGTCACGGCGAGCTGACCGTCGGCGTACTGCTTGCGCAGCACCTTCTTGTCGAACTTGCCGACGCTCGTCTTCGGCACCGCCTCGATGAACGTCCAGTGCTCGGGCAGCTGCCAGCGCGCGACCTTGCCGCCGAGGAACTCGCGTAGCTCGTCCGGCGTCGCCGTGGCCTCGGGACGGAGCACGACGCAGGCGAGCGGCCGCTCGTCCCACCGGGGGTCCGGCACCGCCACGACCGCCGCCTCGTAGACGGCCGGGTGACCCATCAGCTGGTTCTCCAGGTCGACCGACGAGATCCACTCGCCGCCGGACTTGATGACGTCCTTGCTGCGGTCGGTGATCTGCACGAACCCGTTGGGCAGGACCGAGGCCACGTCCCCCGTCCGCAGCCATCCGTCCTGGAACTTGGCCGGGTCGGGATCGAGGTGGTACGACGCCGTCACCCAGGAACCCTTGACCTGGATCTCCCCGACGGCCTCGCCGTCCCAGGGCAGCTCCTGCCCGTCGTCGCCGACGATCCGCAGCCGGACGCCCATCGCGACGCGGCCGGTCCGGGGCCGCCAGGCCCACTTCTCCTCCGGCGGAGCGCCCTTCGGCATGTGCGCGACCGCCGCGAGCGGCGAGGTCTCGGTCATCCCCCAGCCCTGGACGATCCGCAGGCCGTGGTTCTCCTCGAACCGTTGCATGAGGGCGCGCGGCACCGCCGACCCGCCGCAGACGACGAGCCGCAGCGACGACAGGTCGGTCTCGTGCGCGTCGACGTACGCCAGCAGGTCGTTGAAGATCGTCGGGACCCCGCCCGCGAAGGTCGGGCGCAGCTCGCTGATCATCCTGGCCAGCGGCTCGGCCTGCAGGAACCGTCCGGGCATGACGAAGTCGCAGCCGGCCATCCACCCGGCGTACGGAAGTCCCCACGCATTGGCGTGGAACATCGGCACAACCGGCAGCACGGAGTCCGCCTCGCTCAGGGCGAACGTGTTGCCGCTCACGACGGACGTCGAATGCATGTAGATCGACCGGTGGCTGTACACGACGCCCTTGGGGTTGCCGGTGGTGCCGCTCGTGTAACACATGGCGGCCGCGGTGCGCTCGTCCAGCTCGGGCCAGTCGTACGTCGGAGCGGCGGCGGCCAGCAGCTCCTCGTACCGGTGCACGGGGACCTCACCGAGCCCGCTGGTGTCGCCGTCCCCGATCAGGACGTAGTGCTCGACGCTCCCGAGCTGGGAAGCCACCTTCACCAGCAACGGGAGCACCGTCGCGTCGACGATGACGACCTTGTCCTCCGCGTGGTTGATCACGTACTCGAGCTGCTCGGCGAACAGCCGCAGGTTCAGGGTGTGCAGCACCGCACCCATGGACGGCACCGCGAGGTAGGCCTCCAGGTGCTCCTGCGTGTTCCACAGGAACGTCCCGACCCGGTCGCCGTCACCCACCCCCAGCCCGGCAAGCGCCCCGGCGAGGCGGTGGGCCCGCTCGCCGAGCTCGGCGTAGGTCACGCTGCGGGTGGTGTCGCCCTCGAAGGTCGTGACGACACTGCCGGCGTAGACCGTGGATCCGTGCCTCAGCAGCTCGGTGATCGTGAGCTGATGGTCCTGCATGGTGCTGACGACCCGGTCCGACACGACGGCTCTCCTCGCTGTTGCGCCTGTGTGATCGCAACCTGCCGCACCAGAGCCGCCCGCTCAAGCCGAACCGAACACGTCGTACGGTGGTAACCGTGCGAAATCGGGTCGATGAGTAGCTGGCGGCGGTGCGACACGTGTCGCAAGGTCAAGTCCGTGGACGAGTACGACGGCGAGGCGACGGTGTGCGTGGCCTGTGCGGCCGGACCACCGCCGCGCAAGAAGGCGGCGGCGGTCACGCGCAAGGTCACGTCGACCGCGGGCCCCGTGCCTACCGGACCGCGGCGCACCATGGCGGGAGCGGTCGGTAGCGGGGACCTCGAGGCGCGCGAACGGCGGGCCAAGCGGACGGCCTGGGAGCAGCTCGCGGAGCTGCACCCGGACGACTACGACCAGCTGCTCCAGGTTGCGCGCCGCGCCGAGGGCCTGCGGACCTGAGCCCGCGGGCCCGCACGCGGGTACGCCGACGGTCTAGTACGCGGACGGGCTCGGACGCGTGTTGATGCTGTCCGTGCCGTCCTCGACGACGAGGGCGGAGGCGGCCAGTGCCGCGCCGTACTCGCGGCCGTGGTGGGCACAGAACAGCAGGTCGCCGGAGGCCAGTACGGCGCGGACGAAGGCCTGGGCACCGCAGCGGTCGCAGCGGTCCAGCGCGCTGAAGACGTGCTGCGCAGCGGCGGTCGTGGTCATGGGCCCGTCCTCCTGTATCGGCGTTGGCACCTTCTCATCGGCAGATGGTCGCCGATAAGAAGGCCCCGTATGGCGGAGTGTGTGCCCACTTTCCGGACTCCAACCTCCGACACGCTGATGCCGTGTATCACGCCGCCCGAAACGTCCCGTCCTGCGGCCTCCCGCGACCGGAACCGGCTGGCTCATCCCGGCCACGCGATCCTGCTATCGTTGCGCCCGGTTCGACACGCGCCGCTAGCTCAATTGGCAGAGCAGCGGACTCTTAATCCGCGGGTTCGGGGTTCAAGTCCCTGGCGGCGCACCCGTTCTGGCCTGCGGCTTTGCCCTTCGGGGCAGGGCCGCAGTGTCGTTTGTAGGCGATGACCGACCTCGTCGTCACGATCTCCGAGGACCCGCCACGGGGCGGCCTCGCACGTCGGGTGTCGCTCGCCACATCCAGCGGCTCGGACGCAAGGCACCAGGCCAGGCGGCCTGGGGCTGCGCGGCCCGCCCACGGCTCCGATCGCGCTCGCTCGCTGTCGAGCGCGGCAACGGCCAAGGAGAAGACGATGAGTTCTGCCTGCGCCGGTCGTCTCAAGGGCAGCATCTCCCGCCGTACGAGAGGACGCAGCGCCATGCAGTCGAAGATCATCCCCAACCTGTGGTTCGACACCGAGGCCGAAGAGGCCGCCGGTTTCTACGCCTCGGTCTTCAAGGGGTCGCGCATCGTCGCCGTCACCCACTACACCGAGGCCGGCCCCGGACCGGCCGGGACGGTGATGACGGTGGAGTTCGAGGTGGCCGGGCAGCGGTTCGTCGGCATCAACGGCGGCCCCCAGTTCCCGTTCACCGAAGCCGTCTCCTTCCAGATCACCTGCGAGAACCAGGACGAGGTCGACTACTACTGGCAGCGCCTGACCGACGGAGGCGAGGAAGGACAGTGCGGCTGGCTCAAGGACAGGTACGGCCTGTCATGGCAGGTCGTACCGACCGGCATGGACGAGGTGTTCGCCGACCCGGACCCGGAGCGGGCACGGCGCGTGATGCAGGCGATGCTCGGGATGAGCAAGGTCGACCTCGCGGCGCTGCGCAGCGCAGCCGACGGCGTCCGGGCGACCTGACACGCGCCTCAGGCTGAACGAGGCCGCTTGGCCGCAACCATCAGGACAGCCAGCGTCGGCAAGTCGTAGCCGAGGGTGCTGAGGGTGTGCCCGCCGAGAATGCGCTGCGCATCCTCATAGACCCGGAAGAGGCTGGCCTGGTAGCGGCGCGGGTTGTACCGGCGAAGCATTTCCGCCACCTCGTCGAGCGTGACCGCTGACATCTGCCGCACGCTAGTGCCCATCAAGGCGGCGACGGCACCGGTGGCCGCGAAATGATCACGATGGACCCGGACGTGGTCAATCGCGCATCCGCCAGGCAGTCGGGTCGGACTAGCGCGCCGCAGCTGCCCCCCTCAAGCGGTCCTCACCCAGGACGGGGACGGCTCCGCCGCTCGATGCATGACGCCCTGCGAGTCATCCCGTCGGCAATAGTGTCCGTGGCCCATCGGGGCTAGAACCAGGGGCGCCTTCGGGCGGTTTGTCATGTCTGCTCTCCAGTGACGCTCCCGGAACTACCGATGAGGTCAGGATCGGCGATCCTGGGGGGCGGCGGAGATGCGTGGAGCGGCGGCGCGCGGCTGCGTACTGGCGACCGCGCTCGTGGCTTTCGGGCTGGTCCTGCTGCTGCACCCCGGCGAGACCGCCGTCACGGCAGTGGACGACCTGTCCATCTTCTCGGCGGCACTCGGCGCGACGGCGGCAGCGACGCTGCGCGCCCGGACGCTCCAAGGCCGCGCGCGGACCTCGTGGACCTTCATGGCAGCGTCCTTCGCCGCCGCGGCGCTGGGCGAGGGCACCTGGGCCTGGTACGAGCTGGTGCTGCACCGGGAGACGCCCTTCCCCTCAGTCGCCGACGTCGCCTACCTGACCTTCCCGGTCCTCGCGCTGGCCGCGCTGTTGCTGCGCCCGTCGACGCTGTTCGCCGGGCAGGGCCGGCTGCGCACCGTTCTCGACGGGCTCCTGGTGAGCGGGTCGCTGTTCAACATCAGCTGGCCGAACACACTCGGCCCGACCTTCGGCGCGGGCGGCGCCTGGACCCCCGCCTTCGCCCTGTCGCTCGCCTACCCGGTCAGCGACCTCGTCCTCCTGACGACCGTCCTGCTGCTCGTGACGCGGACACCGGGGCGGCTCGGCCCAGGGCTGCTCGGTGCGGGCCTGGCCCTGCTGGCCCTGTCGGACAGCGCCTACGTCTACCTCGCGGCGTCGGATCGCTACCAGACGGGCAACCTGATCGACATCGGCTACCTGGCGGCGTACCTGCTGCTGCTCGAGGCGGCCGTGCGCGACCGGCCCGGCGGCGATCGACGCGGCCCCGCGCAGACGTCGTGGGTGGTGACGGCACTCCCCTACATTCCGGTGGCCGTCGCCGTCGGCGTCGCCATCCGGCAGCTGCGGCCCGGCCTGACCAACCCGACCCTCGTGGTCGGCACCGGGCTGGTGTTCGTCCTGCTGCTCCGTCAGCTCCTGACGCTGATCGACAACCGGCGACTGGTACAGCGCGTGCTGGACGGTCAGGAGCAACTCCAGCACCAGGCTTTCCACGACTCGCTGACCTCCCTGGCCAACCGTGCGCTCTTCATCGACCGGGTCGCGCACGCGGTGGAACTGCACCACCGCACCCCGCGGCCCGTTGCCGTACTGCTGCTCGACCTCGACGACTTCAAGAGCGTGAACGACGGCCTCGGCCACGCCGCCGGCGACGAACTGCTCGTCCAGGTGACGGAGCGATTGCGCGCAACGACGCGTGAAGGGGACACCGTCGCACGACTGGGCGGGGACGAGTTCGCCGTACTCACAGAGGACGACAGTGATGCCACCGGCCTCGCCCGGCGCATCCTGCACGCGCTCGACCAGCCGGTCCATCTGCAGGGCAGGCGGCTGTCGGTGGCACGCTTCCATCGGCATCGCCCTCCTCGGCGACGGCCCGGCACGGCTCAGCGGAGAGGACCTGCTGCGGCGGGCCGATCTGGCCATGTACGCGGCGAAGCGGGCCGGCAAGGGCATCGCGCTCGCGTACCAGGAGGGCATGACGGACGGCTCCCACGAACTCGACCTGCGCTCGGACGTGAGCGAGGCGATCGTGACGCGGAGCATCGACGTCCACTTCCAGCCGATGTTCACCCCCGCCGGGTCCCTGCTGGGCTTCGAGGCCCTGTCGCGCTGGACCCGGCACGGCAAGGCCGTGCCTCCCGAGCGCTTCATCCCAGCCGCGGAGCACGCCGGTCTCCTGCGCACGCTGGACGAGTGGGTACTGGAGCGGACGCTGACGTTGCTGGCCACCGAACTCGCCCACCCGCACGAGCTGTTCGTCGCGGTCAACGCGGGCATGGACCAGCTCACCACGCCGGGGCTCGCCGATCAGTTGGCGCGCATGCTCGAGCGGCACGGCCTGGCGCCTGCGCAGCTCGTCCTGGAGGTGCCGGAGAACCGCCTCTACAAGGACCCGGACGCGACCGCGGCGACCCTGCAGGGACTGCGCCGGCTCGGCGTCCGGCTCGCGCTGGACGACTTCGGGGTCGGGTACTCCTCGCTGACTCGCCTGCACGAGCTGCCGCCGGACATCGTCAAGATCGACCGCAGCTTCATCTCGCCGCTCGGCCGGCCCGGGTCCAGCACCGACCTGCTGGCCGGCATGATCGACCTGGCCCACCGGACGGGCGCGATGGTCGTCGCCGAGGGTGTCGAGCGACCCGAGCAGCTCGCGGAGGTACGGCGGCTCGGGTGCGACGCCGTGCAGGGCTACCTGCTCGGGAGTCCGGCACCGGCGGCCGAGGCGGTGGAGTTGTCCCGGGTCCCGCGTGCGCCCAGGACGAGGGCGACGACCCCCCAGCCCCAGTGACGGGCCGGCACCTCGTCGGGACCGGCCTACGGCTCCCGATCGCGAGGACCACGGAGCGGCAGGCGGCAGGTCTGCACGGCCGAAGCCCGTGAAACACCTTTGAAACGGAGCCTCGCCCGGGGTCTTGGTGAGGTTTACCGTGCTCCGCTACCCATGAGGGAATCCGGAGCCGGTCGGCAGACAGCGCCGACATCGGCAGAGCCCACTGACCGATGGGCCACTCACTCCGCGGGGTCCATCCGGAGCCCGGTTACGGCCGCGCACGGCAGGACTGGGCCTCATCTCGCCTGGTTCCCGCCTGGCCAAGCAGAACTCATGCGCACCACGAACCGGCTCTCGCTCGCCACGCCCCTGCTCCTGCTCTGCCTGTCCGGGTCAGCCCTGGTCGGCGCACCAGCCGCGATCGCCGGCCAGACCACGACCACATCGGCCACTGCTGTGCAGGGGCGTTCCGGGCTGTCGCGACTCCGGCTACAGCTGCGGCTATCGGCAGGGCTACCGGGAGGGCCGCAGCGACCCCGCAAGGACTGCAACAGCCACAGGAAGCGCGCAGACGCGACCACCCGTAGCGAAAAGGGATACGCGAAGGAGTACGACGCCGCCTCCGTCCGGTACTGCCCGCCGGTGGACAAAAGTCCGACCTATCCCTAGCCATGACCCCGCACCTGCGATGAGGCCGTAGCGGACGCGACGCTCGCGGCCGCCGACCTTGCAGGCGTCGATCTCGGCACAACCGGAGTTTGCAAGGCCGGGGACTTCACCCGGCCACCGCGGCAGCCCAGCCTTCGAACACGACGCTGTCAGCGCAACCGCGCGCGGATTCCAGCGCTCTGTCCCGCCCCGACCGGTCATGCTGTCGACCCGCGCACTCGGCCGCAAGCAGCCAGTACTGCGCCGAGGCGGCCTGACCTGCGAGCATCATGCGGTCCAGGACGCGTTCGGTGTCGGCGGCCCTACCTGCAGCCAGCAGTACTCCGATCGCCTCGACCGCCAGCTCAGGATCCGACGGGTCCATGCGGTGGGCCCGTAGGTAGTGCACCGCGGCCTGGTTGTACTGACCGCGCCGGGCGGCGGTAAGGCCCAGATTGCGCTCGGCCCACATGGTCGGTCGGAGGGCGTTCGCCCACTCCCAGCGTTCCGCCGCTGCGGCCATCTCGCCGTGGAGGAAGGACCACTCACCCAGGCGCAGATGCACCCGCCAATCCCCCATGGCCTCACGCGCGTGGGCCCGGCGGAGTTCGGCCTCCCAGTCCTCGCCCGCGGCCAGACCCGGATCCGCAGCGTTCACCCGGTCCCTGATTCCCAGGCCCTCGTCGTCGAGCAGGTGCCGCCACCGCAGCTCGTCCTGACCCAGCACCGCCGGAGGAACGCACCCGGTAGCGCCCAACTCCACCGCAGGTCCACGACGGGACCGCCGTTCGACCTCCAGCGCCGCCCAGCCGGAACCGCTGACGTCCGCCCCCGGCACCGGGTCGTCGAGCGCCGCTAGGGCGCGGATCCCGCACAGCCGCAGATCGCTCACGCAGGCCGCGTCGTCGAGGGCCAGGACCTCCCAATGCTCCTCACAGTCCGTGCCCTCCGTCGGTGGCCGCCGGATGCTGATCCCCGAGTCGTCGTTCTCCAGCGTGCGCCTCTCGGACGGGAGGAAGAAGATCCGCCGCCCGGCCAGCTGGATGCCGGTCCACCGCACCGGTTCGACGTCCGGCCCCGGGAGCACGACATCGGCAGCGTCCAGGCTGGTCGCGTACGCCGCATCGCGCTGGCCGGAAAGCCGGCGCTGGCGGACCGCCACGAGCAGTGCGGGGACATCGTCCAGAACGTGTATGTCGAGCTGGAACGTCCACCCCGACCGGCGCTCGTACTCCCGGAGCCGGAGCCGTGGGCCGCCCAGCACCGACGGCATGTCAACAGCCGGCAGCGGGTCGAGGCCGAACGGAGAACGTTGCAACGACGAGGGGTTCCACTCCACGCCGCCACGCAGGCCCAGCCCGCGGGCGAACAGCCGGTCACTGACCGGGACGTCCGAAGGGCGGCCGGGGACAACCTCGTCGGCAGGACCGAAGGAGACGAGGCGCCCGCCTCGTCCCACGTCGACCTGCGCGGTCACCGTCCGGCCGGCCAGGCGGATCGGGCCGCCTGCCGGCGCGGCACCCGTCGGGTCGGTGGTCCAGCGCGCGTACGGGAACGGCGTCAGAGCGTCCGACGCGGAGTCGGCGTGCGGGTGCGTCTCGGGCAGAACGCCACCACGGGGTAGCGCCGACAGACGTGAGAGCACCGTGCCGACGCCCAGATCCGGCGCCAGCCGCTCTCCCGCAGGAGGAGGCGAGAAGCTCCGGTCGCCGCTCACAGGTCCCCGCCCGGGGGCCGATTCACAGCACCACCACGGAGCGGAGGACCTCGCCGCGCTCCATCTTGTGGAAGGCGTCCTCGACCTGGTCCAGCGCGATCCGCTCGGTGACGAACTGGTCGAGCGGGAACCGGCCCTGCTGCCACAGGTCGATCAGCAGCGGGAAGT